>CAZESN010000147.1:0-6843 GCA_964514775.1 uncultured Rhodovulum sp.
GGTTGCCGTGGTTGAAGACCCGGATCGGCTCGCCGGCCAGGATCGCCTTGGTGAAGAGGAAGAGCGCCATGTCCGGGCGCCCCCACGGCCCGTAGACCGTGAAGAACCGCAGCCCCGTCGTCGGCAGGCGGAACAGGTGGCTGTAGGCATGTGCCATCAGCTCGTTCGCCCGCTTGGTCGCCGCGTAGAACTGTAGCGGATGATCGACCCCGTTGTGCTCGCTGAACGGCATCGCCGTGTTCGCCCCGTAGACGCTCGAGGTCGAGGCATAGGTCAGATGCGGCGTCTGCGCATAACGGCAGGCCTCGAGGATATTGGTGAAGGCCACCAGGTTCGAGCGCACATAGTCATGGGGATGCGTCAGGCTGTGGCGCACCCCGGCCTGGGCCGCCAGATGGATCACCCGGTCGAACGCATGCGCGTCGAAACAGCCGCGCACCGCGGCCTCGTCGGCGAGATCAGCGCGAATGAACGTCCAGGTCCCGTTGGACCCGCGTCCGACCTCCTCAAGCAGTCGCAGCCGCGACTCCTTCAGCGCCGGATCATAGTAGTCGTTGACCACGTCGAAGCCGACAACCTCGTCGCCGCGCTCGAGCAGCCGCTTCGCGAGGTGAAAGCCGATAAACCCGGCTGTGCCCGTGACAAGAACCTTCATCAGATACGCCCGCTGCTTTCGTGACGATCGAACACGCCCTTCACGTCGAAGAACACCGCGCCCGGACGCCCCAGCGCCCGGATCGCCTCGGCGCCGAGCTCCGCGAACTCCCGGTGCCCCACCGCCAGCACCACGGCGTCATAGCTTCCCTTCGCCGGTTGCTCGCCCAGGACCGACAGCCCGAACTCGTGCTGCGCCTCGACCGCGTCCACCCAGGGATCCCAGACGTCGATCGTGGCGTTGAAGCCCTTCAGCGTCTCGATCACGTCGACGACCTTGGTGTTGCGCACATCCGGGCAGTTCTCCTTGAAGGTGAGACCCATCACCAGGATGCGGCTGCCCACCACCGGCGCACCGCCCCGCATCATCAGCTGCGCGACGCGGTTCGCGACATACTCGCCCATCCCGTCGTTGATCCGCCGCCCGGCGAGGATCACCTGGGGGTGGTAGCCGATCTCCTCGGCGCGATAGGTGAGATAGTAGGGATCGACCCCGATGCAGTGCCCGCCGACCAACCCGGGCCGGAACGGCAGGAAGTTCCACTTGGTTCCGGCCGCTGCCAGCACCTCGGCCGTGTCGATGCCGAGCTTGTGGAAGATGAGCGCGAGCTCGTTCATCAGCGCGATGTTGAGGTCGCGCTGGGTGTTCTCGATGACCTTGGCGGCCTCCGCGACCCGGATCGAGGCCGCGCAATGCGTGCCGACCGGGATGATCTCCCGATAGAGCGCGTCGATCGCCGCCGCCGCCTCGGGCGTGGAGCCGCTCGTCACCTTGACGATGTTCTCGAGCCGGCGCTCGTGGTCACCGGGGTTGATCCGTTCGGGGCTATAGCCGACGAAAAAGTCCTCGTTGACCTTCAGGCCCGAGACCTTTTCTAGGATCGGCACGCAGACATCCTCGGTACAGCCGGGATAAACGGTCGACTCGTAGATGACCACCGCGCCCTTCGAGAGGGCGGCCCCGACCGTCTCCGACGCACGGCGCAGCGGCGTGAGGTCCGGCCGCTTCGCCCGGTCGATCGGGGTCGGAACGGTGACGATGAAGACCCCGCACCCCTTCAGGTCCGCGGCGTCCGAGGTGAACCGCAGATGCGATGCCGCGGCCAGGTCCTCGGGACCGGTCTCGCGCGTTGAATCGCGCCCCTCGCCGAGCTCGGCGATGCGCGCCTTGTTGATGTCGAAACCGACCACCGGCCGGCTCCGGCCGAAAGCCACCGCCAGCGGCAGGCCCACATAGCCAAGACCAATCACGGCAATCGTTTTCCGGTTCAGATCAGGCACGCTCGTTCCCTATCACTACGGCCGGCACGAACGGCCGGGCCACTTCCAAAATCTGCTCAACCTGCCGCATCGGCCGCCTCGCGACATCTGCGGATCTGCCCACGGTACGCAGCGACCACAAGGGCCTGGTCGTATTCGCGCTCCATCTTTTCCCGTCCGGCGGCCCCCATGGCCTGCCGGCCTTCCGGACCCAGGGCGACCATGCGCTGCAACTGCCGTGCCAGATCGGCACTGTCGCGTACGTTGCAGAGCAAGCCGGTGATACCGTCCTCCACAACGGCTGTACACCCCGGGACACGCGAGGCGACCACGGGCCGGGCCATGGCCGCGGCCTCGATCAGGGTGCGCGGCGCCCCCTCGCGATAGGAGGGAAGGACGATGCAATCGGCATCGGCGATGAAGGGCCGCACATCCTCGACCGGTTCGCGATAGGCCACGATGCCCTCGCGCACCCAGGACTCGATCTCGTCGCGGCCAATCGCGGTCCGGTTCGCGGAATCGGCCGGTCCGAGAAGCGTGAATTCGGCCTCGACGCCCTTGTCGAGCATCAGGCGGGCCGCCTCGACGAAGTCCTCCACGCCCTTGTCGCGCAACATCCGCGCGATCAGAAGGAAACGGACGGACGATCGCGGCTCGATGGGCGCGGGAGAGAAATGCCGCAGGTCTATGCCCGAGCCGGGCAGGACATGCGTCCGCTCGGCCGGTATCAGCCCCTCCGCGACGAAGAGCGCGCGGTCATCGTCGTTCTGGAAGAACACGACGGGCACCCGAGAAAACGCCGTGCGGTAGAGCCCCTTCGCCACGATCCTCAGCCATGACTGCCCGAGAAAGGCAGTACCAAGCCCGGAGACATTCGGCAGGAACGGAATACCGAGGAGACGGGCCGACAGGGCGCCGTAGATGTTGTTCTTGATCGTGTATCCGAGGATCACGTCCGGCCGCGCCTGCCGAAGGGCCTTCAGGATCCTGACCAGGAGCTTCAGATCGCCCGCCGGCGACAACCCCTTGCTGTCCATGTCCAGGGGAATGAAATCGCATCCCATGGCCACGAGCCTCTCCGTGGACGCATCCCTCGGTGCCAGGATGGTCACGCGATTTCCGTCCGACAGGAGCGACTCGATCAGGGACCTGCGGAAGTTCAGGAGGTTCCAGGACGCATTGACGGTCACAAGGATATGGATCCCGTGAACCGGAGGGACATCCCCATCCGGCGCCAGATCCGCCGCTCGCAACCCGTTCTCCTGATCAAGCACCGGGACCAACTCCACGCGTACGCAACATCATTCGGGCAGGAAGCGCGGCAGGAGGTCGATCGACTGCCCCATGAACCGCTGCAGCCGCGCATCCGCATCCGCATCCGTCTCATCTGGCATGATCGCCGTGACATAGCGAACGAGCGCGCCGTCCGTCCGCCGCCGCACGAGATCGTCGGTTTTCACGAGCAGCCGCGCATACTGCTCATGGGTCAGCCGCCGGCCGCGGCCATCGAACCAGTAGTACATCAAGGCGCGCGTTCCATCCTTCTCGATGATGGCGCGGTTAACGTTCGCCCCGCCGGCGACGGAGCCGGGCGTCTCCACCACCACGCTCTCGAACGTGGCAATCCGCCAGTCGTCGTTGGGAAGACAGTTCTGCGGGGAATGGATCGCCCCCACGCCACGACCCTGTTCCGCGTAGTAGGCGACCCAGAAATTCACCGGCGCGCGCTCGTCGGGATGATAGAAATCCATCAGGATATAGTCGTCCGCCGCGAGAACGCTTTCCACACCGGGCGCAAGCCTGCTGGACGTGCCCGACCAGCCGCCGATGTCGGGCGGGAACAGGCTGAACGCATCCCGGGTGATCGGCTCGGGCTCGCGCGCGGTGCCGACAAGCAGAACCCAGGAGGTGGCGACGCTGAGCAGGGCCGCGGTGATCAGGGCACGGGTGGGCCGGATGGTGAAAACCCGTCCAAACTGGCTGCCAATCCCCCCGATGTCGAAATCGAGGCTATCGCGCAGTCGCCGCCTGTGCCCCGCAAGCCTCAATGCCGCGAGCACGAGCGCCAGAAGAACCGCGACGCACAGAACGAAGAAGACCCAGTTCCCGGTCAGGGAGACGACCCTCTGAGCTCCGCCGGCCCCTGCGAGATCGACGGCCAGCCCAACCGCCGCGATCCGTATCGAGGTCAGCAGGACCATCACCGGCGCGGTGAGCACGAGCGGGACCAGCCGACTCCAGAGCGGCCCGCGGAACACGGTGGCGAAGAGGAAGAAGACGAGCAGGATGGGCAGGAAGTTCACCAGCCCGGCGGTCATCTCCACCACCGGAACCGCGTGAACTCCGAAATCGAGGGTCCGCTCCTCGAGCCGCACCGGCACGCCGATCAGCCGCAGGATGCCCATGCCGACGTCGACGGCGAGCCGCTCCATCAACGCATGGATCGGATTGAGCAGCACCCGCGGCACCGGCACCATCATCAGAAGGCTTGCAACCGGCGCCCAGAAGACAAAGGCCCGCGGCAGGCCAAAGACGATCACCAGCATCGCGGCAAACCAGCCGATGATCGCCATGAAGATAAAATCCTCGACGTCGATCGCGACACCGAGAAAGGCGAGCACGAGCGCCCCGATGACGCCGACAATCCCCAGCCACCGGAAACGCAGCGGCAGCGCGGGCGGCGGAACCGACCGCAGGACCTGAAGGAAGAGGATCAGGGAAAACGCCGGGATGATCGCCTTGAAGCGGAACTCCGGCTGGGCCCATTCCTGCAGGAGCCGCTCGAACCCGATCCAGAAAACCGGCAGGGCGGCAAGCGCCGCGACGAGCAGACAGGCAGGCCCCGCGAGGCGCGTCAGGATGCCGCCGGCGCCCGCCGTGTCTTCCTGAGCAATCTGCCTGCTACCGCTCACCAAGATCCGATCTCCCAACGAGCCAGCGACTATCCACACCGTGGGGAAAAGGCAAAGCCTTCGCGCCTTGTCCGACCCGTCATGCCGTCCATCCCGACCCACGCCTCCAACCGGGCAATCGCCGGCGGGAGGAGTAGAGCACAGCGTTCACACCCAAGATGTGAACAATCGCCTAACCCGAGATGACGCCGCAGGTCGACTCCCCAAAACCACCGATGCCCCGCCCCTCGCGCTTCCCTTTTGGTCGGGCGCTGATTTCCCGGGTCACCCGGCTCGTCGAAGATCCTCAACGCACGGCCCAGACACCCCGGATCAGCCGTCATCATATTCCACGCGACCCAACCGGCGCTGACATGAAATGCTAGGTGTGAGGGGCGGGATCAGACCTGCCCGCCCTGGCTAGAACGGCCGCCTCAGCCCCTGCTGCGTCACGGCTTACCAGGGACAAGCCGGATCCCACAGACCACCGCCCATGAAACCCGCGCTACGCAACGGCGCCGCGACCCGAAGTCCTGTCATCCGACACGGACTTCGGACACCGGCCCTACCGCGCGCCGAACCCCGTCGCCATGACCACGAGCGTCCGCCACAGGATCTGGAGCTCGAGCCACCAGCCCGCATTGCGGATGTAGAAGAGATCGAACCGGGTCTTCTGCGCCGTCAGCTCGAACCCTTCGGCATAGCCGAGCCGCACCTGCGCCAGCCCCGAGATCCCGGGCCGGACGGAATGCCGCGCCCGGTACCCCGGCACGGTCTTCTCGAAGGCCACCGCGTGGTCGAGATAGTCCGGCCGCGGACCGATCAGGCTCATCTGCCCGGTGAGCACGTTATAGAACTGCGGCAGCTCGTCGATCCGCGTCTGCCGCAGGAAGCGGCCGAGCGGCGTGATCCTGTCCTCTTCCACCGGATCGTTCGGACCGCGCGCGATCGCACCCTCCGACGGCAGCATCGAGCGAAACTTCCAGACGGTGATCGCCTCGCCGTCCCGCCCCATCCGCTTCTGCCGGTAGAACAGCGGCCCGGGATTCCTGAACGGATTGATCGCCAGCAGCACCAGCGCGATGAAAGCGATTATCGGCAGGCCAAGCACCGCACCGACAACGTCGAAACTGCGCTTTGCAAACCAGAATACCCGGCTTCCGCCCGGCTGGTCACTCGCAATTTCCCGGGATTGGCCCGCACCAAGGCACTCATAGGCCACATCGGCCTCACTCAGCATTCTCATGTCCCCACCCCTTCGAAACACTGCGGCGCAAAAAAGCCCCGACATTCATTTCGAATCTGCGGACAGTTTTACCGATCCCGACCGGCATTCCTAGTCTATTTGTTTACCCTTATGCCCTTTTCCGGCCTCTGCATGGCCGGGGCATAAGCCGGTCAAGGCGATCTTGCGGCTGCGAAGCAGCTCGCAACCCCAAGATGAAGCAGGCTCTGGAATCAGGCCCCGCGCAGCGACCAGGGACCATGATGCGCGCCGCCCCCGTCTATCCGCTCGAAACCATGCGCGCCGAAGAAATCCCGCTGTGCCTGTATCAGGTTGGCGGTCGATCTTGCACTGCGCATCATGTCGAAATAGCCCAGTGCCGCCGCCAGGGCCGGCACCGGAAGGCCGGCCTCGACCGCCCGCGCCACGACCACGCGCAATGCGACATGGCCCGCCTGCAGACGAGAGGCGAAATCGGGCGCGAACATCAGGTTGTCGCCCGCACCTCCCTCCAGCGCGGCCGCCATGTCGTCGAGCATGCTCGACCGGATGATGCAGCCCTCGCGCCAGACCCGGGCGACATCCGGGAGCGGCAGCGACCAGCCGAACTCGTCCGACGCCGTCGCCAGCAGCCCGAACCCCTGAGCGTAGCAGGCAATCTTGCCCGCCAGCAGCGCCGCCTCCAGCCGCTCGACCAGCGCCGCGCCCCCGGCGATCCGCCCCTCGGGCGCGCCGAAGATCTCGGCGCCCCGCGCCCGCTCGTCCGACCGCGCCGAGATGTTGCGCGCGGCCACCGCCGCCTCGATCGCCGTC
>CAZESN010000148.1:0-6831 GCA_964514775.1 uncultured Rhodovulum sp.
GTTTGCACGATTTGACCGTTGGCAAATCGTGACGCGCCTGCCTGCCCCCGGCAGGTGCGTTCCGCGCCGCCCAGGCAGGCGCGTCACGATTCCCGGTGTGCGTGACCTCCATTAACGAAGCGGACGGCCTCCGGGCTCCTGCCCTCCAGCCGTGGACCGGGGCGAGGCAGTGCCTCGCCTGATCCGGTCCCCGGGGGGCGTTGTTGAAGGGACCGGCAAGGTACGACCTCACTGCTCGGGCGCGGGTGCCGGTCCTGATTCGAGGGCCCGCCAGGCGGCGGTGAAGCCCATCAGCGAGATGCCGAGCCGGACCGGGACGCCCTCGACGAGGGTCAGGACCACCGAGCCCTCGCGCTCGCGGCGCAGGGCGGCGAGAAGCTCCGGGTCGAGCGGCGCGTCGGCGAGGCAGCCGGTGTCGGGGGCGCAGGTCCGCCAGGGGATCGCGCGGGTCGTCTCCGCGCCGATCGCCGCCGCCAGACCGTCGGGCAGGTGCAGGCCGAGGGGCGTGATGAAGCGCAGCCGGCGCGGCGTGCCGCCGGCCTCAAGGCGCAGTACCTCGGTGCCGTCGGCGGCGGTGACCCGGGTGATCGCGAGGCAGCCGTCGTCGCCGCAGGCGAGGCGCCAGTCGTCGAAGCGCTGTTCCTCCGGCGCGGGAGCCTCGGGCGTCGGGGCTTCGGGCGCGGGCATTTCGGCGGCGGTGGCGAGACCTGTCACGGCGAGGCAGAGGGTCGCGACAAGTGTCTGTTTTTGAATGAATTCGTTAAGCATGTTCCGGGGTTCGGATTAGGAGTTGCTTCATTCTGCTCGGCGATGGTGCCCTCACGCGGCTGAAGGGCCGGCGCGGCGGGGCCGGAATTCGGTCAGGCGTCGCAGGTGTCAGAAGGACGTTCATCGGTTCCGCATCCCGCGGGATCACACTGGTTCATCGCGGCGTCGAAAGTGCCGCACGCCATAGGGAAGTAAACCATGTCCAGCATCCTGACCAACACCTCCGCAATGGTCGCCCTGCAGACGCTCAAGAGCACCAACTCGAGCCTTGCGCGCACGCAGAACGAGATCTCGACGGGGATGAAGGTCGCCACTGCCAAGGACAACTCCTCGAGCTGGGCGATCGCGGCGCGCATGCGCACGGACGTCTCGGCCTTCAACCAGCTCTCCGAGTCGCTGACCGTCGCGAGCGGCGTCGTGGGCACCGCCCGCTCCGCCGCCGAGACCATCGTCGACGCGCTCGGAGAGATCCAGAAGAAGGTGGTCCAGGCCCGCGAGCCGGGCGCGGACATCACCTCGCTCCAGGCCGATGTCGATGCCTACCTTGCCACGATCACCTCGACCGCGGCTTCGGCGCAGTTCAACGGCATCAACCTGGTCAAGGCGACCCCGGACAGCGCCAACGTCGTCGTCTCGATGATCCGGACCAGCGCCACCGCCGTCTCGACGGCCGGCAGCGGCACCCTTGCCGTCGCGGGCGTCGACCTCGAGGCCCTGGGCGCCGCCCTGGCCCTCTCGGCGACCGACGACACGGCGCTGACCACCCTGCAGACCCGTCTGGGCACCGCCTCGACCGCGGCGGCCTCCTTCGGTGCGGCGCAGATCCGCATCGAGGCGCAGCAGACGTTCCTCGGCAAGCAGGCGGACGCGCTGAAGACCGGCGTCGGCGCCTATGTCGACGCCGACATGGAGGCGGCCTCGGCCCGTCTCCAGGCGCTGCAGGTCCAGCAGCAGCTCGGCATCCAGGCCCTGTCGATCGCCAACCAGGCGCCGCAGAGCCTGCTGTCGCTCTTCCGCTAAGGCGCGGATCGGCCGGGGTGCGGGAAACCGCGCCCCGGTCCCTCATTCCCCTCCTCGTCGCAACCTCCGGCCCGCCCCGCTGCGCGCGCGCCCGTTCCCCAGAGGTTCTCCGATGCAGACCTTTCCCAATGCCCGCAACGCCTATGCCGCCGCCCCGGTGCGCACCGCACGCGGCAGCGAATATGCGATCTTCGCCAGAATCACGCACAGCCTGAAGGCGGTCGACGAGGCCGATCGTTCGGCCTTTCCCGCCCTGGCGCGTGCCGTCACCGACAACAGCCGCCTCTGGTCGACGCTGGCCGAGGACCTGATGAGCGAGGGCAACCTCCTGCCCGCGCCGCTGCGCGGCCAGCTCATCGGCCTGTCGGAGTTCGTCCGGCGCCACACCCATGCCGTCCTCGGTGGCCGCGCCTCGGTCGCGCCGCTCATCGACATCAACACCGCGATCATGAAGGGCCTGCGCGGCGAAGTGGAGGAGGTGGCATGACCGGCCTCGTCCTCAAGCTCGGCCCGCGCGAGCGCATCATGATCAACGGCGTCGTCATGGAGAACGGCGACCGCCGCACCCGTCTCAACATCGTCACCCCGGACGCCAAGGTGCTGCGCCTGCGCGACGCGATCCATCCCGAGGCGGCCAACACGCCGGTGCGAAGGGTCTGCTACATCGCCCAGCTCGTGCTCGCCGGCGAGGCGGATCCTGAGGAGGCGCGCAGCCAGCTCCTGCGCGGGCTGGAGCAGCTCAGCCAGGTCTTCCAGGACGACGACAGCCGGGCCCATCTCGACGAGGCGACCGGTGCGGTGGTCGAGGGGCGGTTCTATCAGGCGATGAAGGCGTTGCGCGCGCTGATGCCGCGCGAGGCGCGGCTGATGGGCGTGCGCCACGACGCGTGAGGAGGATGCGATGAGCTTCATGCCGCAGGTTCCGATGGGTGGCCTTGCCGGGTGGCGCTTTCTGGAGCGCACCCAGGCGAGCCAGCAGGCCGCCTTCGAGAAGGGGCCGCAGCTCCAGCGCGACATCGCCTATTTCGAGGAGAAGATCGGGAGCATCACCTCGGCCGCGGATCTGGTGTCGGACCGGCGGCTCCTGAAGGTGGCGCTCGGGGCCTTCGGCATGGAGAGCGAGATCGACAAGCGCGCCTTCCTGCGCAAGGTGCTCGACGAGGGGACCCAGGACCCCAAGGCCTTCGCCAACCGGCTGAGCGATCCCGCCTATCGCAAGCTCGCCGAGACCTTCGGCTTCGGCAACGAGGGGGGCGCGCGGACCGGCGATGCGGGGTTCGCGGCGAAGATCGTCGCCTCCTACAAGACCCGGGCCTTCGAGGCGGCCGTGGGCGAATCCGACAACAACATGCGGCTGGCGATGAACTTCCGCCGGGAGATGGCGGAGCTCTCGAAGGGCGAGGGGGCGAGCTGGTTCACCGTGCTCGGCTCGACGCCGCTGCGCGAGGTCTTCGAGAAGGCCTACGGCCTGCCCAAGCAGTTCGGCCAGATCGACGTCGACCGCCAGCAGGAGGTGATGCGCGACAAGACCGCGAGCCTCTTCGGCAAGAGCGCGCTCGCCGCGTTCCAGGACCCCGAGGCGGTGGAGCGGGTGCTCAACCGGTTCCTCGCCCGCGCCCAGCTCGAGGACGGCCCCTCGGCCGGCACGCCGGGCTCGGCCGCGCTCGCGCTGTTGCAGGGGATGAACGGCGGCGGCGGCTCGCAGGGGCTTCTGAACCTTCTGGCGGCGCGGAGCTGACGGCACCTGTGGCTTGACAGGCCGGGCCGGGTGGGTTTGGTCAGGTTCCTGACGCTCCCATGGAGGCCGCGCGCGCCCGCCTCATGTCCCGCATAGGTCCCCCCGCCGTTCCCGGCCAGCGCATCGGCCTGCTCGGCGGCTCCTTCGACCCGCCGCATGCGGGGCATCTGCACATCACGCTCCGGGCGTTGTCGGCCTTCGGTCTCGACCGGGTCTGGTGGCTGGTCTCGCCCGGCAATCCGCTCAAGCGCGACGCGCCGGCCCGGCTCGAGCGCCGGATGGAGGCGGCGCGCGCGATCGCGCGGCATCCGCGGATCGTCGTGACCGACATCGAGGCGCGGCTCGGCACGCGCTACACGGCGGCGACGCTGCGCGGGCTCAGGCGGCGCTATCCGGGGGTGAAGTTCGTCTGGCTGATGGGGGCGGACAACCTGGCGGGATTCCATCACTGGGACCGCTGGGAGTCGATCCTCGGGCAGGTGCCGGTGGGGGTTCTGGCGCGTCCGGGCGCGCAGGTGCAGGCCGGGCTCTCGCCCGCGGCGCAGCGGTTCGCGCGCTGGCGGCTCGACCCGGGGGCGGCGCGGACGCTGGCGGATCAGGCGCCGCCGGCCTGGGTGCTGCTGCCGGGGCGGATGAGCGATCTTTCCTCGACCTCGATCCGGGCGGAGGGCGCATGGACGCGCTGACGCGGCGGGGGTTCCTGGCCGGAAGCGCGGCGACGCTTGCCCTTGTGGGCCGGGGCCGGGCGGAGGCCGCCGGCACGCTGGCGGGTCTCCTTGAGAGCTCGGGGCTGGCGGGGATGACGAGCCTGGTGGTGGCCGATGCCGCGAGCGGCGCGGTCATCGAGGCCTGGGCGCCCGAGGTGGCGATGCCGCCCGCTTCCGTCGCCAAGGTGCCGACCGCGCTTTTTGCGCTCGATGTGCTCGGCGGCGGGTTCCGGTTCCGCACGCGGGTCCTGGCCACCGGGCCGGTCGAGGACGGCGTGCTCGCCGGGCATCTGGTGCTGGCCGGCGGGGGCGATCCGGTGCTCGACACCGACCGGATGGGCGATCTCGTCGCTGCGGTGCGGGCGCGGGGCATCGCGCGGGTGGCGGGCCGGTTCCTGGTGGCCGAGGGCGCGCTGCCCCGGCTCGACGAGATCGAGGCGGGGCAGCCGCGGCATGCGGGCTACAACCCGGCGCTCTCGGGGATGAACCTCAACTTCAACCGCGTGCAGGTCGACTGGGCGCAGGTGGGCGGCGCCCCGAGGCTCGGAGTGCAGGCGCCGGGCGAACGGTTCCGGGCCGGGGTGGCCGGGGTCGGCGCTGGTGTCGGTCAGGGCTGGCGCCACGAGACGCCCGGGGGCGGTCTCCGCGAGCGCTGGCTGCTGCCGCGCGGGATGGTTGCGGGGAGGGGCTCGGTCTGGCTGCCGGTGCGCCGGCCGGCGGCCTATGCGGGCGAGGTGTTCCGGGCGCTCGCCGGCGAGGCGGGGCTGGGGCTGCCTGCTCCCGAGGTGGTGGCCGGGGTGCCGGCGGGGCAGGTGATCGCGGTGAGCGAGAGCCCGGCCCTCGCGCGGATGATGGCCGACATGCTGCGCTATTCGACCAACCTGACGGCGGAGGTCGCGGGGCTGACCGCAGCGGGGGCGCCGGCGACGCTGGAGGCTTCGGCGGCGGTGATGGAGGGCTGGCTCGGGGCGCGGTACGGCATCGAGGGCGCGCGGTTCGTCAATCACTCGGGGCTGACCGATCGCGCGCGGGTGAGCCCGGCGGGCATGATGCGGCTTCTGATCGCCGAGGCGGGACGGCTGCCGAACCTCCTGCGCGACCGGGCGCCGCGCGGGGCGGAGCGCGCGCCGGGCCTGCCCGAGGGCGCGCGGATGCTGGCCAAGACCGGGACGCTCAATTTCGCGGCGGCTCTGGCGGGGTATCTCGATAGGCCGGACGGGCAGCGGCGGGCGTTCGCGATCTTCATCGCCGATCTCGACGAGCGCGCGCGGCTCGGGGCGCGGGTGGCGGACAATCCGCCGGGGGCGCTCGCCTGGGAGAGCCGGGCGCGGGCGCTGGAGCTTGCGCTGCTGCGCCGGTGGGCCGGGGCGTGAGGGGGGGGGCCTCACGTCCCGCACGGCCCCTGTCGGTCAGGACCTGCGTCGAGGCCGCAGGTGGCCTGCGGTCTCGCGCGCCGTGGTTCCGGAGGGTCCGGATTCAGCCGTCTTCGGGCAGGCGGCGGTGGCGGGCGGCGGAGCCGCGCTCGATCGCGGCGGCGGCGAGGCGGTCGATGAGCAGCTCGTGGCGGAGCTCGAGCAGGAACTGGAGCTCGGCCTGGAAGGCGTGGCCGTCCGCGGCCGCCACGTCGCAGGCGAGTGCATAGCCGGTCTCGTAGAGGCGCTCGGGCAGGGCGTCGCGCACGAGGCCGAAGAGCGCCTCGAGCCCGTCCTCCTCGGTGAAGAGGTCGAAGACCGTCTGGCTCACCGTGCGGATCCGGTCGCGGTCGTAGCCGGTGAAGACCGGCAGCGTGTCCACCATGCGGCTGATTGACAGGAGCTCGTTGGTGGTCATGTTCTCGTCGGACGCCGAGACGCCGACCATGATGGCGACGAGCGCATCCTGGGTGGAGAACGAGGCGGGAGGCAGGTCGGTGGCTGGCATCGTCGGGTCCCCGGCGGTCAGGATCGAGCCCGCTTGTATTGACCGCCGCGAGGCCCGGCAATAGGAAGCGGGCCGGGTCGGCGGGGACTCGCACGCGGGTTTGGATGACGGCGATGAATGAGTTGCGCAAGGCGGCCGGGGTCTCGAAGGCCTGGCCCTTCGAGGAGGCGCGGCGGCTGGCCGCGCGCTATGCGGACGCGCCGCCCGAGAAGGGATACGTCCTCTTCGAGACCGGCTACGGCCCGTCCGGCCTGCCGCATATGGGCACCTTCGGCGAGGTGCTGCGCACCACGATGATCCGGCGGGCCTTCGAGGTGATCTCGGACATCCCCACGCGGCTGATCTGCTTCTCGGACGACATGGACGGGATGCGCAAGGTTCCCGAGAACGTGCCGAACCAGGAGATGCTGCGCGAACATTTGCAGCGGCCGCTCACGGTCGTGCCGGACCCGTTCGGCGAATACGAGAGCTTCGGCGCGCATAACAATGCGATGCTGCGCCGGTTCCTCGACACCTTCGGGTTCGAATACGAGTTCATCTCGGCGACGGATTTCTACAAGTCCGGGCGTTTCGATGCGGTGCTGCTGCGCGCCGCCGAGAAGTACGACGCGATCATGGCGGTAATGCTCGCCAGCCTGCGCGAGGAGCGCCAGCAGACCTATTCGATCTTCCTGCCGA
>CAZESN010000149.1:0-6826 GCA_964514775.1 uncultured Rhodovulum sp.
ATCGTCGTCTTCGTCCACGAATACGGCCACTACATCGTCGCGCGCTGGTGCGGCATCCGCGCCGAGGTCTTCTCGATCGGCTTCGGCCCCGTCCTCTGGGCGCGCCGCGATCGGCGCGGCACCCTCTGGCAGCTCGCCGCCCTGCCGCTCGGCGGCTATGTGAAGTTCCTCGGCGATACCGATGGCTCGAGCGGCCGCGCAGACCCCGACATGATCGCGGCGATGACCGCCGCCGAGCGCTCCGAGACCTTCCACGGCGCCTCGGTCTGGCGCCGCATGGCGACGGTGGTGGCCGGGCCGGTCGCGAATTTCGTCCTCACCATCGCGGTCTTCGCCGGGGTGGTGATGTGGCAGGGCGTGCCCACCGACCGCCCCACCGTCGGCGCGATCGAGCCGATGCCCGCCTCGGTCGAACAGCCGCTCCGCCCCGGTGACGTCCTGCTCGAGGCAAACGGCGCAACCGTCTCGAACTTCGAGGATTTCCTGCGCGCTGCCCTCGACATGCCCGACCCCGGCCCGATGCCCGTGGTCGTCGAGCGCGACGGCCGGAGGCTCGATCTCACCGCCCCCTATCCCTTCCCGCCGCTGGTCCAGGGCGTCGAGCCGCTCTCGCCCGCGAGCCGCGCGGGCCTCCTGCGCGGCGACGTGGTGCTCACGGCGGACGGCCAGCCGCTCGCGGTCTTCGGCGACCTGCGCGAGGTGGTGCTCGCCTCCGGCGACCGCACCATCCCGATGGAGGTCTGGCGGGGCGGCGAGGTCGTCACCCTCCACATCACCCCGATCGAGCGCGACACGATCGATGGCGAGGGCGGGTTCGAGCGCCGCGTGATGATCGGCGTCGCCGGCGCCATGCTCTACGAGCCCGCCACCCGCACCCCGATGCCCTGGACCGCCCTCGGCCACGGCGTCGAGCGGATGGTCGGCGTGATCACCCAGTCGCTCAACGGGCTCAAGCACATCATCATCGGCACGATCGGCGCCGAGAACCTCCAGGGGCCGCTCGGCATCGCCCAGATCTCGGGCGAGACCGCGCAGCAGGGCTTCCTGAGCTTCATCCTGCTCATCGGCGTCATCTCGACGGCGATCGGCATGCTCAACCTCTTCCCGATCCCGGTGCTCGACGGCGGCCATCTGGTGGCCTTCGCCATCGAGGCGATCCGCGGCCGGCCGCCCAGCCCGGCGGTGATGCAGGTCGCGATGTCGATTGGCCTTGGCTTGATCCTGCTCCTGATGGTATTCGCTACCTACAACGACATCATGCGTTTGATGAGTTGAGAACAGGGCGGTGAACCGCCCGCGAGCAGAAGAGGGGCAAGACGCCGATGGGGCAGCGGCAGTGCCGGTGGATTCGAACCATGACCCGCTTCGCGGTCATTGTCGCCGTTCTGGTCACGGTGATCCCCTCTGAGCTCACCCGGGCCCAGGGCACGGCGGTCTTCAGCCGGATCGACGTGGCCGGCAACCAGCGTATCGAGGCCGATACCGTCCGGGTCTTCTCCGGCATCGAGCCGGGCGTGCCCGCGACGCCCGAGGACCTCAACCTCGCCGTGCGCCGCCTCTTCGACACCGGCCTCTTCGAGGACGTGACCCTCACCCCCCAGGCCGGGCGGCTGGTGATCAACGTGGTCGAGAACCCGACGATCAACCAGATCGCCTTCGAGGGGAACGATGCGATCAACGACGAGGTGCTGAGCGGCGTGGTCGAGCTCCGGCCCCGGCTCGCCTTCTCGGTGGCGGCCGCCGAGGCCGACGCCCAGCGCATCATCGACGCCTACCGCCAGTCGGGCCGCTTCGCCGCCTCGGTGACCCCCGTCATCATCCGCCAGCCCGAGAACCGCGTCGATCTGGTCTTCGAGGTCCACGAGGGCCGGCCGACCCGCGTCCAGCGGATCAACTTCATCGGCAACAACGAATTCTCCGACCGCCGGCTGATGCGCGTCGTCGACACCAGCCAGGCGAACTGGCTGAGCGGCATCTTCGGGCGCGCGGGCTTCGACGCGGACCGGCTCGAGCTCGACGCCGAGCTCCTGCGCCAGTTCTATCTCCAGCGCGGCTTCGTCGACATCCGGGTGCTCTCGGCCACCTCCGAGATCGACCGCGAGCGGGGCGGGTTCTTCGTCACCTACACCCTGTCCGAGGGCGCCCAGTACAACTTCGGCGACATCTCTGTCAGCTCGCAGATCCCCGGCCTCGACCCGGCGCGGTTCGAGCACCTGCTCGAGCCGGTGCTCGGGCACGGCGTCTACGACATCCGCGACGTCGAGCTCGTGATCCAGCGCATGGTCTACGAGGCCGGCCAGCACGGCTATGCCTTCGTCGAGATCCGGCCGCGGGTCGATCGCGACGCGGTCAACCGCATCGTCAACATCGAGTTCGAGATCCTGCCGACGCCGCGCGTGTTCATCGAGCGCATCGACATCTCGGGCAACACCCGCACGCTCGACCGCGTCATCCGCCGCCAGTTCCGGGTGGTCGAGGGCGACGCCTTCAACGCCCGCGAGATCCGCGGCGCCGAGGACCGGATCCGCGGTCTCGGCTACTTCTCCCGCGCCCAGGTCAACGTGGGCGAGGGCTCCTCGGCCGATCGCGCGCTGGTCAGCGTCGAGGTCGAGGAACAGCCGACCGGCAGCCTCAACCTCGGCGGCGCCTTCTCGTCGAACGAGGGCTTCACGGCGCGCGTGTCGATCACCGAGCGCAACTTCCTCGGCCGTGGCCAGACCGTCTCGGCCGCCGTCTCCGCCAACGCCGAATTCGGCAACTTCGAGCTCGGCTTCGTCGAGCCCGCGCTCTTTGACCGCGACCTCCTCGCCGGCTTCTCGGCCTATTACCGCGAGCGCAACTTCGACGAGCAGTCCTTCCAGCAGACCAACTTCGGTATCGAGCCCCGCATCGGGTTCCCGCTCAGCGAGAACGGACGGATCATCCTGCGCTACCGGCTCTCGTCGGACGAGATCCGCGACGTGTCCGAGGACACCTCCGCGATCATCGCGGCCGAGGAGGGCGACCTGATCACCTCGGCGATCGGCGCGACCTACAGCTATGATCGCCGGAACTCGGTGGTGGAGCCGACGGCGGGCTTCCTACTGACGCTGAACCAGGAGTTCGCGGGGCTGGGCGGCGACATCCGCCATTCAAAGACCCGCGGCAACGCGCGCGCCTTCACCAGCCTCTTCGACGAGCAGGTGATCCTCTCGGCCGAGCTCGAGGGCGGCATCCTGCTCTCGCGCGACAACAGCCGGATCACCGACCGCTTCGTCTCCGGCGGCGACAGCTTCCGCGGCTTTGCCCGGAACGGCATCGGCCCGCGCGACTACTGCGACGTCGGCGCCTGCCTCGACCCCCAGCAGAGCTACGAGGTCGACGAGTCGCTGGGCGGCAACTACTATGGCGTGCTCCGGCTCGACGCGAGCTTCCCGCTCGGCATCCCCCAGGAATACGGCATCCACGGCGGCGTCTTTGCCGACATCGGCTCGCTCTGGGGTCTCGACAACACCGCGGGCAGCATGGGCGAGGTCGACGACGAGATGAAGCTGCGCTCGGCGGTCGGCATCAGCCTCTTCGTCGACACGCCCTTCGCGCCGCTGCGCTTCAACTATGCCTTCCCGATCCAGTACGAGGACGAAGACGAGCGGGAGCAGTTCCGCTTCACCGTCCAGACCCGGTTCTGACCATGGCGGCCTGCGGCGCATCCCGACGTGTCGGGCTTGCGCTGGCACTGGCGGTCGCGCTCGGCGGCCCGGTGCCGGCGCAGGTCGTAGCACAGCAGCCGTCGCGCGAGACCGCGATCCTCGTCGTCAACCAGGAGCGGCTCCTGACCGGCTCGGAGCGGGGCCAGGCCCTGCTCGCGGCCGAGGAGGCGGCCCGCGAGCGGATGCGGACCGAGGCGCGCGCCATCGACAGCGCCTTCGAGGAGGAGGAGCGGTCGCTGACCGCCCGGCGCGCCGAACTCGACGCCCCCACCTTCCGGGCCCTGGCCGATGCCTTCGATGCCCGGGTGGTGGCCGCGCGCCGCGAGCAGGACGCCCGCGCAGCGGCGCTCGCCGCCGAGTTTGACGCCGGGCGCCGACGGTTCTACGCTGCCGTGGCGCCGATCCTCGTGGGATTGATGGAGCGCCACGGGGCGCAGGCGATCCTCGACGAGAACATCGTTCTGATGGCGTCGCAGGAGCTCAACATCACCGATGCCGCCATCGCGGAGATCGACGCGATGCCGGGCGGCGACATCCCGGTGGAACTGCCGCAGAGCGGACCGGCCGACGCGCCCGGTCCGGACGAATGAGGAGACCCGCATGACGGTCGCGATCGACCCCGAGCTGCCGCTGGCCGACATCCACACGATCAAGCGGATGATCCCCCACCGCTACCCGTTCCTGATGATCGACCGGGTGGTGAACCTCCGGAGCAACGTCTCGGCGGTCGGCATCAAGAACGTCACCGTCAACGAGCCGCATTTCGAGGGCCATTTCCCGGCCCGGCCGGTCATGCCCGGCGTGCTGATCATCGAGGCGATGGCCCAGACCGCGGCGACCCTCGTCGTCCACACGCTGGAGCTGACCGACAGCAACAGCCTCGTCTATTTCATGAGCATCGACGGCGCCAAGTTCCGCAGCCCCGTCATCCCCGGCGACCAGCTCGAGCTCCATGTCGAGGTGATCCGCGGCCGCGGCAAGGTCTGGAAGTTCCAGGGGCGCGGCATGGTCGGCGAGCGCATCGCCGCCGAGGCCGAGTTCACCGCGATGATCATCTCCCCCGAGGAAGCCGAGGCAAAGGCCTGACCCCCATGACCATCCACCCCAGCGCCGACATCCACCCGACCGCGGTGATCGAGCCCGGCGCCACCCTGGGCGCCGGCTGCCGCATCGGCCCCTATTCGGTGATCGGCCCGCGGGTCACGCTCGGCGAGCGCGTGACGCTCATGAGCCATGTCGTGCTCTCGGGCATCACCCGGATCGGCGACGACACCGAGATCTACCCCTTCGCCTCGATCGGCTCGGCGCCGCAGGACCTGAAATACGCCGGCGAGCCGACCGAGCTCGTCATCGGCGCGCGCAACCGTATCCGCGAGCACGCGACGATGAACCCCGGTACCGTCGGCGGCGGCGGCGTCACCCGGGTCGGCGACGACAACCTCTTCATGATGTCGACCCATGTCGCCCACGACTGCCAGGTCGGCAACCGGGTGATCATGGCCAACAACGCGACCATCGCCGGCCATGTGGTGGTCGAGGATGGCGTGATCCTCGGCGGTCTCGCCGCGGTGCACCAGTTCGTCCGGCTCGGCCGCGGCGCCATGATCGGCGGGCTCGCGGGCGTCGTCGCCGACGTCATCCCCTTCGGCTCGGTCGTCGGCGAGCGCGCCCATCTCGCGGGCCTCAACCTCGTCGGCCTGAAGCGCGCCGGCGTCGCCCGCGAGGCGATCCACGGGCTGCGCGCGGCCTTCGCCGAGATCTTCGCCGAGGCCGGCGAGGGCAACCTCACCGAGCGGGTCGAGGCGGCGTCCGGACGCCACCCCGGCAACCCGCTCGTCGCCGAACTCGCGCGCTTCATCGCCGCCGAGTCCTCGCGCTCCTTCACCCTGCCGGCCTGAGCCATGGCCGGCGACGGGCTCGCCATCGTCGCCGGGCGGGGCGTCCTGCCGCGGCTCCTGGCGGAGGACCGCGCGCTCAGCGGCACGCCCTATTGCGTCGTCCGCCTCGAGGGCACGCCGGTCGACTGGGCCGGCGACCACCCCCATGTCGACGCGGTCCTCGAGAAACCCGGCCGGCTCTTCGCCGACCTGCGCCGGGCCGGCTGCGGCACCGTCACCTTCGCGGGCGCGGTCACGCGCCCCAACCTCGACCCGCGCCGCTTCGACCTGACCATGATCCGGCTCGCCCCGAAGATCCTCGGCGCCCTGCGCGGCGGCGACGACGGCACCCTGCGGCTGATCGCCACCATCTTCGAGGCCGAGGGCTTCACCGTCCAGGCCCCCCACGCGCTCCTCGCCGGGCTGGTGATGCCCGCCGGCATCCCGACCCGCGCGGAACCCTCCCCCGCCGACCGGGACGACGCGACCCGCGCCGCCGCCATCGTCGCGGCGCTCGGCGCGGTCGACACGGGGCAGGGGGCGGTGGTGGCGCAGGGCATCTGCCTCGGCCTCGAATCGATCCAGGGCACCGACGCCATGCTCGATTTCGTCGCCGCCACCGCCGCACCCTTCCGCCCCGACCCCTCGGGCGCGCGCGGCCTCCTCTACAAGGCGCCGAAGCCGGGCCAGGACTGGCGGCTGGACCTGCCCGCCATCGGCCCCGACACCGTCGCGCGCGCCCGCGCGGCGGGGCTCGCGGGCATCGTCGTCGAGGCCGGCGGCGTGCTGGTGCTCGGCCGCGCCGAGACCATCGCCGCCGCCGACGCGGCCGGGCTCTTCCTCTGGGGCCGCGAGGCCGGCAGCCCGTGACCGCGCCCCGGCTCTTCGTGATCGCCGGCGAGCCCTCGGGGGACCTGCTCGGCGGTGCGCTGATCGCGGGCCTGCGCGAACACTGCGGCGATGGGATCACCGTTGCGGGGATCGGCGGCCCGGCGATGGCCGCCGAGGGGCTCGCGAGCCGCTTCCCGATGGAGGAGCTCTCGGTGATGGGGATCGCCGAGATCCTGCCGCGCCTGCCGCGGCTTCTCGCCCGGATCCGCGAGACCGGCGCGGCGGTGGCCGAGATGCGTCCCGACGCGCTGATCACCATCGACGCGCCCGACTTCTCGCTGCGCGTGGCGAGGGCCGCGCGTGCCCGCCTGCCGGGCCTGCGCACCATCCATTACGTCGCCCCCTCGGTCTGGGCCTGGCGCCCCGGCC
>CAZESN010000150.1:0-6645 GCA_964514775.1 uncultured Rhodovulum sp.
GCACCCGCGAGGAGGTCGAGGGTCGGGTGAAGGCGCTCGACCGGGTGCCGGCGGCGATGATATGCTCGATCAGCCCGTCGACCACCGGATCGGCGATGCCCGAGAGGTTGGGCATGCCCGGCGTCCCGGCACTCGCCGAGCCGAAGAACATCCTGAGCTCGATCGAGGGGCTCAGCGACATCACATAGCGGCCGGGAATGATGTCGTAGTCGAAGTTCTTCTGCCGCTCCTGCATCTGCGCGGCGTCGATCTGGTTGTAGCGCGCGTCGATGCCGACCCGGCGCAGGTTGGCGACGAAGGGGTTGGTCACCCGCTCGAACGCGGGGTTGTCGTCGAGGAACTCGACGGTCAGGGTCTGGCCCTCGGCATTGCGCCGCAGCCCGTCCGCGCCGACCTCCCAGCCCGCCTCGTCGAGGAGCCGCGACGCGGTCCGTACGGCGCTGCGCGGCGTCTGCTCGCGGGCGTAGACCGGCGGCACATAGGCCTCCTCGGTGAAGATCTCGGGCGGCAGCCGGTCGCGGAACATCTCCAGCGCGGCCAGCTCCTCGCCCTCGGGCAGGCCCGAGGCCTCCATCGGCGAGTTCTCCCAGAAACTGTCGGTCCGCTCGTAGAGCCCGTAGAACAGCGTCTCGTTCGTCCACTCGAAGTTGAACATCAGCGCGATCGCCTCGCGCACGCGCGGGTCCTGGAACTTGTCGCGCCGGAGGTTGAACCAGAAGCCCTGGGTCCCGGAGGGACGCTCGTCGGGCACGATCTCCTGCACCACCCAGCCGCGGTTGAGCGCCGGGAAGCCGTAGTCGGTCGCCCAGATCAGCGACGAGAATTCCTCGTGAAAGAGATACGCCCCGACCTTCAGCGCCTCGAAGGCGGCGGTCTGGTCGGCGAAATACTCGTAGAGATAGCAGTCGAAGTTCGACGCCCCGACGTTCACCGGATGGTCCTTGGCCCAGTAGTCGGGGTTCTTGCAGTAGCGGATCGACCGCCCCGGCCGGGCATCCGCGACCACGAACTGCCCCGAGCCCACCGGCGGCACCATGGTCGAGCGGGCGAAATCCACCTCGTCGTAATAATGCTTGGGCAGGATCGAGAGCCCGCCGGCCAGGATCGGCAGGTCGCGCTTCGCCGCCTCCTCGCGGAAGGTGAACTTCACCCGGTGCGTGTCGAGCGCCTCGACGCTCGCGATGTCCTGGAGGCTGATCCGGTAGCCCGGCGCCCCCTTCTCGAGCAGGATCTCCCAGGTGAAGACCACGTCCTCGGCGGTGATCGGATGCCCGTCCGAGAAGGTCGCCTCGGGGCGCATGTTGAAGATCACCCAGGACCGGTCCTCGGGATATTCGAGGCTCTCGGCGATCATGCCGTAAGCCGCATCCGGCTCGTCCGCCGAGCCCGCCAGCAGGCTGTCGTAGAGCAGCCCCAGCCCCTGCGCCGGCTCGCCCGCCAGGATGAACGGATTGAGGCTGTCGAAGGTGTTCGACGCGCCGGTGCCGCGAAACGACATCGTGCCGCCCTGCGGCGCATCGGGGTTCACATAGTCGAAATGCGCAAAGCCGGCCGGATACTTCAGCTCGCCGAAGGCCGAGATCCCGTGGCTCGTGATCACCTCGCCGTCCGCGGCCAGGGCCGTTCCGGCAAGGGCGCCGGCCAGCGCCAGCGCCACGATCGGGGCGGCCTGCAGGCGGGTCGGCGGCATATGCGGCGCGGTCACGAGAAAGGCGGTTTCGGCCATGAGGGGTTCCCGGATCGGTGGCTTCGATCCGGGCGACTGTAACGAGGAAAACCGGCGCGTAAAGGCGCGCAACCCCGCCTTGTGCGCAGCTTTCCGTGAGCGGACCGCCGCCGGTCCGCCCCGAGCGTCAGTTCGAGAAGGTCTGGAGATAGGCGATCAGGTCGGCCAGATCGCTCGGCTTCGGCAGGCCGGCGAAGGCCATCGACGTGCCAGGCGCGAAGGTGCGCGGGCTGTTGATGAAGTGATAGAGGTCGTCGACCGTCCACGCCCCGTCAAGCCCGGTGAGCGTGCCCGAATAGTTGAACCCGGCGACCGACGCCTTGTCGCGTCCGACCACGCCGTCGAGATGCGGCCCGACGCCGTCGGTGCCGTCGACCTTGTGGCAGGCGGCGCAGCGGCGGAAGACGCCCGCGCCCGCATCGGGATCCGCGGCGGCGAGGAGCGCCTCGACGTCCACGGCCTCTGCCGGTTCCTCGGCGGCGCCGCCCGCGTCTTCCGTCTCGATCACGAAAGCGACGTTGTCGCTGCTGGTGTCGAAGATCGCGCCCGAAGCCATCTGGATCAGCAGGAAGATCAGGAGGCTGCCGCAGAGGGCGCCGACGATCTTGTTGATCTCCATCGTGTTCATGACGGTCTCAATCCTTGCTCTGGCCGGTCCCGGGCCGTTGGCTCGTCGCTTCGCGACCTTCTATCCGCAACTTTCGCCGAAAGGCAAGGCGGAGATCGCCGGCCCCGGGCGGGCGGACAGCCTCCGGTGCCGCGATCCGGCATCCGGCCCAGCCATCGACACGGGCGGCCCTTCGCGATGCTTCCCCGGCGCCGGGGAAAACGCTATGCGGTCCGCGAAATCCCCGTCACCGGAAAGGCCCCGATGAAGGCGCTCTCCATCGTCGCCCCGGCCGGCACGCAGATCGCCGCCGGGATCAAAACCCTGGAAATCCGCAGGTGGAAACCCGACCTCGGCCCCCACGAGGACCTCCTGATCGTCGAGAACACCCGGTTCCTGCTTACGGACGGCGACGAGGATCAGGACGGGAGGGCGGTCGCCCTGGTCCGGGTCGGCGCGGTCAGGCCGTTCGTTCCCGCCGACATGCAGGCGGCCTGCGCCAGCAGCTTCGAGGCGGGCTGGCTCGCCTGGGAGCTCCACGACATACGCAGGCTTTCCCGCGCCGTGCCGGTCCTCGCGGCGAGGGGCATCTACGAGGTCGCTCTCGACCTCCCCTGATCGCGGCCGCGACCGGGCCCCTGCGCCATCGCCCCGCCCCCTCGCGGTTGATCTTTGCCGGCGGCGGCACTAGGCACGCGACGCCGCCCGCGCGCGGCCAGACGAGGTCCCAGATGTCCCAGACCACCGGAAAGATCGCGTTCCAGGGAGCGCTCGGCGCCTATTCGCATCAGGCCTGCGCCGAGGCCTTTCCCGATCTCGAGGCCCTGCCCTGCGCCACCTTCGAGGCGGCGATCGCGGCGGTCAACGGCGGCGCCGCGTCGCTCGCGATGCTGCCGGTCGAGAACTCGACCTACGGGCGGGTCGCGGACATCCACCGGCTGCTTCCCGAAAGCGGGCTCCACATCGTCGGCGAGGCCTTCGTGCGGGTCCGCATCTGCCTGATGGCGCCGCCGGAGGTGACGCTCGACCGGATCCGGCGGGTGCGCGCCCATCTGGTGCTGCTCCCGCAGTGCCGCGCCTTCCTCGACCGGCACGGCATCGCCGGCGAGGCCTATGTCGACAGCGCCGCCGCCGCCGCCGATCTCGCGGCCGACCCCGAGCCCGGCCTCGGCGTGCTCGCCTCCGAGCTCGCCGCCGAGACCTACGGGCTCGACGTGCTCGCCCGCAACATCGAGGATCAGGCCCACAACACCACCCGCTTCCTCGTCATGTCGCCCGCGCCCCGCCCGGCGCCGCGCGGCGACGTGCTGACCACCTTCGTCTTTCGGGTGCGCAACATCCCCGCCGCGCTCTACAAGGCGATGGGGGGCTTCGCGACCAACGGCGTGAACATGACCAAGCTCGAGAGCTACATGGTCAACGGCCATTTCACCGCGACCCAGTTCTACGCCGACATCGAGGGCCATCCCGAGGACCCGGCGGTCGCGCGCGCCCTCGACGAGCTCTCCTATTTCACGACCAGGCTCCAGATCCTCGGCACCTACCCCGCGCATCCCTTCCGCCGCGAGCAGGCAAGCGAACCGGCCGAGTTCGAGGGCTAGGTCCAGCCGCGCGCGGGCCTCCGGAACCCCGGAAATGGCAAGCCTGTTTCCAGCCCTTTTCCAGCCGGGTTCCAGCTCCTGAAAAGGGCGCGGATTCAGGGCCTTGCGCGGCCGTCTATGTCAGAGCGCCCGCCGGGCCAGCAAGGCCGCCCCGATCGTTCCGTCGTCGAGATAGTCGAGCTCGCCCCCGATCGGCACGCCCTGCGCCAGCGAGGTGACCCGCACCCCGAGCGGCGCGAGCTGGTCGGCGATGTAATGCGCCGTGGTCTGGCCCTCGATCGTGGCATTGAGCGCGAGGATCACCTCGCGCATGTCCCCTGACGCCGCGCGCGCCATGAGGTCGGGCAGCCGGAGCGCCTCGGGCCCCACCCCGTCGAGCGCCGAGAGCGTGCCGCCAAGTACATGATATCGCCCGCGGAAAACTCCCGCGCGCTCCATCGCCCAGAGATCGGCCACCGTCTCGACCACGCAGATCTCCCCCGTGGCCCGCGCCGGATCGGCGCAGATCGCGCAGGTCTCGCCCGTGGCGATGTTCCCGCAGACCCCGCATTCGCGCACCGTCGCCGCCACCTCGGCGATGGCGCCGGCCAGCGGGTCGAGCAGGAGCGCGCGCCGGCGGATCATCGCGAGCACCGCCCGGCGCGCCGAGCGCGGCCCGAGCCCCGGCAGCCGCGCCATCAGCGCGATCAGCCGCTCGACCGCCGCGTCCCCCGCCTGCGCCACCCCCGCCTCAGAACGGCAGCTTGATGCCGGGCGGCAGATCCAGCCCCTCGGTCAGCTTCCCCATCTCCGCCTGCGCCGCCTCCGCCGCCCGCGCCTGCGCATCCTGGATCGCCGCGACGATCAGGTCCTCGACCACCTCGCGCTCCTCGGCCACGAAGAGCGACGGGTCGATCGACACCGCCTTCACCGCGCCCTTGGCGGTCGAGGTGACCTTGACCAGCCCCGCGCCGGCCTCGCCCACCACCTCGATCGTGTCGAGCCGGCCCTGCGCCTCGGCCATGCGGGTCTGCATTTCCTGCGCCTGCTTCATCAGCTTGGCCATGTCGCCGAGCTGTCCGAGCCCCTTGAGCATCGCGTCAGTTCTCCTCTGAAAACGGATCGGCGGAATCCTCGAACGGATCCCAGTCGTCGTCGGCCTCCTCGCCCCCCGGCACGGCCAGGGCCACGGCGGGCACCTCCTCCGGCGGGCGGATATCGCGGATCTCGGCGCCGGGAAAGGCCTCGAAGATCGCCTGCACCAGCGGATGCGCGCGGGCGCGGGTCTCGAGATCGTCGCGGCGCGCAGCCCGTTCCTCGGCGATGGTGGCGGCCCCGCCCGAACCCACCACCGACACGCCCCAGCGCGCCCCGGTCCAGGCCCGCAGCCGCTCGCCGAGCCGGGCCGCCAGCTCGGGCGAGGCCTCGGCCGCAGGCTCGAACTCGATGCGCCCGGGCGCGTATTTCACCAGCCGCAGGCCGGTCTCGATCTCCATCAGGAGCTGCATGTCCCGCCGGGCGCGCACCAGTGCCACCACGTCCTCGAACCGGGCATAGCGCGCGAGCGCCGTCGTCTCGGCCTGGCCCGCCGGCGCCACCCCCGGGGAGGCCATGGCGGACACCGCGGCCTGCGCCTGCGCGCCCCGCCCGCCACCGCCGCGCCCTCCGCCGCCGCCACCCGAAGGCCCCTGCGGAGCGGGCGCCTGCGGCCCCGGCCCGGGCGCATCCGAGAGCCGGCGGACCAGCTCCTCGGGGCTCGGCAGGTCGGCGACATGGGTGAGCCGGATCACCGCCATCTCGGCGGCCATCATCGCGTTCGGCGCCCGGCCCACCTCCTCCAGCGCCTTCAGCAGCATCGCCCAGGCCCGGGTCAGCACCCGCATCCCCAGCCGCTCGGTAAAGGCGAGGCCGCGCGCACGTTCGTCCGGCCCGATTGTCGGATCGTCCGCCGCCTCCGGCGCGATCGAGACCATCGACACCCAGTGCGTGACCTCGGCCAGATCGCGCAGCACCGCCAGCGGATCCGCCCCGTCGGCATACTGCGCCGAGAGCTCCGCCAGCGCGCCCTTCGCATCGCCCTGCATGATTCGCTCGAAGAGATCGAGCACCCGCCCCCGGTCGGCGAGGCCGAGCATCGCCCTCACCTCCGCCGCCCCGGTCTCGCCCGCGCCATGGGCGATCGCCTGGTCGAGAAGCGACAGCGCGTCGCGCACCGACCCCTCGGCCGCACGCACGATCAGCCCGAGCGCATCGGCCGCGACCGCGGCGCCCTCCTTCTCGGCAATGCCCTGGAGATGCGCGAGCATGGTCTCGGGCTCGATCCGGCGCAGGTCGAACCGCTGGCAGCGCGACAGCACCGTCACCGGCACCTTGCGGATCTCGGTCGTGGCGAAGAGGAACTTCACATGCTCGGGCGGCTCCTCGAGCGTCTTGAGGAGCGCGTTGAACGCCGAGGTGCTGAGCATGTGCACCTCGTCGATGATATAGACCTTGTAGCGCGCGCTCGCCGCCCGGTAGGCGACCCCGTCGATGATCTCGCGGATGTCCGCGACGCCGGTGCGCGAGGCCGCGTCCATCTCCAGCACGTCGACATGCCGCCCGTCGGCGATGGCCCGGCAGGGCTCGCAGACCCCGCAGGGCGCGATGGTCGGACCACCCTGCCCGTCCGGCCCGACGCAGTTCAGCCCCTTGGCGATGATCCGCGCGGTGGTGGTCTTGCCCACCCCGCGCAC
>CAZESN010000151.1:0-6632 GCA_964514775.1 uncultured Rhodovulum sp.
GATTTGCCAACGGTCAAATCGTGGAAGGGGAAGGTCGCCCGGGGACCGGGGAGAATGCCCGCGAACACGATGTCGGGCGCCGCGCCCCCTACCCCTGCCATCCCCCCAGCTCGCAGACCACCGCCCATTCGGCCTCGGTCACCGGCTGCACGGACAGCCGCGAGTTGTTGACGAGCACCATGTCGCCCAGGCGCGGGTCGGCCTTGCAGTCGGCGAGCGTCACCGGCCGGGGCATC
This sequence comes from uncultured Rhodovulum sp., assembly GCA_964514775.1. GTDB lineage: Bacteria > Pseudomonadota > Alphaproteobacteria > Rhodobacterales > Rhodobacteraceae > Amaricoccus. Next base: position 237 of record CAZESN010000151.1, read on the forward strand.
GGCGCCACCGCCCTGATGTCGACGCATTCCCAGCGCGGGTCGGCGGTGGTGGAATCGGGATGGGCCTCGGCGATCACCTCGACCACGCCGACCACGGCGCGGGCGTCGTTCGAATGGTAGAAGAACCCGAGGTCGCCCACCTTCATCGCCCGCATGTTGTTGCGCGCCTGATAGTTGCGCACCCCGTTCCATTCCTCGCCGGCATCGCCCCTGGCCACCTGCTGGTCCCAGCTCCAGGTGTCCGCCTCGGACTTGAACAGCCAGTACGCCATGCCCGTCTCCTTCTTAGTCATTCCTCGCGGAGCGGCCGGGCGAGCAGCGCCGCCATGGCGCCCCCGATCGTGCTCCGCTCCTCCAGCACATCCGCCACCGCCGCGGCGATCGGGAGCTCCACTCCCAGCCGCGCCCCGAGCCGGCAGGCGGCACGCGCCGTCGCGACCCCCTCGACCGTCCCGCCGGGCATGGCCTCGCCCGCCCCGAGCGCCCGGCCGAGCGCGAAGTTGCGCGACTGGGCCGAGGCGCAGCTCAGCGACAGATCGCCCAGGCCGCAGAGCCCGGTCAGCGTCTCGGCACGCGCGCCCATCGCCACGGCGAGCCGCGCGATCTCGGCAAATCCCCGGGTCATCAGCGCCGCTCGCGCCGAGGCCCCGAGCCCCGCGCCCTCGACCATGCCGCAGGCGATCGCGATCACGTTCTTCAGCGCGCCGCCGAGCTCGGCGCCGGTGACGTCGTCGGTCAGGTAGAGCCGCAGGCGCGGCGTCGCCAGCCCCTCCTGGAGCCCCCGCCCCGCCGCGCGGTCGGCGCAGGCGAGGGTCAGCGCCGTCGGCAGGCCGCGCGCGATCTCGCCGGCGAAGCCCGGGCCGGTCAGCGCCGCGAGCACATGCCCCGGCAGGATCTCCGAGGCGATGCCGGTCTGGAGCCGCAGGCCCGCGGCATCGATCCCCTTGGCGCAGAGCACCAGCGGCACCGGCGGCAGCGCGGCGCCATGGGCGCGAAGAAACGCCTCGGTCTGCTGCGCCGGGACGACGAGGAGGAGCGCCTCCACCCCCGCGAGCGCGCCGAGATCGGCGGTGCAGGCAAGCTCGGGCGGCAGCGCGACCCCCGGGAGCCGGGGATTGGCGCGCGCGGCCTCCATCGCCGCCATGGCCGCGGCATCGCGCCCCCAGAGCACCACCGCCCTGCCCGCGGCCGCCTGCACCACCGCGAGCGCCGTGCCGAAGGCGCCGGCGCCGATCACCCCGATCATGCCTTGGCCCCCTTGCGTCCCGAGCCGAGCAGGGGCGCGGCCCCGGCGTCGAGCGGCCAGCGCGGGCGCGCCCCGAGGTCGAGCCCGTCGGGGCCGCGCAGGGCGAGCCGCTCGGCGGCGGCCCAGGCGATCATCGCCCCGTTGTCGGTGCAGAGATCGAGCGGCGGCGCCAGCCAGCCGAAGCCCTCGGCCGCCGCCACCTCCTCGAGCGCCGCCCGGATCGCGCGGTTCGCCGCCACCCCGCCCGCCACCGCCAGCGTGCCGGGACCGTGCGCGGCGCGGAACATCGCCAGCGCCGCGCGGGTGCGCGCCGCCAGCACATCGGCCACCGCCGCCTGGAACCCGGCGCAGATGTCGGCGCGGTCGCCGCGCGTCAGGCCGCCCCGTGCCGCGACCAGCTTGTCGCAGGCCCGCCGCACCGCGGTCTTCAGCCCCGAGAACGAGAGGTCGCATCCGGCGCGGTCGATCAGCGGCCGGGGAAAGTCGAAGCGCCGGGGGTCGCCCCGCGCGGCCTCCGCCTCGACGGCGGGGCCGCCGGGCTGGGGCAGGCCGAGATGCTTGGCGATCTTGTCGAAGGCCTCGCCCGGCGCGTCGTCGATGGTGCCGCCGAGCCGGGTGAAGGTCTCGGGCCCCTCGACGGCGAGGAACTGGCAGTGCCCGCCCGAGACCAGCAGCATGAGATAGGGAAAGGGGATGTCCGCCACGAGCCGGGGGGTCAGCGCGTGGCCGGCGAGGTGGTTGACGCCCAGGATCGGCAGGTCGCGGCTCGCCGCCAGCCCCTTGGCGAACATCACCCCGGCGAGCACGCCGCCGATCAGGCCCGGCCCGGCGGTGACCGCCACCGCGTCGACGTCGCCGAGCCCGAGCCCGGCCCTGGCCAGCGCCTCGGCCGTCACCCCGTCGAGCCGCTCGGCATGGGCGCGGGCCGCGATCTCGGGCACGACGCCGCCGTAGATCTCGTGGAGCGCCGCCTGCCCCTGCACCGCCCGGCCGAGGACCGTGCCGAGCGCCCGGCCGGGGGTCGCGCGGACCAGGGCCGCGGCGGTGTCGTCGCAGCTGCTCTCGATCCCGAGGATGACCCGTTCCGCCGTCACGGCCGCTCCTGCCCAGATTGCGCCCAGATTGCACGTCGCGCGTGTGGCAGGTAACACCGGCCCCACCGCCGCGCAACGCCGCGCCTGCCCGGAGGAGCCGATGGCCCAGTCTCCTGCGACCCGCCCCCTGCTCCTGACCCGCCCCCGGCCGCAGTCCGAGGCCTTCGCCGACGTTCTGGCCGAGGCCCTGCCCGGGCGGTTCCGCTCCGTGATCGCGCCGGTGATGGAGATCACCGCCCTGCCCGGCCCGGTGGTGCTCGACGGGATCGCCGCCCTGGTCTTCACCTCGGCGAACGGGGTCGCGCAGTTCACCGCGCGCACGGCCGTCCGCCGCCTACCCGCCTATTGCGTGGGCGAGATCACCGCCGAGGCGGCGCGCGCGGCCGGGTTCACCGCGCATTCGGCCGATGGCGACGTGGTGGCGCTGGCCCAACTGGTGGTGGCGCGCCTGCGCCCCCAGGACGGCCCGCTCCTGCATGTGCGGGGGATCCACGCGGCCGGCGACCTCGCCGGCGCGCTCGCGGTCCACGGGTTCGAGGTGCGCGGCGCCCCGCTCTACGACCAGCGCACCTGCCCGATCGGCGGCGAGGCGTGCGGCATGCTGGCGGCGGGCGAGATCCGCGTCGTCACCGCGTTCTCGCCCCGCTCCGCCCGGCTTTTCGCGGCGCAGGCGGGTGCCGGGGCCTGGCCGCTCGGGGATGCGACCGCCGTGGCGCTGAGCGCCGCCGCCGATGCGGCGTTCGACGGTCTGGGCTTCGGGCGGCGGATCGTGGCGCCGGCCCCGACCCGGGCCGGAATGCTGGCGGCACTGGCCCGGGCCTAGGCCCGCCCGGGGCCTTGCGCTTGTGGCGCCGGATGCCATCGCCTACTATCCCGCGGTGCAGCGAGAGGGCGCGGGGAAACTGACTGATGGCACCAAGAAAATCGGAAACCACCGCCGACGAGCCGGTATCCGTGACGCCAGATCCCGCGGTCGCCCAGCCTGACGATTCGCCGGCTCCCACCGGATCGGAGCCCCCCGCCCGCGACGATTCGGCCTCGATCGCGGAGGAGCCCCGGCCCGTCGAGCCGGCTCCGCTGCCCGATCCGCTGGCGCCGCTCGATCCCGAGCCCGCGGTCCTTGAGCGGGAGCCCGAACCCGCCCCCGAGGAGCGGGTCGAGCACCACGACGCCGCCGAGGAAGACGCCCGCGGCCGCTCGCTCGCCCGCCGCGTGCTCATCGCACTTCTGCTCCTGATCGCCGGTGCCGGCCTCGGCATCTGGGGCGCGCCAAAGGTCGCGCCGATGCTTCCCGCCGGCCTCGCGCCGGTCGCCGCCTGGCTGAGCCCGGCGACGGACGAGGCGGAGGCCCGGATCAGCGCGCTCGAGGCGCGCCTCGGCAGCGCCATCGCCGATACCGAGACCCGGATCGCGGCGCTGCCCGGCGCCGATGACATCGACAGCCGCATCGCCGCCGCCGTGACCGAGGCGGAGGCCCGCGCGAGTGCCGAGATCGCGGCGCTGCGCCAGGCCATTTCCGACGCCGGGCCGGGTGACGAGACGCGCCGGCAGCTCGACCAGCTGGCGGCGACCCTCGACGGACAGGCGGCGGAACTCGCGGCGCTCAAAGACCAGCTCGGCGGCGCGACCGCCGTGGCCGGCACGCTTTCCGAGGACGCCTCATCGCGGATCGACGTCTACCGCGCCGAGCTCGAGGGCCTGCGCGCCGAGGTCACGGCGCTCGCCGCGCAGACGAGCACGCTCGCCGGCCGGATCGACGAGGTCGCGGCCACCGCCGACCGCTCGATCGAGACCGCCCGCGCCCAGGTCGCCGCCGTCGAGGCCGAAGCCTCGACCGCGCTCGACGCGGCGCAGGTCGCGGCCGATCTCGCGATCCTGCGCGCGACCATCGACACTGGCCAGCCCTTCGCCGAGGCCGCGGACCGGCTCGCCGCGGCGAGCCCCGACACCCCGCTCCCGGAAGGACTCAGCAACGCCGCAGCGACCGGGGCGCCGACCCTCGCCGCCCTGCGCGACAGCTTCCCCGAAGCCGCCCATGCGGCGATCCGGGCTTCGATCATCGCCAGCGCCGGCGACGGCATCCTGTCGCGCGGCCGCGCCTTCCTCGACGCCCAGATCGCCAGCCGCTCGCTCACCCCCCAGGACGGGATGACGCCCGATGCGGTGCTGTCGCGGATGGAGGACCGCCTGCGCCACGGCGATCTCGCCGGCACGCTGGCGGAAGCCGATCGCCTGCCGACCGAGGCTGCGAGCGCGATGGCATCGTGGCTTGCCCGGGCGCGGCTGCGCCTCGATGCCGAGGCCGGGCTCTCCGAGCTCTCGTCGCGCCTCGGCGCCGCGAACTGAGGGAAGACGCACATGCTCTGGTCGATCCTCAAGGTTCTCGTCTTCGTCGCGCTCGCCGCGGCGGTCGCCTTCGGTGCCGCCTGGCTCATCGAGGCGCCGGGCGAGATCACCGTCGCCTTCGCCGACCGCGAACTCGCGCTGACACCGCTCGGCTTCGTGATCGCGGTCCTGCTCCTGCTCGTCGCCGCCCTCGTCCTTCTGCGCCTCCTCGGCTTTCTCGCGGCGGTGGTGCGGTTCCTCTTCGGGGACGAGACGGCCATCAGCCGCTACTTCAACCGCTCGCGCGAGCGGCGCGGTTTCGCCGCGCTCTCGAACGGGCTGATCGCGCTCGGCGAGGGGGATGCCCGCGCCGCGATGACCCATGCGGACAAGGCCGAGCGGCTGCTCCGCCGGCCGGAGATGACCCGGCTGGTCAGCGCGCGCGCGGCCGAGGTCGCGGGCGACCGGCAGGCCGCCTACGAGAGCTACAAGGCGATGCTCGAGGATCCCCGGACCCGCTTCGCCGGGATCAAGGGACTTCTGCAGTACAAGCTCGACGAGGGCGACGCCGACACGGCGCTGGCGCTCGCCGACAAGGCCTTCGCCCTGCGCCCCCAGAACCCGACCGTGCTGCGCACCCTCTTCGAGCTCCAGACCCGGAAGGCGGACTGGGCCGGCGCGCGCAAGACGCTCAACGCCTCGATCCACGCCCGCCTGCTGCCGCGCGACGTCGGCACCCGGCGCGACGCGGTGCTGTCGCTCGCCGATGCGCGCGCCGCGATCGAGGCGGACGACATGGCGCGCGGCACCGAGGCCGCACTCCAGGCGAACAAGCTCGCGCCGACGCTCGTCCCCGCCGCCGCACTGGCGGCGCGGGTGGTGGCGATGAAGGGCTCGAAGCGCCGGGCCGTGCGGATCCTGACCGCCGCCTGGGCCGCCAACCCGCATCCGGACCTCGCCGCGGCCTTCGCCGCGCTCGAACCCGACGAGACCCCCGACGCCCGCCGCCGGCGCTTCGCCACGCTGATCGCGGCCGCCCCCGACCATGTCGAGAGCAAGCTCCTGTCGGCCGAGCTCGCGCTCGCGGCCGAGGACTTCCCGGCGGCCCGCAAGGCGCTCGGCGATCTTGCCGAGCGCGACCCCACCACCCGCAGCCTCGCGCTGATGGCCGCGATCGAGCGCGGCCAGGGCGCGCCGGACCAGGTGGTGCGCGGCTGGCTCGCGCGCGCGCTCAACGCCTCGCGCGGACCGCAGTGGATCTGCGGCAAGTGCAACCACATCCACGCCCAGTGGACCCCGGTCTGCGACAATTGCGGGGCCTTCGACACGCTCGAATGGAAGACCGCGCCCTCGCCGGACGCGCTCGGCGGGCTCGATGCCGCGGCGATGCTGCCGCTGATCGTCGGCGAGATCGAGGCGCCGGAGCCAGAGCCCGTGCCAGAGCCCGAGCCTGAACCGGTCGGGGCGCCGGCCGCCGAGCCCGCGCCCGCCGCGCCGGCTGAGGAACCCGCCCCGACCGCGCGCGAGGTCTATGCCCCGGCCCGGCCGGATATCGTCGATGCCGACATCATCGAAGGCCCGACCGAAGGCCCGCGCCGGCGCTGACCGGCGAGGAGCGGCCGGGCATACGGTGTCCGGTCGATCGCATTGGTTCCGCAGTCACCGGGGACCGGGAAAGGCGAGGCACTGCCTCGCCCCGGTCCACGGCCGGAGGGCGTGAGCCCGGAGGCC
>CAZESN010000152.1:0-6631 GCA_964514775.1 uncultured Rhodovulum sp.
TGGTCAAGGCGGTGCTGCCCGACCCGGCCTCGCTCGCGTCCGGCTATACCGGCAAGACCTGCATCGGCGATCTGGTGAAGGGCGAGAAGGACGGGAAGCCGCGCGAGGTCCTGATCTACAACGTCGCCGACCATGAGGAAGCCTATGCCGAGGTCGGCAGCCAGGGCATCTCCTACACCGCCGGCGTGCCGGCCGTCGCCGCGGCCCTCCTGATCGCGAAGGGCGACTGGGACGTGAAGGAAATGGCCAATGTCGAGGACCTGCCGCCGCGCCCCTTCATCGCGCTCCTCGACGAGATCGGCCTGCCTACCCGCGTGCGCGAGGGCGACACCGACCGGCCGCTGATCGAGGCGATGGATGCCGAGGTCCGCGAGGCCGCTCCGGCGACGTAATGGTGTCTTCGGACCGGGGCGAGGCGCTGCCTCGCCCCTCTCCACTGTTGACGCGCGGAGATTGCCGCGGCTTCCATGTAGGAAGCGCCCGAGGGGCGTGCAGGGGAAGACGCCTCAGCCCCGCGCCTTGCTCCGCCACATGATGAACAGCCCCGACAGCACGATCATCCCCGAGCCCACCAGCATCTCGCTTGTCAGCCGTTCGCCGAACAGCACCACCCCGAGCGCGATCCCGAAGATCAGGCGCACATAGCGAAACGGCGTCACTGCCGACACGTCGCCCGTGCGCATCGCCTTCATCAGGCACGAATAGGCCATCACCCCGCAACCGACCGCCCCGACCATGTAGACGCCGGACAGCCCGCGGGGCCAGACGAGCGCCGTCCCCGCCCAGATCTGCACGATCACGCCGGCCACCATCATCGCCAGAAACCCGTAGAACCCGAGCACGGCGGTCCCGAGGCTCGCCGGCGCCGCCCGGCTGGCGAGATCGCGCCCCGCGAAGCCGAGCATTCCCCCGACCGCCAGCAGCGACAGGACCGAGAAGCTGTCGGTGCCGGGCTGGAGGATGACGATCACCCCGCCCATTCCGACGAAGATGGCGACCCAGCGCCGCCACCCTACCCGCTCGCCGAAGAAGAGCGCGGCGGCGGCAACGACGACGATCGGCGTCGCCTGCAGGATGACGGTGGTCGCCGACAGCGGCAGCATCGCCAGCGCGAAGACATAGAAGAGCCGCCCCGAGATCTCGAAGGGCACCCGGAGCCGCATCGGCCAGGACACGACGTCGCGCGTGAAGAGCCGCTCCCCCCGCGCCACCGCGAGGGCCGCGAAGACGAGCGCGCCGCCGGCGCCGAAGGTGATCAGGATCTGCGCGATGGGCAGCGCCGTTGCCGCACCCTTCACGAATGTGTCCTCGAGCGCGAATCCCGCCATCGCGGCGATCATCCACAGCGCCCCGCGCAGGTTGTCGCCGGCGCCAACCGCCGGACGGCTCTCACTTCTCATGATGACGTCCGCCTGCCGTAGGGAATGGGTCGCGCCAGCCGATCGCTACCACATCCCATGGGGAAAGCGAATCGCGCGCGGATCCTCCTATCCGGCCGCCAGGTGCTCGAAGAGGATCAGTGCCCCGAGCCCCATCAGCGCGCAGCCCCCGACCGCCTCGGCGACCCGCCCGAACTGCCGCCCCAGGAACCGGCCGACCAGCATCCCGGTCGAGCTCATCACCAGCGTCGCCGCCCCGATCGCCAGCGCGATCACGACGATGTTCACCTCCAGAAAGGCGAGCGATACGCCGATTGCCATGGCATCGAGCGAGGTCCCCAGCGCGACGAGCACGGTCGGCCAGAGCGATCCGCCCGCCGCCGCGCCCGCCTCCTCCTCCCGCCCGGACCAGGCCTGAAGGACCATGTGGCTCCCCACCGCCGCGAGCAGGGCGAAGGCGATCCAGTGGTCCACCTGCTGGACATACCGGCTCGCCGCCACCCCGGCCGCCCAGCCGACCAGCGGCGTGATCGCCTCAATGGTGCCGAAGATCATCCCCGTCCTGACCGCATGGCCGAGGCTCGGGCGGCGCGCGGACGCGCCCTTCCCGACCGAGGCGACGAAGGCATCGACGGACATGGATATGGCGAGGACGCCAATCGCAACCGGTGACATGCGCAGTTCCCGTGGGCGGATCCGGGCGATGGACGGACCCCGCCCGCAGGGTCCCATCGCCACGGTCTTGCAAAGCCCCAGCGGGCCAGACACGCCACGCGGAACGCCCCGCGAGTATGTTGACGTGCCTCCGCGCGCCAGGCGCGGCTGCTACTCCCCGATGGCCCGCTGCTACGGGGCCGGAATCAAAAAGTCAATAGATATCAGCTATTTATATTGATACGCATTTGCATGTCGCCCGCCAGCATACCCCGGCCCTCAGGCGTCCGGCGACGGCGCCTCCGCCCGGCGACGGCTGTGGCGGAGCTGGAAATCCGTCTCGATCTCCGAAAGCCGGATCTGGCCGAACCGCGCGAGCAGTGCCGCGTTCGCGTCGTTGACCGTGGTGCGGAGCGTCGCATTGACCGCCTGTTCGACCAGACACTGCGGCGCCGGATTGGACAGGCCGAGCGCCAGGAGATCCGGCGAGCCGAGACAGCGATAGACGTCGAGGAGCGTGATCTCGGAGAGATCGCGCTCCAGCGTCCAGCCGCCGCCGTGCCCGCGCGCCGCCGCGACATACCCCGCCTCGCGCAGCCCCGACATCGTCCGCCGCACCACCACCGGGTTCGTCTCGAGCATGTCCGCGATCTGCTGCGAGGTCATCGGGCCGTCCTGCTCGGCCATGTGCAGCAGGACGTGCAGCAGCCGCGATAGCCTCGTGTCCTGTCGCATGGCGCTCGCCTCCAAATTCGTACCGTCACGAGTTACATGATGTTGACCCCGGGCCACAATCAAGATACTTATCAAGTTACATATCCTGCCGGAGCCCGCCATGACCGACCTGATCACCGACCCGCTCGCCCACTGGGAGGACGTCTACAAGACCCGGCGCAGGACCTCCTCCGGCCAGCCCGGCTCGGTCCTCGTCCGCCTGACCGAAGGCCTCGCGCCGGGACGCGCGCTCGATCTCGGCGCCTCGAACGGCGACGACGCGATCTGGCTGGCGGGGCGCGGCTGGCAGGCGCTCGGCGTCGACATCTCGCCCACCGCCTGCGACCGGGCGACGGCGCGGGCGGCGAGCCTCGGCCTCGGGGACCGCGCCCGGTTCGAGGCGCGCGACCTCGGTACCGGCCTGCCGCACGGGCCGTTCGATCTGGTGACGGCGCTCTACTTCCAGTCGCATGTCGAGCTGCCTCGCGCACGCATCCTCGCCGCCGCCGCCGCGCAGGTGGCGCCGGGCGGGCATCTCCTCGTCGTCTCGCACGCCGCTCCGCCGCCCTGGGCTTCGCCCGAGATGCGGCAGAGGGCCGCCTCCCTGCCGACGGTGGAGAGCGAGCTCGCCGACATCGCGGCCATGCCGGAGCTGTGGCAGCGGATCGAGGCCCGCGTCGTCACCCGCACCGGCAGGGGCCCGGACGGCGCCACGGCCGAGCTTCAGGACAATGTCGTCTTCCTGCGGCGCCTCGATACCTGACGCCGCGACCCGACGGCCTGCTCTAGCCGTCGGCCCTCAGCCACCTGCGGATGCGCCCGCGCGCATTTGCATAGGGCGCCGACGTGTTGAACTGGATCATCCGGCCCTTGGTCCATTTGCCGTACCACGCCCGTCCATAGAGCTCGTCGTCCGAGCGGCACGAAACCGTCTCGACCAGACGCGCCTCTGCATCGTTCAGGCGGGCAATCAGGGCGGGCCACTCCATCTCGCGATGATCGGCGTAGAATTTCTGTGCGAGGTCGCCGAGCCGGTTCCATGCAAACCCGCTCTCGGGGAAATCCACGGCCTCGCCCTGATCGTCGCGGGCGAGCCACTTCAGCACCAACTCGTTCCACCCGATGAGATAGGCCACCAGATCCGCCGGGCTCATGCGCGTCCCCGCCGCATGACCTTCGAGCGTCGCCTCGCGCGCCAGCGCGGGCGGAACCCGGGCGAGGTCGGTCATCAGCCGCGTGAACGTGGTTGAGATCGCGTCCAGAAGCTCGGCCTTGGAAGCTGGCACTGCCATCGGGGTGTTCCTCGCATGTCGCACCCCGGTCCTATCCTGCCCACAGCCGTTTGTCCGGGCTTGTCCGCCAGGCGCCCGCCCCCTAGATCCCGTGAAGGGACGGCGGGCATGCCTGCCGCCCGAACCATGGAGACTGGATGTCAGAGCTTGTGTGACAGGCTCTCCTGATTTCGGAGAGCCTCGTGAAATTTCCAGCCGCCGGCCGACACGCGTGCCCGGCCGTGTTTTCACGTCTGTCAGACGAGACTTCCATGAACATTTCCCGCAACGAGCAACGTGCGCTGCACGTTCTGGCCCTCGGCGGCCGCATCCTTCACGAGCGTGACGGTGGCGCAAAGATCGTCGCCGTGACCTGCGTCACCCGCGAGGGCATGATCCTCGCCGATTTCGACCTGACAATCTTCAGCCGCCTGCGCCGCCGGCGGCTGATCGAATCCCGATCCGGTGGCCCGTACCGGATTTCCCGGCGCGGCCGCATCGGCGTCCGGGCGCAACACGACAACCAGGGGACATGACATGCTGATCCGTCACGAAGTGCCCGCCGATATCCCGGCGATCGGCCGGCTGATCACCGAGGCGATGCGGCTGCTGCCGCAGGCCGCCGGGACAGAGGCGCGTATCGTCGAGGTCCTGCGCGCGCAGGGCGCGCTCGCCCTCTCGCTGGTGGCCGAGGATCGCGGCGAGGTGGTCGGCCATCTCGCCGCCTCCGCGGCCCGCATCGGGGCGCAGGACGGCTGGAGCCTGATCGGCCCGGTGGCCGTCACCCCGCCGAGGCACCGCCAGGGCATCGGCAGCGCGCTGATGGCGGACGCCCTGCGCCGCCTGCGCGCCAGCAGCCGGGGCGCGGCCCTCGTGGGTGATCCCGGCTACTACGGCCGATTCGGCTTTCGCAGCTACCCCGGCCTGACGCTTGCCGGCATTCCGCCGAAGTTCGTCCAGGCTCTGCCTTTCGACGGGGCCGAGCCCCGGGGCGAGCTGATCCACCACCCCGCCTTCGGGCTCGACCAGCCGGCATGACCCTTCGCGGGGCCGTCCTACCGGATGGGGCGGCCCCGTCGCTTCTCCATCCGGACATCGCCACCGCCGGGATCCCGCCAGTGGCGCCAGCCGAGCCGCGCATAGAACCCCTCCGCCCGCGTGCCTCTGCCGGTCTCCAGCCATGCGATCTCGTGGCTGGCGAACAGCCGCACCTCCGCCGCCGCGACCAGGCGCCGCCCGATCCCCATGCCCTCATGGGCGGGCAGCACGAAGGCGGCGAACAGGGTGCCGGCCTCCGGGTCGATCATCGAAAACCCGGCGATCCTGTCCCCCGTCTCCGCCACCCAGGCGCGGTCCCCCGCCGCAATCATCCGCGCCACGGCGCCGGGCGTGATGCCCATCGCGGCAAGCTCCTCCATCGACAGGCGATTTTCCCGCACCGACACCCGCACGCGAAAGATCCCGTCCACGTCGCGCGGCTCCGCCGCCCGGATCACGATATCCGCCGGCCCGGGGCCCGCGCGCGGATCCTTCCCGTCCTTCATCGGCGGATCAGTGCGCGCCGGTCTTGGAGAGCAGGTTCAGCACCAGCACGCCCGCGATGATCAGCCCGATGCCGATCATCCCCGCCGCATCCGGCCGCTGGCCGTAGATCGCCCAGGCCGCCAGCGACACCAGCGCGATCCCGCCCCCGGCCCATACCGCATAGGCAGTCCCGACCGGGATGTGGTCGAGCACCCGCGACAGCAGGAAGAACGCGACCGCATAGCCCGTCACCACGACGAGCGACGGCCCGAGCCTCGTGAACCCGGCCGAGGCCTTCATCGCCGATGTGCCGACCACCTCGGCAAGGATGGCGAATCCCAGCAGGACATAGGCGGGCATGTGTCGATCCTTCGCGCAGAGGCAACCGGGACGGTCCAGATCAGGTCCGGCGCCGGACGTCACGTTCACAACCGCGTGACCGAAGCGGGCGCCCGGTTTCGGCAGTATGGCGACGGGTCCGCGAAGGTTTCAATCAGGTAAACATATCTGTGAATATCATTTAAGATCAAGCGTTTGGTCTTTTGTGCGAGCTCGCACAAACTGCGTCCTTCCGCGTCTCCACCCTTGCGGGCACGCCCCCGCTCCGCTTATGTCGCGGCCATGCTGGACGAGGACGATCACGACGACATCCACCCGCTCTTCGCCGGTGCCCCGGCGACGACCGAGTTCCGCAAGCTCCGCAAGCGCATCATCCGCCTCACCCGCGAGGCGATCGAGGCCTATGGCATGATCCGCCCCGGCGACCGCTGGCTGGTCTGCCTTTCGGGCGGCAAGGACAGCTATACCCTGCTCGCGGCGCTCACCGAGCTGAAATGGCGCGGCCTCCTGCCCGTCGATATCCTCGCCTGCAACCTCGACCAGGGCCAGCCGGGCTTTCCCGCCACTGTCCTGCCCGAGTTCCTGACCCGGATGGGCGTGCCCCATCGGATCGAATACCAGGACACCTATTCGGTGGTGGTCGACAAGGTCCCCTCCACCAAGACCTACTGCGCCCTCTGCTCGCGCCTGCGCCGCGGCCATCTCTACCGCATCGCCCGCGACGATGGCCTGGCAGCCTTCCTCGCGGGC
>CAZESN010000153.1:0-6493 GCA_964514775.1 uncultured Rhodovulum sp.
CCGACGAGGTCACCACGATGCCCGTGGGGATATGGGTGATGCGCACCGCCGAATCGGTGGTGTTCACGTGCTGGCCGCCGGCGCCGGAGGCGCGCATCGTGTCGATGCGGATGTCCGAGGCGGGAATGTCGATCTCGACCTCCTCGGCCTCGGGCAGCACCGCCACCGTCGCCGCCGAGGTGTGGATCCGCCCACCCGATTCGGTGACCGGCACCCGCTGGACCCGGTGAACGCCGGACTCGAACTTCAGCCGCGCGAAGACGCCCGTCCCGCTGACATGGGCGATGAACTCGCGATAGCCGCCGATCTCGGTCGGCGTCGCCTCGATCACCTCCCAGCGCCAGCCGCTCGCCTCGGCAAGGCGCTGGTACATGCGCGCAAGATCGGCGGCAAAGAGCGCCGCCTCGTCGCCGCCAGTGCCTGCCCGGATCTCGAGGATCGCCGAGCGCGCATCCTCGGCGTCGCGCGGCAGGAGCGCCAGGCGCATGGCGTGCTCGGCCTCCGGGAGCGCCTCGCGGATCCGGGCGAGTTCCTCCTCGGCGAGCACACGCATCTCCGGGTCGGAGACAAGCCGCTCGGCCTCGGCCCGGTCCGCCAGCAGCGCCTTGTACGAGGCAATCTGCTCGACGACGGGCTTCAGCTCGGCATATTCGCGCGACAGGCGGGCGAGCTCGGACGGAGCGGCGCCGGCGCTGAGCTTCGCCTCCAGGAACTCGTAGCGGTCGCGGATCTGGTCGAGCTTCTCGAGCGGGATCATCGGGTGCAGTCTCCTTCCGGCCGCCAGTTGCGCCAGCAGCACGGGCGCCGCAAGCCGAAAACGCCGGACTACCCGGCCGGGGCGGCCCTGCGCAGCGTAACCCGCGTGGCGATCAGCGCGAGCCAGCCGGCGACGGCGATGGCGCTGACCATCGGGGTCGTCGTGCCGTCGAAGAACGGCCCCGCGAGCGCGATCATGGCACCGCCCGCCAGCATCTGGATCGTGCCGCCGAGCGACGAGGCAAGGCCGGCGATGTCGGGATGCGGGTCGAGCGCCATCACCATGCTGGTCGGCATGACGAGGCCGAGGCAGGCGTTGCCGACGAACAGACAGGCCATGATCACCGCCAGGCTGCCGAACCCCGCGAGCGTCAGGAGAAGGAGCAGGGTCGTGACCGCCGCGAAACCCGTGATCGCGGTCCGGATTACCCGCTCCATCCCGTAGCGCTCGCCAAGGCTCGCCGCGAGCTGCGAGGCCCCGAAGAAGCCGATGGCGTTGACCGCGAAGGCGAGGCTGAAGCCGGTGGGGCTGAGGCCGAACTGGGTGGTATAGACGAAGCTCGCGCTGGCGATGAAGACGAAGAAGCTCGCCATGGCAAAGCCGCCGATCAGCGTGAGCCCCATGAAGTCGCGGTCGCGCAGCAGCCGCCAGCTCCCGCGCGCGAGGTCGCTGGCCCGCACCGGGGTCCGGCGTGCAGCCGGCAGGGTCTCTGGCAGGACGAGTGCGGTGAGCGCGAGGCTGCCGAGGGCCGCGACGGTCAGGATCCAGAAGATCGTCCGCCAGCCAGAGACCTGGAGGACGAGGCTGCCGGCGAGCGGGGCGAGCATCGGCGACACGCTGATCACCAGCATGATCATCGCCATCATCCGCGTCGCCTCGGGCCCGCTGTGCAGATCGCGGATGATCGCGCGCGGCACCACCATCACCGTCGCCGCCCCGAGCCCCTGGATGAAGCGCGCAACGACCAGCGTGCCGATGTCGGGCGCCAGCGCGCAGCCGACCGAGCCGGCGAGGAAGATGCCGATCCCGACATAGATCGGCGGCTTGCGCCCGAAGCGGTCGGAAAGCGGCCCGTAGACGAGCTGCGAGGCCCCGAACGCGAGGAAGAAGGCGGTGAGCGTGATCTGGGTCGCCTGAACGCTCGCGCCGAGATCGGCCGCCAGATCGGGCAGCGCCGGCAGGTACATGTCGATCGCGAACGGGCCAATGGCCCCGAGCAGCCCGACGATCAGGGCGATGCGCAGCATTCCGTCGGATTTCATGGGCCTACTGCGCGGCCCTGCCCGCGGCGACCGTGTCGGCCTCGTCGATCTCCGCCGCGCGGCGCTCGACGAGCTCGACGATGTGGTCGATCATCTCGGCATTGCCCATCTTGTGGGACTGGCGGCCGGCCATGTAGACCATGCCCGAGCCGGCGCCGCCGCCGGTGAAGCCGAGGTCGGTCATCAGCGCCTCGCCCGGCCCGTTCACCACGCAGCCGATGATCGAGAGCGACATCGGCGTCTTAATGTGCTCGAGCCGCCTCTCCAGCGCCTCCACCGTCTTGATGACGTCGAAACCCTGCCGCGCGCAGGACGGGCAGGAGATGATGTTCACGCCGCGATGGCGCAGACCCAGCGCCTTGAGGATCTCGAAGCCGACCTTGATCTCCTCGGTCGGATCGGCGGAGAGGCTGACCCGGATCGTGTCGCCGATGCCCATCCAGAGCAGGTTGCCGAGCCCGATCGCCGATTTCACCGTGCCCGACAGCATGCCGCCGGCCTCGGTGATGCCGAGGTGGATCGGCGCGTCCGTGGCCTCGGCCAGGGCCTGATAGGCGGCGGCGGCGAGGAAGACGTCCGAGGCCTTCACGCTGATCTTGAACTCGTGGAAATCGGCATCCTCGAGCAGCCGGATATGATGCAGGCCGCTCTCGACCATCGCCTCCGGGCAGGGCTCGCGGTATTTCTCGAGCAGGTGCTTCTCGAGCGAGCCGGCATTCACGCCGATGCGGATCGAGCAGCCGTGATCACGGGCGGCGCGCACGACCTCGGCCACGCGCTCCTTTGACCCGATGTTGCCGGGGTTGATGCGCAGGCAGGCGGCGCCGGCCTCGGCCGCCTCGATGGCGCGGCGGTAGTGGAAATGGATGTCGGCCACGATCGGCACCGGGCTCTCGCGCACGATCTCGCGCAGCGCCCGGGTCGAGTCCTCGTCGGGGCAGGACACGCGCACGATGTCGGCGCCCACGTCGGCGCAGCGCTGGATCTGGGCGATCGTCGCCGCGGCATCCGAGGTGAGCGTGTTCGTCATCGTCTGCACGCTGATCGGCGCATCGCCACCGACCGCGACGCTGCCGACGCGGATCTGGCGCGACTTGCGCCGGTAGATGTTGCGCCAGGGGCGAACGGAATTGTGGCTCATCGGGGACGGACCGCGCTGGGAACTTGCGCCGGAAAATAGGCCAGCTCCGGGGGAAAGTCACCCCCGGCCGGTCCCCTCACTGGATTCCGATTGCGCCCGTCACCCCGATCGCCTGCGAGATGACCTCGGGCACGACGTCGACCTCGGCATAGCGCTCGGTGATCGCCACGGGTGTCAGCACCACGTCGCGCACGGCACGGGTGCCGCTGCCGAGCGGCCCGCGCAGGCTGTCGCCGACCCGGACGTAGACGGCGCCCGAATTGCCGGCCCAGATCATCGGATCGGCCACGCCCTCGGGCGGCGAATAGCTCTCTCCGCGCTCGAGGATCTGCTCGAAGATGATGGTGCCGCTGGCGAGATAGACCCGGATCCAGGCGGCACGCTCGGCGACGACGACGAGCGGATCGTCGCCCGCGGCCACGGCCGTCGGGCCGGACCCGGTACCGGGCGTCTCGCCGGCGCCGAGCGAGGCCTCGACGGCGGCTAGGATCGCGGCGAGGGGGTCGTCGGGCGTACCTGCGGCGGGGATGGCGATCTTGTCGACGGCCAGCGCGGCGGAGGTTCCCGCGGGTCTCGTCCGGTCGGGGTCGAGTGCCGCGATCGGGCCGTCGCGCGGCGTCAGGATCGGAACCGGCACGTCCTGCTGGCGATAGAGTTCGGCCAGCGCGGTGGCCGCCACCGGCTTGGCGAGTTCGGTCAGCACCGTCTCGGCCGCTTCGGGCTCCTCCGGCGCGGCGAGCGGCGCCATTTCGGCAAGCGCGATCGGCAGGTCGTCGACCGGCGCGAACTGCACGCGCTGGATGTTCTGGAGAACCATCCAGCCGCCATAGCCGAGCCCGCCGACCAGCATCGCAAGCACCAGCACCGAGCCGATCGCCGAGAGCGGCACCAGCGGCGCCCGGGCGACCGTGGCGAGCGGAAAGCGCATCCGGAAGGCGCCCGGCGTTCCGGGGATGACAGGCCCGGGCGCGCGGTTTCCGATCTTTGGCTGGAGCGACACGTCCTTCGGGCGCTCGAACCCGCTCTCCCGGCAGAAGCGCCGGAAGACGGTATCGGGGTCCAGATGGAGATAGCGCGCATAGGCCCGCACATAGCCCGGGATGAAGCTCGGGTTGGGAAAGACCGCGAGGTCGAGATCCTCGATCGCGGCGATATAGGCCGCCTTGATCCGGAGGTCGCGCTGGACGTCGAGCAGGGTCCGCCCCATGGTCGCGCGCTCGCCCCTCAGCTCGTCGCCGAGTGGAAAGCCGCTGTCGTCAGCAACCTGACCTGGAACTGCGTCGTACTCCGCACCAGACATGGATCGGCCCAGAGGCTCCATTTTACGCGACCTGCCCGAACAATACCGCCGTCGAATCACGCCAGCGTGTTTCTTGTGGTTGACCCAAGTTTAGCAGCTTTGGCAACGAAGTTGCAGCACAAGTTGAGGTCGCGCTCCTGACGCGCGAAACTGATGCCGAATCGAAACGCAAAACGAGTAGCGGCGCGGAGAGGGCCGGAACCGTGATGCGCACTCGCCTCTCCTCCCTGCAAACCCGGCGGACAGCCTGCGCGGACGCGCATACCCCCGGTCAGGCGCGGAGCTTGACAGGCGACAATTGACGCCAAGTTAAGGCGAAAGGCCGGAATGCCGCGATCAGGCGGGCCCGAGCCGCCCGAGCGCCTCCCGGATCTGGGTCGCGGCGTCGAGCGCGACGTCGACCACGATCCCGTCCTCGTCCGGCTGGAGCGGCTCGAGCGTGGCAAGCTGGGACGCCAGCAGGCCCGGTGGGAAGAAATGCCCCTGCCGCGCCGAGATCCGCGCCTGCAGCACCTCGGCCGGGCCGTGGAGGTGCAGGAACCGCACCCGCCCGGCCCCGCTGCGCAGCACGTCGCGGTAGGCGCGCTTCAGCGAGGAACAGCTCAGGATCGAGGACCGCCCTGCCCGCTCCTCGGCCGCGATCCTGTCGGCCAGGATGCGCAGCCAGGGCCAGCGGTCCTCGTCGGTGAGCGGAATGCCCTTCGACATCTTGTCGATGTTCGCCTTCGGGTGATCGAGGTCTCCCTCGGCAAACGGCCAGCCGAGCGCCGCCGACAGCCCCTCCCCCACGGTGGTCTTGCCGCAGCCAGAGACCCCCATCACCACGATATGCTGCAGGACGCCGTCCGCCATCTCCCCAACCCTTTTCTACGTTTCTCAGTGGCGCTTGCTGCGCGCGGTCAGCCAGTCCATCAGCGCAAGGAGCACGCCCGAGACCACGAAGGTCAGATGGATGATCACCATCCAGCGGAGTTGCAGCGGATCGAAGGGCGTGTCGGGATTGACCTCGCCGATCTCCATGAACCGCTTCAGCAGATGGATGCCCGAGATCGCGACGATCGAGGCGACGAGCTTCAGCTTCAGGCCCGAGAAGTCGACCGTGCCCATCCAGTCCGGCCGGTCCGGGCTGTCGGCGATGTCGATCCGCGAGACGAAGTTCTCATAGCCCGAGAAGAGGACGATCAGCAGCAGGTTCGCGGCCAGCGTCAGGTCGATGAGGGTGAGGATCGCGAGAATCGCATCCTCGCTCGAGAGAACGAGCGCCTTGGGAACGTAATAGACCGCCTCGCGAATGAAGACGACCATCAGCATCGCCAGCGCGGCCAGAAGCCCGACATACATCGGCGCCATCAGCCAGCGGCCGGCAAAGAGAATACGTTCGAACCGGCGCTCCACGCCAATGCTCATTGAAAGGCTCCGCAGGGGAAGGAGACACGATCGGCGCGCGGGGCCGGTATGGCATCACCACACCCCGCCCCGCGCGCCGTCCGGATAGTCCCGGATCAGGTTGCCGGTTCGGGCTCCAGCCCGTCGCTGCCCCGGCCGGGGCGCGGCGACTTACCGGTCTTGGGAATGGACGCGATGCCGCCCGGGGTCGTCTCCTCGCCCTGGCCACCGTCGCTGTCGTCCCCGCCGCGGTTGAGCGGCTGGCCCTGGATCACACGGGTGATCTCCTTGCCGGTCAGCGTCTCGTATTCGAGCAGGCCGTTCGCCAGCCGGTCGAGATCCGCGCGCTTCTCGGTCAGGATGCGCTTGGCCGTCGCATAGCCCTCGTCGACCAGCGCGCGAACCTCGGCGTCGATCAGCTCGTGGGTGTCGGGACCGGCGTTCACCCCACCCGACTGCGGGCCGAGATAGGTGAACTGCTCGCCGGCATAGTCGATGTTGCCGAGCTTCTCGGACATGCCGAACTTGGTCACCATGGCGCGGGCGATGCGGCTCACCTGCTGGATGTCGCTCGCGGCCCCGCTCGTCACCTGATCCGGGCCGAAGACCAGCTCCTCGGCGACCTTGCCGCCCATGGCCATGGCGAT
>CAZESN010000154.1:0-6034 GCA_964514775.1 uncultured Rhodovulum sp.
TCGCCATGCTCTCCATGAAGCAGGCCGCGAGCCGCCCGAGCCCGCCGTTGCCGAGGGCCGCATCCGCCTCGAGCGCCGCGACCACGTCGAAATCGACCGACAGGCTGGCGAGTGCCGCGCGCATCGGCTCCATCAGCCCCAGGTTCGAGACCGCATCGCGCAGGAGCCGCCCGATCAGGAACTCGAGGCTGAGATAATAGACGCGCTTCGCTCCCGCCTCGTAGGTGTCGCGGGTCGACTGCATCCAGCGCTCGATGGCCCGGTCGCGGGTCACCAGGATCGCGGCCTGGAGCCAGTCGTGCGGGGTGGCGACCTTCGGATCCTTGCCGATCCGGTAGGTCAGGCGCTCGAGGATCTCGCGCGCCAGCCCCTCGGGATCGACGGAACGGGCCGCGGGCTGAAGCTCGGCATGGGTCTGGGTCATGAAACCGCCGTGATTGGGGGGATTGTGCGGCAGCGCAGCATGCTGCGAGTATGGCGAACACCGTCCGCGGTTCAAGCGTCCATCGCCACTTGCCCCCATGCGATGCGGCCGCTGCCGGATCGCGCAGCAGGGTCGGGGAAAAGTTGCACCAGGCATGGGCAAGCCCGCGCGTGCACTCGCCCGCCAGCCCTGTTACAGGGTAACGGACTGGGTGACCTTCCACAGGCGGACACGGGAAAACATGTATCTTCTGGATGATTTCCTCGTCCGCGCAGCACTTGCGGGCATCGGCGTGGCACTGGCTGCCGGCCCGCTCGGCTGTTTCGTGGTCTGGCGGCGGATGGCCTATTTCGGTGATGCGACCGCGCATGCCTCGCTCCTCGGCGTCACGCTCGCACTCGCGACCGAGCTTCCCGTGGCACTCGGCGTGACGGTCGCGGCGCTGGCGATGGCCGTGACCATCTCGGTCTCGGTCGGGCGCACCTATGCCGCCGACACGATGCTCGGCGTCGCCGCCCACGGGGCGCTCGCCGTCGGCCTCGTGGCGCTGAGCTTCCTGCCGGGGATGCGCATCGATCTCTCGGCCTATCTTTTCGGCGACATCCTGGCCGTCACCCGCGGCGATCTCGCGGTCATCTATATCGGTGCGCTGGTGATCGCGGGGCTGATGATCTGGCGCTGGCAGGCGCTCCTGCTCACCACGCTCAGCCCCGACCTCGCGGCCGCCTCGGGCATTTCCGCCGCCCGCGAGCGGCTGGTGCTCACCCTCGCCCTCGCGCTCCTCGTCGCGGTGGCGCTCAAGGTCGTCGGCGCGCTGCTCGTCACCGCCATGCTGATCGTGCCCGCCGCCGCGGCCCGCGCCCTCGCCCGCACGCCCGAAGCCATGGCGCTCATGGCGGTGGCCGCAGGCGCCGCGGCCGCGCTCGCGGGCCTCGCCGGCTCGTGGCACCTGGATACGCCCGCCGGCCCCTCGATCGTCACCGCCGCCGTCGTGCTTTTCCTCGCCGCCAACCTCGCCCGAGCAGCCAAGCGCCGGGCCGCGCAGGTGTGATCCCCCTGCAATCCCGCATCACATCAACGGGATAGCGGACTTCGCGGAGAGCCTTGACGCCCGGGCCGGCCGTTCCCATATGCGTTTCACCGGTGGCCGCTACGGCATCGGGCAGAGACCGGAGCCGGTCCGTTCGGACGGCTTCAGGCCAGTGTATCGCTTCTCAAGGAGGATGCAGAAATGCGCCATTTTGATCTTTCCCCCCTCTATCGCTCCAGCGTCGGCTTCGACCGTCTCGCCAATATCCTCGACCAGGTGACGGCGTCGGACACGGCACAGGCGACCTACCCGCCCTACAACATCGAGAAGACCGGCGAGAATGCGTATCGCATCACCATCGCCGTGGCCGGTTTTGCCGAGGATGAGCTCGCCATCGAGGCGCGCGAGGGCCAGCTGGTGGTCACCGGCCGCAAGACCGAGACCGAGAGCGAGACCAAGCCCTCGTTCCTGCACCGCGGCATCGCGACCCGCGCCTTCGAGCGTCGGTTCCAGCTCGCCGACCATGTGCGCGCCGTCGAGGCGGTGACCGAGAACGGCCTGCTCCACATCGACCTCGTGCGCGAGGTGCCCGAGGCGCTGAAGCCGCGCCGGATCGAGATCGCCCGCAAGGATGCGATCGAGGGCAAGGCCATCGAGACCGCGGCCGCCTGACGAA
Source organism: uncultured Rhodovulum sp. (assembly GCA_964514775.1). GTDB lineage: Bacteria > Pseudomonadota > Alphaproteobacteria > Rhodobacterales > Rhodobacteraceae > Amaricoccus. The sequence goes on from CAZESN010000154.1 coordinate 2,131, forward strand.
GGCCCCTCACCAAGACGAGAACGGCCCGCATCCGCGGGCCGTTTGCCTGTCAGCCTGAGCCGCTCGGTATCAGCACTGATTGTCCCAGCTGCGCCCGAGCGTGGTGCCGGTGGCGCGGTAGCACTTGTTGTCCGGGCCCTCGAGCGCGACATTGAAGATCTCGCCCCAGGGGTCCCAGACGAGGCCGGTGGCGGCCCAGGCCTTCAGCCGCACATTGTGCGCGTCGCCCGGAAGATCCACCTGCCCCGAATAGCCGACGGTCTTCTCTCCCGATTCCCACTTCTTCGCCTGGGTGTAGTTCCCCTGCGCGTCCGCCTGGGTCCAGGTGACCTCGAACGTCGCCACGTAGGCACCCGAATGCTTGAACCGGACGAAGCCGTTCGGATAGCGCACCGACTGGGTCTCGGTATAGTCGGTGGTGAAGCCCATGGTGGCGAAGCGGTTGTCCTTGAGGAAGGCCACCTGATAGGCGATCGGCATGCCGGGATTGTCGCGCCGGTAGGTCGCATCCTTCTGGATGTATTCCTTCAGCCCCTTCAGCTCGCCCTCGGTCGCGCCGCTGAAGAGCTGGATCGGGGTCTCCGCGCCGCCGCCGAGCGCCAGCACCGTGAAGCTCGAGTTCTTGACGATGTTCTCGTACTTCGCCTTCAGGTCGCCGCTCGCCGAGACCTTGCCCGAGGTCGCGTGCTCGAAGGCGGCCTTGAGGTTGGCCGAGGTGTCGACGGCCGTCGTCTCCATCTTCACCAGCAGGATCCGCCCGTAGTCGACGCTGCGCACATAGGCCGGCGGATGCTTCGCACTGAACGCCCGCTGCACGTCTGCCAACTCGACGCTCTCGGCGAAGACGCTCGCCGCAGGCTCGGGCGTGTTCATGGTGACGGTGTAGAAAACCTGCTTGTAGGAGGCGACGACCACCGAGCGCTCGGTGCTGGAGCTCACGCCTAGCTGGGCCGAGGCATTGCCGCTCGCCCATTTCGCGCTGAAGCCGAGGTCGAGAGCGACCTGTTGCGAGGTGAAGGACTGGGTGATGTTGAGCGTCGAGCGCGCGGCGTTGACATAGCCGTCCTTGCTCGCGCCCGCATTCCATTCCTCGAGCTTCTCGTTGACGAATTTCTGCACCGAGCTGTTGTTCGGAACTACGGTGGCGCTCGGCTCCTTCAGGCCAGGCAGGTCGATTGACAGCGTGGCGGGGCTGCGCGGCAGCGAGATCGGCGTCGGCTGGCCGTCCATGAGCTGCTCGTCGCCGAGGACCAGCGCACCGGGGAAGACCACGCCCGTGCTCGGGCTGAGAAGTGCCACCTCGCCGAGGTTCTTCTTGAGAGAGGTACTGGTCTTGGTGGTGATGATCACCGAATTGTTCGAGGTCGTGCGCTCCTTGTTGGGAAGCGCCGTGGTGGTGCCGTCGGGCACGACACTGAGGACGACGCGCGGATCGTAATCTAGGCCGTCGAGGTACTGGGCCACCGACACCTTGAACTCTTTTGTCGAAACGTTTGTCATTTCTCCCTCCGGTTTACTTGGCACTCGTGACGCGAACATGGTGAGCCGTTTCCTAACGAGAGGTTAACGGCAGGGGCCGCCAATCTTGCGCATCGGGGCGGCACATCCACCGCCTCCCGCAAGCCGACAAAATCGCTCGCGAAGGGTTCGGCGCGGGGATTGCCTAAAATGCGCAGGATCCGCTGCCGACGACCGCCCGGAGCCGTGCCGGCAGGCGCCGGGTCCGAATCATGCGCCCGTCGCCGGGCCCCGGCCAGCTTCTCCCACGGGCCGGCCGGAAAACGGTGTCGACTTGATCGAGGTCAATCATGCCGCCCGCAGTTTCGTCCTATAATGCGCCGATGAGGTCCGCGCGGGCGCCGCAGATGCCCGCCGCAGAAGGCCGAACGACAATGACGCCGGGAGAATGCCGTGCAGATGCACAACCTTGTCCCCACCGACCGCTCCGCCCCGCGTGCCGGGGCATTGGAGCTGATCCCGGCCTTCGCCGTGGCCGAGCCCGTCCGCATTCCGGCTGCCACGGCCGGGCGGATCGCACGCTTCCCCGGCATCTCCGGCACCCGTGCCCGCGACCTGATCGCCGGGCCGGATACCGGTCCTCGTTCGCCTGCGACTGGATGACGAGGGCCGGTCGCGCACCCGGTTTCCGCGTGGGGGGCGGAGCCGGGTGCGCATCATTGCGCGTCCCCGGAAATTAACTGAACGACAGTTCAATTTTTCCGTTGCCGGATCGGACGGAGTTGTTAATCTGGCATCGGCGCAGGCGGCATCAGACCTCCGCGCCCGGCATCAAGAATGCCACGGGGAGCGACACGCATGGGCGGACCGGCACTGGCCGAGGACCTTGACTCCATTCCCAAACTGCTCGCCCGCAACGCGCGCGTGCACGGCACCCGTCCCGCCTACCGCGAAAAGGAATACGGGATCTGGCAGACCTGGACCTGGGCCGAGGCACAGGAGGAAGTGCTCGCCCTTGCCGCCGGCCTCGCCGGTCTCGGGCTCCGGCCCGGCGACCATGTCGCCGTCATCGGCCGCAACCGCCCCCAGCTCTACTGGGCGATGGCCGCCGCCCAGGCGAATGGCGCGGTGCCGGTGCCGCTCTACCAGGACGCCGTCGCCGACGAGATGGCCTATGTGCTCGACCATTGCGGCGCGCGCTTCGTCATCGCCGGCGACCAGGAACAGGTGGACAAGGTCCTCGACGCGCGGGAGCGCCTGCCGCAGCTCGAGACGGTGGTCTACCTCGATCCCCGCGGCCTGAGGAACTACGGCCACGGGCATCTCCACGCCTATGCGGACGTGCAGGCGAGCGGCCGCGCCGCCCCCGATCTGCGCCGCGCCGTCGAGGCCGAGATCCTGGCCCGCGGCGCCGACGACATCTGCGTGATGCTCTACACGTCCGGCACCACCGGCAAACCGAAGGGCGTGGTCCTCTCGAACCGCAACATCATCGAGACCGCGCGCGCGAGCTGCACCTTCGACGGTCTCTCCGAGACCGACAGCGTGCTCGCCTACCTGCCGATGGCCTGGGTGGGCGATTTCATCTTCTCGGTCGGCCAGGCGTGCTGGAGCGGCTTCTGCGTCAACTGCCCAGAGAGCGAGGCGACGATGCAGGCCGACATGCGCGAGATCGGCCCGAGCTACTTCTTCGCTCCGCCACGCTTCTTCGAGGGGCTGCTGACCTCGGTCACCATCCGCATGGAGGACGCGGGCGGCTTCAAGCGCGGCCTCTTCCGGCACTTCATGGCGCTCGCCCGCCGCACCGGCCCTGCGATCCTCGACGGCCGGCCGGTGGGCACCCTCGACCGGGCCGGCTACGCTCTCGGCCGGGCGCTGGTCTTTGAACCCCTGAAGAACACGCTCGGCCTCTCGCGCTGCCGGGTGGGCTATACGGCGGGCGAGGCGATCGGGCCGGAGATCTTCGACTTCTACCGGGCGCTCGGGATCAACCTCAAGCAGCTCTACGGCCAGACCGAGGCAAGCGTCTTCATCACCCAGCAACCCGACGGCGAGGTCCGCGCCGACACGGTGGGCATCCCCTCGCCCGGGGTCGAGCTGCGCATCGCCGAGACGGGCGAGGTCTTCTACCGCTCGCCGGGGACCTTCGTCGAATACTACCGCAACGCCGAGAGCACCGCCTCCACCAAGGATGCGGAGGGCTGGGTCGCCACCGGCGACGCGGGCTTCATCGAGGAGGCCTCGGGGCATCTCAAGATCATCGACCGGGCGAAGGACGTCGGAAAGACCGCCGACGGCCAGCTCTTCGCGCCCAAATACGTCGAGAACAAGCTCAAGTTCTACCCCGACATCCTCGAGGCGGTGGTCTTCGGCAACGGCCGCGACTTCTGCACCGCCTTCGTCAACATCGGCCTGACCGCTGTGGGCAACTGGGCCGAGCGCACCA
>CAZESN010000154.1:6044-6483 GCA_964514775.1 uncultured Rhodovulum sp.
CGACGCCGACGACGGCGAGCTCACCCGCACCCGCAAGGTGCGCAGGCGGATCATCGAGGAGAAATACGCCGACCTGATCGCCGCCCTCTACGACGGGGCGCCCACGGTCCGGACCGAGACCGAGGTCACCTACGAGGACGGCCGCAAGGGCAGCATCCGCGCGACGCTCGAGATCCGCGACGCCGCCGTCACGGCCGGCGAGCGGAGGCAGGCCGCATGAGTGCGGCCCCGGCCGAGCTCTCCCCCGGCCGCCGCATCGGCGGCGTGCTGATGGAGATGCGCGAGATCACGCTGCGCTTCGGCGGCGTCGAGGCGCTGCGCAGGATCTCCTTCGACATCCGCGAGGGCGAGATCCGCGCGATCATCGGCCCGAACGGGGCAGGCAAGTCGTCGATGCTCAACGTCATCAACGGCTTCTACCACCCGCAGGAAGGCGAGA
>CAZESN010000155.1:0-6437 GCA_964514775.1 uncultured Rhodovulum sp.
TGGTTGAAGCGCACGGCGCGCTCGGGATCGAGCCGGGCGGCGAGATAGGCCGCCGCCAGCTCGCGCGTGGCATGGGCCAGCGCCTTCGGATCCTGCCAGACGGTGATCGCGTGCTGGTCGACCACGCAATAGATCGTCTCGAAATCGTTCTGCATCCCGACCCAGCGCCGCAGGGCGCCGAGATAGTTGCCGAGATGCAGGTTTCCGGACGGCTGGGCGCCGGAGAAGACGCGGGGGCTGAAGCGCGCGTCGGTCATGGGATTTCGCTCCGATCAGACAAGGCAGGGGCGCTTATTGCCCCTCGGCCCCCGCCCGTCAACCGCGGCGCATCGCCGCCCTGAGATCGGCGATCCGCACCGCGCCAAGCCCCAGCGCGGCCACGCCGTAGCTCGCCATTCCCCCCGCCACGAGCAGCACGAGCGCGACGTACCGCCCGAGCCCGTCGGCGAAAAGATCCGCCAGCAGCCGGTGCAAGCCGAGCAACACCGCCGCCATCACCACGCAGGCGAGCGCGATCCGGGGCAGGGCCCGGCGCAGGCGCGCGTCGATCTCGACGGCCTCGCCCATGTCCTTCGTCCCGCGCCAGAGCTGGAAGAACATGGTCCAGCCGGCGAAGGTGGTGCCGAGTGCCGCCGCCGAGAAGCCGATCAGCGGCGCGAGCCCGATGGCGACGGCGGCATTGACCAGCATCGCATGCACGGTGAAGCGCAGCGGCGTGCGCGTGTCGGCCCGGGCGAAATAGACCGGCAGCAGCACCTTCTGCAGCACGAAGGCCGGCAGCCCGGCGCCATAGATCGCGACCGCCAGCGCCGTGGCGACGGTATCCGCCGGGGTGAACTCGCCGCGCTCGTAGAGCACGGCGGTGATCGGCCCGGGGATGACCATGAGCGCCATGGCGGCCGGCAGGGTCAGGGTGAGCGTGAGCTCCGCCGCCCGGTTCGCCGCCTCGCGCCCGCCGGAGCCGTCGCCGGCCTGGAGCCGGCGCGCAAGCTCGGGCAGCAGCACCACGCCGATCGCAGCGCCCACCACCCCGAGCGGAAGCTGGTAGAGCCGGTCGGCGAGCGAGAGCCAGACCACCGCCCCGTCGAAGAACGACCCCACCTGCCGCCCGACCAGCAGGTTGATCTGGACGACACCCCCGGTCAGCATCGCCGGGGCCGCGATCATCGCGAGCTGGCGCAGCTCGGGCGTCAGCCGCGGCAGGCGCGGCAGGATGCGGATGCCGGCCCTGGCCGCCCCCCACCACACCAGCCCGAGCTGGGCCACGCCCGCCACCGGCACCGACCAGATCTGCCAGAGGCCGATGTCGCCCTGCACCCACCAGCCGATCACCAGGAAGGCGATCATCACCACGTTCATCAGGATCGGCGCGGCGGCGGCGAGCGCGAAGCGCCCGAGCGCGTTCATCACGCCAGACAGCAGCGCCGTCAGCGAGATGAACAGGATATAGGGAAACGCGATCCGCCCGTAGAACACTGCGAGGTCGAACCGCTCGTCGCCGTAATAGCCGCTGGCCATGGCGAAGACGAGCGCGGGCATGGCGAGCTGCCCGATCAGCGTGAAGACGATCAGCGCCGTGGCGAGCCCGGCAAAGGCGTCGCGGGCGAAGGCCTCGGCGTCCTCACGGGCCTCGACGCGTTTGGCGAACATCGGCACGAAGGCCATGTTGAACGCGCCCTCGGCGAAGAAGCGGCGGAACATGTTGGGCAGGGTGAAGGCGACGATGAAGGCCTGGGCCACCGGCCCCGAGCCGAGCAGCGCCACCATCAGCACGTCGCGCGCGAGCCCGGCCACGCGGCTCAGCATCGTCCAGCTTCCCACGGTCAGGAAGGCGGGCAGCAGGCGGACGGGGCGGATCAAGTCGCGGCTCCGCCATCGGGGCCGGCGTCGGGGTTCGAGGCGGTGATGGCCGTGCGCAGCCGGGCCTCGAGGCCGCTGCGCTTGGCGTCGGAATGGAGCTTCAACCCGAAGAGGTCCTTCACGTAGAAGACGTCGACCGCCTGCTCGCCATAGGTCGCGATGATGGCCGAGGCGATCGAGATGTTGTTGGCGGTCAGGGTACGCGCGAGATCATAGAGAAGGCCGGGCCGGTCGCGGGTCTCGACCTCGATGATCGTATAGATGTCGGAGCCCGAATTGTCGAAGCTGATCCGCGTCGGCACCCGGAAATCCCGCTCGCGCTTCTTGATCCGGTCGCGGTCGCGCAGGGCGTCGCGCGCGACGATCTCGCCCTTCAGCGTGCGGCTGACCGCGTTGCGCAGCCGCGTCAGCCGCACCTTCTCGAAGGGCGCCCCCTCGCTGTCCTGGATCCAGAACGCGGCGGTCGCGAGCCCGTCGGTGGTCGTATAGGTGCGCGCGTCGACCACGTTCGCCCCCGAGAGCGCCAGCGCGCCTGCGAGCCGCGCGAAGATGCCCGGATGGTCCTGCATCACGAAACAGGCCTGGGTGGCGTCGCGCTCGAAATCGAGCTCGATGCGCATCGCCGGCTCGCCCTCGGGCAGGGCGCGGATCAGCTCGGCGAAGATCGCATGGGTGCGGGTGTCGAACCCGAGCCAGTAGGGCGCGTAATGCCGCCCGCATTCGACCGCCACCTCCGCCTCCGACCAGCCCTTCAGCGCCGCGCCGAGCGCCTCCTTGGCCGCCGCCTCGAGCTCGGGCCGGCCAACCGCCTGGCTGCCGCCGGTCAGGAACGAGATTGTCTCGGCATAGAGCGTGCGCAGCAGCATCGCCTTCCAGTTGTTCCACACGCCCCGGCCCACCGCGCGGATGTCACAGGCGGTCAGCACCAGCAGGAGGTTGAGCCGCGTCGGGCTCTTCATCGCCTGGGCGAAGTCGCGCACCGTGCGCGGCTCGGCCAGGTCGCGCTTCTGGGCGGTGTCAGACATCAGCAGGTGGTTGCGCACCAGCCACACCACCAGCTCGGTGTCCTCGGGGTCGAGCCCGAAGCGCGGACAGAGCCGGGCCGCGATCTCGGCACCCACCTCGGAATGGTCGCGCCCCGACCCCTTGCCGATGTCGTGGAGCAGGAGCGCCACATAGAGAACCCGCCGGTTCACGCCGCCCTTGAGGATATCGGTCGAGACCGGCAGGTCGCTCACCAGCTCGCCGCGCTCGATCTGGCTGAGGTTGGAGACGGCGCGGATCGTATGCTCGTCCACCGTGTAGTGGTGATACATGTTGAACTGCATCATCGCCACGATGCGCCCGAACTCGGGGATGAAGGCTCCGAGCACGCCGACCTCGTTCATCAGCCTGAGCGCCCGCTCGGGGTTGTTGTGGCTAAGCAGGAGGTCGAGGAAGATCCGGTTCGCCTCCGGATCTTCCCGGATCCGGTCGTCGATCAGGCCGAGATTCGCCGCCACCAGCCGCAACGCATCGGGATGGATCTCGATGCCGCTCGCCAGCGACGCCTCGAAGAGCCGCAGGATGTTCACCGGATCGGCGGTGAAATGCGCGGCATCGTCGACATCGAGCCGGCCGTGCTTGAGCGAATAGCCCGCCGTCGTCCGCCGCCCGAGGCCGACTGCCTTGCGCAGGGCCTGGCCGATGCTCGGCCGCGCCGCCACATGCTGGGCCTCGAGCGCGGAGAGGAAGATGCGCGTGAGGTCGCCGACGTGCTTCGCGTGGGTGAAATAGTCCTGCATGAACCGCTCGACCGGACGCTGGCCGGCGGTGGAGCTGTAGCCGAGCACCTCGGCGATCTCGACCTGGGTGTCGAACGTCAGCTGCTCGACCGCCCGCCCGCTCAGGAGATGCAGATGCACCCGCGTCGTCCACAGGAACGCGGCCGCATCGGTGAAGATCCGGTACTCGTCGGCGGTGAAGAACCCCTGGCGCATCAGCTCCTCGGGCTCGTCCGCGCGCGTCAGGTACTTGCCGATCCAGTAGAGCGTCTGGAGGTCGCGCAGCCCGCCCTTGCCCTCCTTCACGTTCGGCTCCAGCAGATAGCGCGAGCTGCCCTGCCGCTCGTGGCGCGCCGTCCGCTCGGCGAGCTTCAGCTCGACGAACTCCGGGCCGCTGCGCGCGAAAAGCTCGGTCCAGAGACGATCGGACAGGCGCTCCGCCAGCGCCCCGTCCCCCCAGAGGAACCGCTTCTCGAGGAGGGTGGTGCGGATGGTCACGTCGCCCTGCGCCAGCCGCAGGCAGTCGTCGACCGTGCGCACCGCATGCCCGACCTTGAGCTTCAGGTCCCACAGGCAATAGAGCACGCTCTCGATCAGGCTCTCGCCCCAGGCCGTCTGCTTGTAGGGGGTGAGGAACAGCAGGTCGATGTCCGAGAACGGCGCCATCTCGTCGCGCCCGTAGCCGCCGACGGCGAGCACCGCGATCCGCTCGGCCCGCGTCGGGCTCGCCAGCGGATGCAGGTGCCGCGCGACGAAATCGAGCGTCAGGGTGACGATCCGGTCGGTCAGCCAGGCATAGTCGTGGACCGCCCGGTACGCCTCGCGCGGCCTGGCCGCCACCTCGGCCGCGATCACCTGCCGAGCCCGGGCATGCGCAGCGCCGATCGCCTGGACGGCCGCGGTGCGCCGCTGCGCCATGTCCTCGGCCACGGCCGCGGCCTCGAGCGCGCCGGTCAGGGCGGGCACGTCGAGGATCAGCTCCGGTGTGGGGCTCAGTCCGTCCCAGACCGCGGCCGGATCGGGCCGGCCCCGCGGGCTTTGGTCAGTTGCCAACGGCTCCGAAACTCCGCGAGGCGCGCTCCGCGACCACCGCCTGGCCTTCGCGGACCTCGATGATCGCCAGATTGCGCTGGTTCAGCCCGTTCGGCAGGAACCGGAACGCGCCGTTCACCCCGGCGAAGCCCGCCGGCTGGGTGATCCGGCCGGTCGCGAAGGGGCTGCCGCCCGAGGCGCGCGCGTCGGCGATCATCGCGCCGACCGCCGCGACCGCGTCATAGGCATAGCTCGCGGCCGCCGTCGGCTCCTCGCCATAGGTGGTCCGGTAGCGGCCCTCGAAGGCGGCGAGGATGCCCGGATCGGGCGCGGCGAAGGCCCCGCCCTGGAGCGCCGGCTGGGTCAGCGCCTCGGCCGAGGCATCCCAGCGCTGGAGGCCGAGGAACTGGGCCTGGACCGGCGACAGGCCGTTGGCGCGCAGGCCCTCGGCGATGAAGGAAAGGCCCCCGGTCGGCCCGTCGGTCAGGATCACCGCATTCGCGCCGCTGCCAGCGATCCGGCCGGCCGCGGCGGTCGAGGCCGCCCGGATGCCCTCGACCGAGAGGCTGTAGGATTCCGAGGCGACGAGGGTGGCGCCCCGCGCCTGCACCGCACCCGCGACCGCGCCCCGCGCCGTCTCGCCCTCGAGGCCGGCCGGATAGACCACGCCGAAGTTGCGCAGGCCCCGCGACAGCCCGTAGGCCACCAGCCGGTCGGCCGTGTTGTTGAAGGTGTTGCCGATGATGTAGACGTTCTGGCCAGCGACCTCGGGGTTGTTGCTCAGGCTGATGACGGTCAGCCCGGCGCTGGCCGCCACCGGCTGCGCGCCGGCGGTCGCGGTGCTGAAGAACGGCCCAACGATGATCTGCGCGCCCTCGGCCACCGCCTGGGTCACGGCGGCCGCGCCGCCCTCGGCGGTGCCGCGGCTCGAATAGACCGTGAGGTCGATCGAGGCGTTGCGCAGGTCGACCTCGGCGAGGCGCGCGCCGTTGACGACGCTGCGCCCGAGCTGCTCGCGTCCCGGATCCCCCGACCCGAGCGGCGCCAGCAGCGCCACGCGCACCGTCTGGTTCGGGTCGATGGCCGGCCCGTCGCTCTGGGTGACCGCGGTCGGCCCGGTGGCACAGGCCGTCAGCGCGGCCATGCCGGCAAGAAGCGCCAGCGCGCGGGTGATGGAAAAGCGTCTCCGGACCATTGGCGTAACCCCTGGGGTTCGATGCGACTTGCGCGGGCGGTGGTCATCCGGCACGCTAAGGGCCGACCTGTCAAATGTAAACGAGCGAATGGTTAGCGACCGGACCGACGACGCTGCCCCGGACGCCGGCCCGCCCCTGTCCCGCGGCGCCCTGGCCCCCGGGCTCTATCTCGTGGCGACGCCCATCGGGCATGCCCGCGACATCACGCTGCGCGCGCTCGACGTGCTTGCCGGCGCCGACATCCTCGCCGCCGAGGACACGCGCCATACCCGCAAGCTCCTCGACATCCACGGCATTCGCCGGCCGCCGCGCTCGATCCTGCCCTATCACGACCACAACGGCGCGGCCCAGCGCCCGCGCCTGCTGGCGGCGCTGGCCGCCGGGAAATCGGTGGCGCTCGTCTCCGACGCCGGCACGCCGCTGATCGCCGACCCCGGCTGGCGGCTCGCCGCCGAGGCGGTCGCGGCCGGCCATGCGGTCACCGCCGCCCCCGGCGCCTCGGCCCTGCTCGCGGCCCTCTCGATCGCCGCCCTGCCGACCGACCGCTTCCTTTTCGCGGGCTTCCTGCCCCCGCGCGAGGCGGCCC
>CAZESN010000156.1:0-6389 GCA_964514775.1 uncultured Rhodovulum sp.
TGGCCGTATTCGGGATGGCCGGCGGTGCGGGCGCCGAGCTGGCGGAAGTTGCGGATCTCCTCGATCGGCATGTCCGGATAGCCGGTCAGGTGCAGAAGCCCGTAGATCAGCATCGAGCCATGGCCGGCCGAGAGCACGAACCGGTCGCGGTCGGGCCAGGCCGGGGCGCCCGCGTCGAACTTCAGATGACGCTCAAAGAGGACGGTGGCGACGTCGGCCATGCCCATCGGCATGCCGGGGTGGCCCGAATTCGCGGCCTCGACGGCATCGATGGCGAGCATGCGCAGGGCGGAGGCCTTCTGCCAGTGATCGGGATGGTGCTCGCGAAGCTCGGGGATGTTCACTGGAATCGGGCCTTTCTCGCCGGAAAAGCGGCGGATCCGCGACGGGGGCCGCCAGAGTTGGCGCACTGATAGCAGTCAGCCGCGTCCGGTCAAGGCGCATTCACCGGATAGGTGAAGGCCGGCGCGCGGCGCGCGGCAAGCGATCGGCGCCCGATCGGCGGTCTTGCGCAGGGTGGATTGCATTGTCCGGGGGGGCTGCCTAAAACGAAACCCATCCAGGCGGGAAGCGCACAATATGAGTCAGATCATCGAGATCGAAAACCAGATTGCCGCATCGCTTGACCGGCTGCGCTCCGCGGTGGCCAGCCGGCAGGTGGCAGCGGGGGGCGATCAAGCGGTCATCGAGCGGATCACGCAACTGGAGCGCGAGAAGACGGCGCTCACCGGCGAGCTGGAGCGCCTGCGGGCCAAGCGCGACAGCGACGTGGCGACGCTCGACGAGCTGATCACCCAGCTCAAGCCGCTGATCGAGGAGGCCTGAGATGCCGGAACTGACCCTTGAGATCGGCGGACGCCTCTACGAGGTGAGCTGCGAGGCCGGACAGGAAGCCGCGCTCGAGCGGGCGGCGTCGCATCTCGACGAGGAGGCGCGCAAGCTCAGCGACGACGCGGGCCGTCTGGTCGAGAAGCGCATGCTCCTGCTCGCCGGCCTGATGCTCGGCTATTCCAAGAGCTCGGTCGAGGCGGATCTCGCCGAGGCCGAGGACCGGATCCGCGCGGCCGAGGAGCGTGTCCGCATCGCCGAGGCGAAGGCGGCGATGCTGGCGGCCAATGCCCTCAAGCAGGAAAGCCAGATCGGCCAGCGCGCGGCCCATGCCGAGATCGCGCGGCTGAAGGCCGAGAACGCGGCGGCGGTCGAGCTGCTCACGCAGGTCCGCGCCGAGATCGACGCGATCACCAGCGCGGTGGAGGCCACCGGGGCCTGAGGCGCACCGATGTCCCACAGTGGGACATCGGCTAACTCTCTGATATATCGGTAAAATCTGAAAATCCGTTTCGGGCGGGGGCTTGCAGGCAGTCCGCGACGCGCGTGCAGATTGTGCCCGGCGGGGACGGCGGCGCGCCTGAGGGTCAGGCGCATCGCCCGGGCAGGTGGCCGGGACCGGGCAGGGTCCCGGACGACCTCAGTCCTGCTTGTTCGCTTCGCGGATCTTGTCGGCGGCGGCCTTGTCGAAGGTGATGCCCTTCTCGGCCAGCAGCGTGTCGAGCTCGCCCGACAGCGTCATCTCGGTGATGATGTCGCAGCCGCCGACGAATTCGCCCTTCACGTAGAGCTGCGGGATCGTCGGCCAGTCCGAGAAGCTCTTGATCCCGTTGCGGATGCCCTCGTCGGCCAGGACGTTCACGTCCTTGTACCGGACGCCGAGATAGTTCAGCACGCCCGCGACCCGGCTCGAGAAGCCGCACTGGGGCATTTCGGCCGTGCCCTTCATGAACAGGACCACGTCGTTCGCGTCGATATCGGCCTTGATGGCCGCATGGGCTGCGTCGCTCATTTCCCTACTCCGGTGCCTTGGTCGTCAGCGCGAGCGCATGAAGCTCGCCCCGCGACCCTTCCATCTTTCCCTTGAGCGCAGCGTAGACGAGCTGGTGCTGCTTGACCCGGTTGAGGCCGCGGAACGCCTCGGCGGTCACGTTGGCGGCATAGTGGTTGCCGTCTCCCGCAAGGTCGGTGATCTCTACCTGCGCGTCCGGAAACGCCTCCCGGATCAGGCGCTCGATCTCCGCCGCTTCCATGGCCATGGGCTTGGTTGCTCCCGCTCGTTGCTCTCTCCCCGTATCTAGAGGCGGGCGCGGGGTGCCGCAAGCCCGGCTAGGGCGTGCGCAGGAGCTCGGCGACGAAGTCCTCGACCTCGCGGCCGGTGGCGAGCAGCCGGCGCGCCGCGGCAAGGCTCGGCGGATCGAGGCGCGGCACCGGCTCGACAAAGGCCGCCGCCGGCGTCAGCGTGGCGGGATCGGGTGCCGGGGCGGGGGCGCGCGACGGGTCGGCACGCACCTCCATGAAGCGGGCCATGGCGGCCCGGGCAGGATCGGTCTCGACGCTCGCGTCGGCGGCGCGCTGCCAGTCGCCGGACGGCCAGGCGAGGGCATCGGCCTCGCTCTCGAGGCCAGCGCCGGCAAGCTCCGAGACGGCGGCATCGAACGCGCCCTCGCGGACGAAGGCCCGGGCCCGCAAGGCGGCCGCGACCTCGCCCTCGAGCGTCTCGAGAGCCGCGCGCGCGCCGGCGCCGTCCCCGAGCGCGAGCGCCGCCTCGGCCTCGACGAGCCGGTCCTGCGCCTCGCCGCGCAGGACCGCCGGCGAGACCAGCGCCCGGGCATCGGCGGCAAGGCCGAGATGGAGCAGGTGGCGCGCGATCGCGCGGCGGGCGTCGTCGGCCTCGGGCGTCTCCGGCAGAAGGCTTCGGTTCGCGAGGATCGCTTCGGCATAGGCCGCGGCCCCGGCGGTGGCGGGATCGGCGGCCCCGAGGATGGTCACCGCCAGCGGGCCGAAGCGCGGGTCCGAGGGGGTGTCCGCCATGCCCGTGCGCAGCTCGCGGACCGCGCCCGCGAGATCCCCGCGCGCGGCCAGCGCCTCTGCAAGCAGCGCCCGCAGCACCGGACCCTGCGGCGTCGCGCGCAGGAGCCGGGCCTCGGCCGCGAGATCCATGACCAGCCGCTCGGGAATGGCCGTGCCGGTGTCGATCGCGAGCCGCGCGAGATGCCTGAGCGCCTCGGAGGCGTTCGCGGCATTGCTCTCGACGAGATCGCCGAGCTCGCGGATCGCCGCGCCGGGGCTGCCCTCGGCCGCCACCAGCCGCGCCTCGGCGAGGATGAGCGCGGCGGAGCGGTGCGGGTCGGGCCGGACCGTGGTGTCGTAGATCCGCCGCGCCGCGTCCGGATGCCCCTCGTCGATGAGCCGGCCGATGAGGCCGGGGCCGACCAGCGCCCGCAGGTCCGGCGGCAGCTCGGCCAGCGCCGCGCCGATGCCGGCGAAATGGGCCGCGTCGCGGTATGCGGGACCGGTCCCGGCCACGGCGAGCCAGAGCCCGTGCGCGCCGGGGCAGGCGGCACCGACGCTGAGCGGCCCGCCGGGCAGCGGCGGCCGGCCCTCGACCGCGCGGGCGAGGTCGACGAGCAGCGGCCGGGCGGCAAGCGGCACCTCGATGGCGCCCAGGAGCTGCTCGGCCTCGGCCCCGAGGCCGAAGCGGACCTGGATCCGCGCCATGGCCTCGAGCACCACGGGGTCGGGCGTGTCGAACTCGCCGAGCAGCCGCCCGGCGAGATCGGCAATCTGCCTGTGCGCGGGCCGGCCGTCGGCCCAGCCCGCGACCGCGAAGTCGCCGTCGGGGCGGCACTCGACCGGCAGCGGCGCCTCGACGCTGCGCGTGGAGATCGCCGGGCGGTCGCGGTCGAAGACGGTGGTCGCGCGGATCTGGTCCTGCTCGAGCAGCTCGCGCAACCCGGCGACCTGGGGCAGGCCGGTGCGGTCGAGGGCGACCGGCATCGCCGGGCGCGGCGGAATGCCCGGGCGCGGCGGCGGCGGCGGCGCGTTCGCCAGCGCCCGCATGGGTCCGTCTCCGGCAGGCGACGCGGGCGCGAGCTCGATCAGGCCCTGGCCGGCGGCGCGCTCGATCTGGCGCAGCAGGATCTCCTCGGCCGAGCTCACCGCCGCACGCTCGCGGCTGTCGCGGGCCTCTGCTGTCTCGGCCCCGGCTTCCGGTTCCGGGTCAGGCGCGGGGTCGACCAGCGTCGCGGCCGGAGCGGGCGGCGTGTCCCGGTCCGAGATGTCGAGGGCGAGATGGCGGGCGTTGACGAAGGCGGTCGAGACCCGGCAGTCGCAGTCGATCGCGACCGAGACGGTGGTGCCCGCGGGCTCGACGCGGCTCTCGACGGCGGTGATGCGGGTGCGCGGGATGCGCTCGAAGACGTCGCGGGTGCCGAAATCGATCGCCTTCTGCGGAAAGAAGATCGTGGCGCTGCCGGGCGCGAGTTCGAGCGACCACTCCGTCGTCGGATCTATCTCCATGACGATGCGAGAGAATCCGGCATGCTCGCCGCTGCGGATCGCGCCGCCCTCGGCCGAGGCGGCGCCCGCCGTCGCCAGCACGGCCCCGAGGGTCGCAAGAGTGCGGATCATGCGGCGAGGCTCTGGCGCGACGCGCGCAGCGCGTTCTCGAGCTCGTTGTAGGAGGGGCGCAGGCTCGCCGGCGTGTTCTGGCGGCCGACCTCGACGCAGATGTTGGGCGCGTGGTTGTGCAGCGCCGCGACCATCACCTCGCGGATGAGGTTGTAGAAGTTCTGGTCCTCGTCGATCACCGCCCGCACCCGGTTGGCGAAAGGGCCGACGAGGCCATAGGCGAGGAAGACGCCCAGGAACGTGCCCACCAGCGCGCCGCCGATCATCTTGCCGAGGATCTCCGGCGGCTGGTCGATCGAGGCCATGGTCTTGATCACGCCGAGCACCGCCGCGACGATCCCGAGCGCCGGCAGGCCGTCGGCCATGATCTGGAGCGTATGGGCCGAGTGGAGCGCGTTCTGGTAGTTCTTCTCGATCCGCTTGCTCAGCACCTCCTCGACCTGCATCGGGTCGTCGTAGTTCATCGAGGCCGAGCGCAGCGTGTCGCAGATCAGTGCCACCGCCTCGCTGTCGGCGAGGATGCGCGGATAGGCCCCGAAGATCGCCGAGGCGCCGGGGTCCTCGATATGCTGGTCGAGCTCGATCGGATTCGAGCGGGCGATGCGGATGAGCTGGAACATCAGGCACAGAAGGTCCTGGAAATCCTGCGGCTTCCAGTGCGGTCCCCGGAACACCTTGCCCACGTCCTTGAGCGTATGCTTGATCCCGTGGCTGTCGTTGGAGATGACGAAGGCGCCGAGCGCTGCCCCCGCGATCATCATCATCTCGAAGGGCATGGCGTGGAGGATGATGCCGAGCTTGCCGCCGGCGATCATGTAGCCTCCGAAGACCATGACGAAGACAATGACGATGCCGATGATGCCGATCATGTGGTACTCGCGGAACTCGGGACAGGGGCATGGATTCGCCATCCGTTCTTAGCCGCCCGGACATTAAGAAAGCCTCAAGCCGCGCGCCCCGGCGATCCGGGGCTTGCGCCCCGCCGCCCGCCTTCGCAATCTGGCGCCAAAGGGAGGACAGCCATGCGACTTCGGGGAAAGACCGCGCTCGTCACCGGCGGCGCGTCGGGGTTCGGCGCGGGAATCGCGCGGATCTTCATCGCCGAGGGCGCGCGGGTGATGATCGCCGACAGGGACGCGGAACGGCTCGCGGCGGCCGCGGCGGAGATGGGGGCGGGGGCGGTCGCGGCCGATGTCTCGACGGATGCGGGCGTCGCGGCGATGGCCGCCGCGGCCGAGGCCGCGTTCGGCATGCCCGACATTCTGGTCAACAATGCCGGCGTCACCCATCTGCCCGCCGCGATGGAGGAGATCGCCGAGGACGAGTTCGACCGGGTGCTCGGTGTGAACGCGAAATCGGTCTATCTGACCGCGCGCCACCTGGTGCCGGCGATGAAGGCGCGCGGCCGGGGGGTGATCCTCAACATCGCCTCGACGGCCGCGCTCTCGCCGCGTCCCCGGCTCGTCTGGTACAACGCCTCCAAGGGCTGGATGGTGACCGCGACCAAGGGCATGGCGGTCGAGCTCGCGCCCTTCGGGATCCGCGTCAACGCGCTCTGCCCGGTGGCGGGCGAGACGCCGCTCCTGAAATCCTTCATGGGCGAGGACACGCCCGAGATGCGTGCGAAATTCCTCGCCACCATTCCCCTGGGGCGATTCTCGACGCCGCAGGACATGGGCCATGCGGCGGCGTTCCTCTGCTCGGACGAGGCCTCGATGATCACCGGCGCCGCCCTCGAGGTCGACGGCGGGCGCTGCATCTGATGCGGACCGGCCCGCGCAACCTGATCACCGATGTCCCCGGCCTGCTGGTCGGCAATGCCGCCGACGCCCGGCTGAAATCCGGGGTGACGGTGCTGACCGCCGGGGCGCCGTTTCTCGCGGCCGTCGACGTGCGCGGCAGCGCGCCGGGCACGCGCGAGACCGACC
>CAZESN010000157.1:0-6387 GCA_964514775.1 uncultured Rhodovulum sp.
CCTCGAATATCTTGCTGACCTGCCGGATCTCGACCTGCGCCATGCCTCTCTCCCTGTCAGCGCTGCGCGGCGGCGCCGGCGGGACGGAAGTCCCGGGCACGCGCCTCGAGCGTCGCATAGGCCGCGTCGATCCGGTCCGCCACCGTGGCGAGCGCGGCGAGGTCGGCCGCGATCTCCGCCCGCCGCCGGGCGAGCATCTCCGCCATCCGCTCGGGCGCGGGCCCGCCGGTCGCCCGCCGGCTGCGCACGTTCTCCATCGGGTCGAGCGCCTCGGCGACCTCGGCCGCGGTCAGGCCGAGCCTGCGGCCGAAGAGCGCCTCCGCCGCCCCCTCGACGTCCTCGAGCCTGATCTCGTCGGCGGTGCGCCCGCGCTCCAGCGCCTCGCGCACCACCCGGCCGACCACGTTGTGCGCCATGCGGAACGATATCCCCGACGAGCGCACGATCACGTCCGCAAGCTCGGTCGCGGTGCCGTAGCCGACCTCGGCCGAGCGCCGCATCGCCTCCGGCCGGACATGCACCGTCGCCAGCGCGCCCTCGAAGGCCGCGAGCGCCAGCGTCGCCCGCTCGATCGCGTCGAGCGCCGAGGGGTTGGCCGCGCTTACCCCGTCGTTCACATCGGCAAAGCCCGTGTTCTTGACGCAGGCGAGCACGGTGCCGAGCATGCCGGTCGCCATGCCCGCGACCGCCTTCACATGCTCCATCGTCGCCGGGTTCTTCTTCTGCGGCATGATGCTCGACACGCTCGAATAGGCGTCGTCGAACTCGATGAAGCCGTATTCCATCGTGTTCCAGGTCTGCAGGTCGGTCGCGAGCCGCGAGACCGCGGTCATCAGCAGCGCCACCGCCGCCGCGCCCTCCTGCAGGTCGTCGCGCGAGGCGACCGCCTCATAGGCGACCTCGACCAGATCGGCGAAACCGAGCAGGTCGCGCGTCTGCTCGCGGCTGATCGGGAACCCGGTCGTCGCCAGCGCCCCCGCCCCGAGCGGCGAGCGGTCGCAGCAGTCGAGCGCCGCGCTCAGACGCCGCCAGTCCCGCGCCAGCCCGTCCGCGGCCGCCACGAGGTAATAGCCGAGCGTGATCGGCTGGGCGTGCTGGGTATGGGTATAGCCCGGCATGACCGTGCCCACATGCGCGCCCGCCATCTCGATCGCCGTCTGCCGCAGCCGCCCGACCACCCGCATCAGTTCGATCAGCCGCGCGCGCAGCGCCATCCGCCAGGCGGTGGTATGCAGGTCGTTGCGGCTGCGCCCGGTGTGAAGCCGCCCGCCGACGTCCGGCCCGAGCGCGCCGATGATGTAGCGCTCGACATAGGAATAGACGTCCTCGCCCCGGTAATCGATCGTCAGCGCCTCCGGCCCGCTGGCGGCGAGCGCGCCCAGCACGTCGAGGATGCTGCGGATCGCCTCTCCCGACACGATCCCCCGGTCGGCGAGCATCAGGGCATGCGCCTGATGGATCCGCATCTCGTGGTCGAAGGTGTGCTTCAGCCCTGCCGCCACGCCGTAGACGTAGTAGGAGGCCACGAGGCTCTCGGCCGGTTCCTTGGACAGCCGCTCGCGCAGCGAGACGTCGCCGGACGGGGTATTCTTCATGATGGGATTTCCGCTGGTTGAAGGAGGCCGCTGCCCGGTCCCGGGGGGGTTGAGACCGGACAGCCCCGTGCAGTCCGGATCAGTTGGCCGACCGGAGGTCGTCCACGATCGCCTGCATCTCGGCCTGGCCCCAGGCCGCGGCCGCGGCCGGGTCCTCGCCCATCAGCACCACCCGCTGGACCACGTCCGCCGGGATGTGCCGCGCGACGATCGAGCCGATGTAGGGGTTCACGACACCCGACAGAACGACCTTGCCGTCGACGAAGGTCGCCCCCGCCTCGGTCTCGAAATCGAGGCCGTTCGACGTGTCGAACGACACCTCGGCGAAGTCCGTGCGCCCGCCGAGCATCGGCGTGCCCTGCGCGATGACGTCGGCCTGCACCGAGCGCACCGGCGGCACGATATGCGGGAAGGCGGTCAGGGCGAGGCCGACCAGCCGGTCGCCGGTGGTGATGAAGCGCAGGAACTCGCGCGCCGCCTCGTAGTTCTTGCCGCCGATCTCCTCGGAGGCCATGGCGAAACCGTTCGAGTTGACGAACTTGACCCCGACCCCGCTCGGCCCGGCCGGGTTCTCCGCGACCTCGGTCAGCGCCAGGAGATCGGGCGTATTGGCCTGGGCATTGGCGACGAGCCGCGGCGCGTAGATGTCCTGGCCGACGCGGCCGGTCAGATAGACGTTGATCATGTCGCCGTAGGAATAGGAGCTGATCCCCTCGGGCGAATAGGCGGCCATGTCGCGCAGGAACTCGAGCGCGGCGATGGTGCCGGGATTGTCGAAGGTGACGTTGAGATCGGCGTCGAAATAGGTGCCGCCCGCCGACCACATCAGATGCGACAGGAAGATCGTGGTCATCCGGTTCTTGCCCGCCGGGAAGAGATAGCCGAAGTCCTCGCCGGAGGTCAGCGCCTCGGCATTGGCCTTCAGCCCGTCCCAGTCGGTCGCCGGCGTCAGGCCCAGCTCCTCGAACCGGTCGGAGCGGTAGAAGTAGAGGTTGAAGTTCTGCACCGTGTACGGAATGTCGTAGATCGCCCCGTCCACCTCGACCAGCGCGCCGGGCACGTATTCGTCCCGGCCGACCTCGTCGACGAGATCGTCGAGCGGGCGGATATAGCCGCGGCGCGCGAACTCGAACCGCTCCTCGGGCAGGAGCTTGAACACCTCGGGCATGGTGCGGGTGTTGATCGAGGCCATGACCTTCTGCAGCCGCCCGTCGGTGCTGATCACCTCCATCTCGATCTTGATGTCGGGATTGGCCGCCTCGAACTCGGCGATGGCGTTGTTGAAGAACTCGATGCTCGGCGGATCGGTCTCGTTGTGCAGGAAGCGCACGACCTGCTGCGCCGTCGCCATCGAGGCAAAGCCACCCGCGACGAGCCCAGCCGCCAGCAGACCGCGAAGCGGTACGCCGTATTTCATGATGTCCTCCCAAGGTTTTACGGAGCGCCATGCCTGGGGCGGTCCTTGGGGGCGGACGCTACCACTGGCGCGGAATGTGTCAATCCGATAGAAGACATATGAGATATACGTCATACGGATATCAGCATGCTCGACCTCGCCTCGCTCCGCGTCTTCGTCGCCGCCGCCGAGAACCACAGCTTCTCGCTCGCCGCGGTCGCCCTCGGCGTCGCCCAGCCGACGGTCAGCCGCGTGGTCAAGGAGCTCGAGACCGCCTGGGGCGAGCCGCTCTTCTACCGGACGGGGCGCGGGGTCGAACTGTCGGAATTCGGCGAGACCGCCTATCGCCGCGCCAGCGACCTGCTCGCCCATGCCGACCAGGTGCTGGTCGAGCTGCGCGAGACCAGCCGCCGGCCCGCCGGCAACGTGACCATCGGCGCCCCGCCCTCGCTGGTGGGCTCGGTCATCCCAGAGCTCGCCGAGGGGCTCAGCGTCGAGGAGCCGGGCATCAAGCTGCGCGTCCGCGAGGGGTTCAGCGACCAGATCGACCGCTGGGTGCGCGACGGCACCGTCGATATCGGCTTCGTCAGCAAGTACCGCGAGGATCGCCAGCCGATAGAGGGGGAGGCCTTCAGCTCACCCCTCCTGCTCGCAAAGGTGCGCGACGACACGCCGCTGCCCCGGACGACCGACTTCGCCGCGCTCGCGGGCCGGCAGTTCGTCCTGCCCATCGCCCCGAACGGGCTCCGGCTCGCGGTCGATTCGGTGGCGCGGCGGCTGCGCTTCGCCCTAGACGTCTTTGTCGACGCTGAGTCGATCGGCGCCCAGAAGATGGTCGCCGAGAAATGCGGCTGCTACATGATCAAGGCGGCCTACTCGCTCCACCCCGAGCGCGACGCCCATTTCGACACCAGCCTGATCGTCAACCCGCGCATCTGGCGGACGGTGGTGGTGCGCACCACCCAGACCCGGCCCCTCAACAAGGCCACTCTCGACGTGGTCAAGCGGATCGAGGCCATCCTGAAGGCCTTTCCCCACGGCCCGGACACCGGCCGTGAGGACGGAGCGCGGGCCGGAGCCTGAACCGGGGCCTGACCCCGGACCGCCCTACTCTGTCCCGGGCCAGACCGTCGCCCAGTCCCCGGCCATGTCGACCACGATCCACCCCGCTTCGGGTGCGAGGTCGAGCGCGTCGTTCAGCCGGCCGATATGGCTGTCGCGATCGTAAGCCCATTCGCGCGCGGCATCGGTGTGGTGGACGATGATCCCGAGGCTCGGAAGCTCGCCAGTCGTCCCCCACTGCAGCATCTCCAGGTCGCCGTCCGAGTTGCCGGCCACGAAGACCGGCCGCTTGCCGATATGGCGCGCGATGCCGACGGGCTTGCCCGCCTCGTCGTCGATGAAGGCGACGCCGGGCTCCTTCATCACCTGCGGCACGCCGTCGACGATCCGGAAGCTCGCATTGCCCATCGAGCCGATGACGTTCTGCGGCGGGATGCCGTAGGCCTCCTCGGTGAAGGCGCGCATGAAGTCGACGCCGCCGCCCGAGACGATGAAGGTCTCGAACCCGTTGTCGCGCAGATGGTCGAGAAGCTCGAGCATCGGCTGGTAGACCATTTCGGTGAAGGGGCGCCCCGTCACCGGATGCTCCGCCCGGCCGAGCCATTCCGCCGCGGCGGCGGTGAATTCCTCGAAGCTCAGGCCCTCGACGGTCGCGTCCGTCATCTCGAGAAGGCCGTCCATGCCGGTGGCGGCCAGCGCCGCGACATCGCCCGCGGCGGCGGCCTGCAGCGCCGGCGTCGAGGCCCAGGCGGGATCTTCCTCGGCGCGCTGGCGCGCCAGGTCGAGCCCGAAGAAAAGCTGGAAATAGACCGGCTGCTCGGACCAGAGCGTCCCATCATTGTCGAAGACGGCGATCCGGTCGGCCTCGGGCACGAAGCCGGCCGAGCCCTCGGTGGTCGCCTCGGCGACGAAGTCGAGGATCGCCGTCTTGGCCTCGCCGTCGTTCCACGACGGCAGCGCATCGGCCAGGGCGAGGGCCGGCAGCGCGGTGAGCAGGAGCGCGGTGGTGGTGGTGCGGATCATGGTCGCCTCCGGAACGGAAATGGGCGCCGCCGCGGCGGCGCCCGGTCTCTTGCAAAAGGCTCAGTTCCCGCCGAGGCTCGCGCGCAGCCTCGCCTCGACGGCGCTGAGGTTGAACGAGCCCGGCGACTGGCTCGGCGGATACTCGACCATGGTCTGCAGGAACTGCGCGGCCAGCGTCTGGATCGGCGCGATCACGTAGATCCGGTCGATGGTCCAGTCGAAGTAGGTGTTCGAGCCGTGCTGCGCCTTCTCGAACGGGTCGCGCCGGAGGTTGACCAGCGTGGGCGCGCGCAGCTCGACGAAGGGCTCGAGCCAGATCTGCAGCTGCTCGGCCCGGTTCTCCATGAACGTGACCTTCCAGTCGCCGTAGCGCGCGGCGACCACGGCCCCTTCGTCGTTCACATACCAGAACTCGTTGCGCGGCGACGCATCCACCTCGCCCCGCAGGTAGGGGTTGAGATCATAGCCGTCGATGTAGTTGCGGTACTCGCGCCCGTTCAGCGCAACACCCTCGCGCAGCTGCTCCTTGATCTCCGGATTGCCGCCGATCGCGGCGAAGGTCGGCAGCCAGTCCTCGTGGCTGACGACGCCGTTCAGCGTCACGCCCTCGGGGAACTCGCCCGGCCAGCGCACGAAGGCCGGCACCCGGTAGGCGCCCTCCCAGTTCGAGTTCTTCTCGCCCCGGAACGGGGTGGTGCCGGCATCGGGCCAGGTGTTGAAATGCGGCCCGTTGTCGGTCGAATACATGACGACCGTGTTGTCGGCGATGCCGAGCTCGTCGAGCAGCTCCAGAAGCTCGCCCACATGCATGTCGTGCTCGACCATGCCGTCATGGTACTCGTCGCCGCTCGGGCCCGAGATGCCGGTGTGCTCTTCCTTCACATGGGTGCGGAAATGCATCCGGGTGGCGTTCCACCACACGAAGAACGGCTCATCGCCCTCGACCGCCTCGGAGATGAAGCGCTTCGCCTCGGCCAGCGTCTCCTCGTCGATCGTTTCCATCCGCTCGCGCGTCAGGGGACCGGTGTCCTCGATGCGCTGGGTGCCGTCCTCCTCCGCCCAGGAATGGATCACGCCGCGCGGGCCGAAGACGTCGAGGAAGTTGCGCCCGTCGGGCAGCACCAGATCGCGCGGATAGTCCCGGTTCTCGGGCTCCTCCTCGGCGTTCAGATGATAGAGGTTGCCGAAGAACTCGTCGAACCCGTGGTTGGTGGGCAGGTGCTCGTCGCGGTCGCCCTGGTGGTTCTTGCCGAACTGGCCGGTGGTGTAGCCGAGGCTCTTCATCACCGTCGCCATGGTGACGTCGCTCTC
>CAZESN010000158.1:0-6233 GCA_964514775.1 uncultured Rhodovulum sp.
TTCGGGAACGACCCCTCGAACCTGAACCGGTTAATGCCGGCGGAGGGACGGGTGCGTTCGACGAACACTTTAGCCACTTCTCCGACCGCGCATCTCAAGGCAGCCGAACTGCGCTTCGAGGGCGTGCCGCTTTTCGCCGGGCTGGATTTCGACCTGATCGGCGGCTCCTGGACCTGCCTGCTGGGGCCGAGCGGCGTCGGCAAGTCTTCCCTGCTGCGTCTGCTCGCCGGCCTCATTCCGCCGATGCCGCCGACCAACATCGACTGGAGCCCGGCGCCGCCGACGCGGGTTTCGCTGCTGGCGCAGCAGGACATGCTGCTGCCCTGGCTTTCGGTGCTGGAGAACGCGCTGCTGGGTCCGCGCCTGCGCCATGAGCGCGACATGCCAGCCAGGCGCGATCAGGCCAGCACGTTGCTGGCGCGGCTGGGACTGGGTGCGGTGCTGCACCAGCTTCCCGACAGGCTTTCCGGCGGCATGCGCCAGCGCGTGGCCCTGGCCCGCGCCCTCGCCGTCGAGCCCGAGATCCTGCTGATGGACGAGCCCTTCGCCAGCCTCGACGCCCAGACGCGCGAGCTGATGCAGATCGAGCTCATGTCGATCTGGGCGAAACAGCAGGCGCTGGTCCTCTTCGTCACCCACAGCGTCGACGAGGCGATCCTGCTCGCCGACCGCATCGTGGTGATGGGCGCGGGCCGGGTGCTCGAGACGATCGACGTCGATCTCGAGCGGCCGCGCTGGGGACCGCAGTTCCGCGCCGAACCGCGCTACATCGAGCTGCGCAGCTATCTCTGGAACCGCATCCGCGACCTCGTCCTCTCGGACCCGAGGTCGGATTTCTACGGCCGCGACCTGGCGCAGGAATAGGAGACATATCGTGGGGTTGTTGCTGGGTATTTACGCCGTCTGGCTGCGCGAGGTGAAACGCTCGCTGCGCGACAAGGGCCAGCTCATCGGCGGCGTCAGCCGCCCGCTCCTGTGGGTGCTGATCCTCGGGGTCGGCCTCAACCCCTATTTCCGGGGAGAGGTCTACGGCGAGGTGCGCTTCGTCGTGCCCTACACCTACCTCCAGTTCATCTTCCCCGCGGTGGTGGTGCTCAACATCCTCTACACCTCGGTCCAGTCGGCGGTCTCGCTGATCTGGGACCGCGAGTTCGGCTTCCTGCGCGAGGTGCTGGTCTCGCCGATGCCCCGCAACTTCGTCCTGCTCGGCAAGGTGCTCGGCGGCGCCACCACCGCCGTGATCCACGGCTGCATGGTGCTTGCGGTCGCGCGCTTCGTCGGCATCGCCCTCAGCCCCGCCGACATCCTCCACGCGCTGGCGCTGATGTTCGTGCTCGCCTTCGGCCTCACCTCCTTCGGCATCGTGATCGCCAATTACGTGCGCGGCTTCGAGAGCTTCGGGATCTTCTCGAACGCGATCATCCTGCCGCTCTACTTCACCTCGAGCTCGGTCTTCCCGCTCGACCCCGCGCTCACCCGAGCCCAGACGATGGTCGTCTACCCCCAGTGGCTGGTGACGCTCGTCGAATGGAACCCGCTCACCTATGCGGTGGATGCCATGCGCGGCGTGCTCATCGACTTCAACCAGTTCGACCCCACGCTCGGCTATCAGGTGATCGGCGCAATGGCCGTCGGCCTCTTCGCCCTGGCGATCTGGGAGTTCCGCAAGGTCTGATCCCGTGGCCACAGTCATCGCCTCCCCCCTCTTCCAGACGCTGCGCAACCTCGCCCTGGGCCTGCGCCCGCTGGCGGTCGTCTTCGCGCTGCTCTTCGCGGTCTCCTTCCTGCCGGCCGACAATGCCCTGCGCGAGGTCAACGCGGCCGGCCGCATCAGCGTCTGCATGCCGCCGGACTACCCGCCGCTCGTGATCGCCGGCGGCGGCGAGCGTCCCGGCTTCGACGTCGAGCTGCTGCGCGAGGTCGCCGCGCGCTCGGGCTGGCGCTTCTCGATCGCGACCAACCAGGCGATGGGCCGCGACTTCAATCCCCGGAGCTGGCGGGTGACCCGCGCCCAGTGCCGGATCCTGGCCGGCGGCCTCGCCCTCTCGCCCACCACCCGGTCGTTCCTCGACACCACCCCGGGGCACCTGCGCACCGGCTGGGTCATGGTGGGGCCGGCCGGCGCTCCCGCCGCGCTCGCGCCCGGCCTGCGCGTCGGCTTCTTCCCGGGCCTGAGCGGCCTCGACCGGCTCGGGCTCGGCCAGTACCTGCGCGACCACCAGGCCGAGATCCGACTGGTCCAGAGCGCCGCGGCGCTGCGCACCGGTCTCGAGCAGGGCGATTTCGACCTCGCGGTCACCGAGGCCCTGCTCGCCGACCAGACCTTCGACGAGACCCGCTGGCAGATCGACTGGATGCCCGAGGCCACCGGCCGCTATCCGGTCGGGATCGGCTTCTGGCGCGGCGACCTGACGCTGCGGCTGCATGTCGAGCGCGTGCTCGACGATCTCGCCGACGAGGGGTTCGTGACCCGCCTCGCCGAGACCTACGGGCTCGGTGAGGCGGTTCTCTGCCTTGGTACCGGACAGGCCTGCTGACGGCCCCGAAACGCGGCCTGGCCGGGGGACGATCGAGGACGGGCGCGGGCTGCGTCAGGGCGCCACACCTTCGGCGCCAATTTCAACGAGATTCTGAAAAGCATTTCAGATCAACATGTTATCCTGTGTCCCACTGTGGGACATTTGGACACAGGATGACCACAGCCCCGCCCTAGTAGAGCGCCCGCGGCAGCCACGTCGCCACGATCGGCGCCATCCAGATCACCGCCACGGCCACCACCTGCAGCATGATGAAGGGCACCACACCGAGATAGATCTGGGCGGTAGTGATCTCCTTCGGCGCGGCACCGCGCAGGTAGAAGAGCGAGAACCCGAAGGGCGGCGTCAGGAAGCTCGTCTGCAGGTTGATCGCGATCAGCACCGCGAGCCAGATCGGATCGATCCCCATCGCCAGGAGCGGCGGCACCAGCGCCGGCAGCAGGATCACGCAGATCTCCACGAAATCGAGGAAGAACCCGAGCACGAAGATGAAGACCATCGAGAAGATCAGCGCGCCGGTCACGCCGCCGGGCATGCTGTGGAGAATGGTCTGCAACCGGTGCTCGCCGCCCAGACCGACGAAGACGAGGCTGAAGAAGCTCGCCATCAGGATCGTCGCGAAGATCATCGAGGTGACGATGATCGTCGAGTTGAGCGACCGCTGGAGGATCCCCTCGCCCATCGCCCTGCGCAGCGACACGGCAACCGCATAGAGACCGATCAGCGCCAGCGCGACATAGATCCCGGCGAGGATATATCCCCCGGTCCCGATGTCGGACCTCTGCAGGCGCACCGGCGCGATGCTCGCGGCCACCGCCAGCGCGAGCAGCGCCGCCGCGCCGGACACGATGACCCGGTCGGATACCCCGATGCGGCGACCCGCCAGCAGGATCGCCCCGACCGCGCCCACCGCTGCCGCCTCGTTGGGCGAGGCGACGCCCCCGAGGATCGAGCCTAGGACCGCGAAGATCAGCAGGATCGGCGGCAGTACCGCCGCCCCGATCTCGCCCCAGCCCGGCTTTACGACCAGCTCCTTCATCGCCGGCGCATCCTCGGGACGGATCCAGGCCCGGGCGAGAATGTAGAGGATGTAGATCAGCACCAGCACGAACCCGGGCAGCATCGCGGCGGCGAAGACCTGCCCCACCGAGATCGTCTCGATCGAGAACTTGCCCTGCGCGTACTGCGCCTGCTGATAGGCGTTCGACATGACGTCGGCGAGGATGATCAGGAGCGTCGAGGGCGGGATGATCTGCCCCAGCGTGCCCGCGGTCGCGACCATGCCCGACGCGAGGGTCGGGCTGTAGCCGTTGCGCAGCATCGTCGGGAGCGCGATCATGCCCATGGCCACCACCGTGGCCCCGACGATCCCGGTCGAGGCCGCGAGCAGCGCGCCGACGAGCACGACCGAGACGCCCAGGCCCCCGCGCATGTCGCCAAACAGGCGCCCCATGGTCTCGAGCAGGTCCTCGGCGATGCGGCTCTTCTCGAGCACCACGCCCATCAGCACGAAGAGCGGGATGGCGGTCAGGACCTGGTTCGTCAGCACGCCGAAGAACCGCTGCCCCATCGCCCCCATGAGCTGGAGGTTGAAGACGCCGAAGCTCCAGCCGATGATCGCGAAGGCGGTGGCGACACCGGCGATGGTGAAGGCCACCGGATAGCCGATCAGGATGAAGAAGATCAGCGCGCCGAACATCCAGAGATCGAGATAAAGATCCATCACACGGCCTCGCGCAGGCGGAGAATGTCGCGCAGGAGCGCGGAGAGCCCCTGGATGAGCAGCAGCACGCAGAAGGCGGGGATGAGCGACTTCAGCACAAACGACGCCGGAATGCCGCCGACCGAGATCGCGCCCTCGTAGATCGCCCAGGACCGACGCACGAAGGGCCACGAATAGTAGAGCAGGATGATCAGCGCCGGGGCGAGCAGGAGCAGATGCCCAAAGATGTCGACGATCGCCTGCCCGCGCGCCTTCAGGCCGGAATAGAAGATGTCCACGCGGACATGCCCGTTCATCAGGAGCGTGTACCCCGCCCCCAGCATGAAGAGCATGGAATGCAGGTAGAGGACGCCCTCGTTGAGGAAGATGTAGCTGTAGCCGAAGACATAGCGCAGCAGCACGATGCCGAACTGCAGGAGAACCATCGCCAGCGCGAACCACCGCGCGATGTTCCCGACGATCAGGTTCACCTGATCCAGCCGGTCCGCCAGACCCTTCATCACCGCCCCCGTGAATGTCCCGGTTGAGAGCGGGCCGGCGCGCCGCTGGCGCCGGCCCGGGATGTCATCAGCCGCCGTAGCTGTAGTCGTAGCCGCGGGCGATCATCTGGCCGCTGTCGGCATAGGGCATGTACTCGGCCATCAGCGCCCGGTACTCGAGGAAGCTCTCGGTGATCCGGCGGACCAGCTCGTCGCTGTCCTCGCGTAGCTCGCCGATGATCTCGCCGGCCGCGTTGCCCATGGCGATGACGATGTCCTGCGGCAGTTCCCGCACCACCACGCCATGGTCGGCGACCAGCTCGCGCAGCGCCAGCGCGTGCTTGGTGTTGTACTCGGTGAGGACCGGGTTGTAGAGGCTCTCGCAGGCATAGGAAACCGCCGCCTTCAGGTCGTCCGGCAGCTCGTTGTAGGCATCGAGGTTGATGCCGCATTCCTCGGCCGAGGACGGCTCGCCGACGCCGGGCCAGTAGTAGTTCTTCGCCACCTGCTGGAGACCGAGCGCGCTGTCGGACCAGGGCCCGATGAACTCGCCGGCATCGAGGGCGCCCGACTGGAGCGCCTGGAAGAGCTCCGGCCCGCTCGCCGCCTGCACCGCCATGCCGAGGCGCGAGCACATCTCCGAGGCAAGGCCGGTGGAGCGGAACTTCAGACCGCGCAGGTCGTCGACCGAGTGGATCTCCTCGCGGAACCAGCCCGCCCACTGCGGCCCCGAGTTGCCGCAGAGGAACGGCTTGAGGTTGAAGCGGCCGTACATCTCGTCATAGAGATCCTGCCCGCCGCCCTGCATCAGCCAGCCGATCTGCTCGGGCGCGGTGAGGCCGAAGGGCTGCGAGCCGAAGAGCAGGATGCCCTTGGACTTCGAGCCCCAGTAGGCCGGGACCGCGTGGTAGAGCTGGGCCGTGCCCTCGGCCACGGCGTCGAAGACGCCCATGCCCGGCACGATCTCGCCGGCGGCGAAGAGCTCGACCTCGATCCGCCCGCCCGAGAGCGCGTTGATGCGGTCGGCGAGCGCCTGGGCGGCGACGCCCGGTCCGGGCAGGTTGCGCGGCCAGGCCGAGACCATCTGCCAGCGACGGATGTCCTGGGCGACGGCCGGGGCCGCCAGCGTCGAGGCGGCGGCGCCGATGCCGGCGGCAGCGAGGAAACTACGTCTCTTCATTGGGTTCTCCTTGTTGGTTCGCGTCGTTTTTCAGTTCTTCAGGATGGCGGGCAGGCGCAGCCCCTGCTCGCGGGCGCAGTCGAGCGCGATGTCGTAGCCCGCATCCGCATGCCGCATGACACCGGTGGCAGGGTCGTTCCACAGCACCCGGCCGATGCGCTTTGCCGCCGCGTCGGTGCCGTCGCAGCAGATCACCATGCCCGAATGCTGCGAGAAGCCCATGCCGACGCCACCCCCATGGTGCAGGCTGACCCAGGTGGCCCCGCTCGCGCAATTGAGAAGTGCGTTCAGGAGCGGCCAGTCGGAGACGGCGT
>CAZESN010000159.1:0-6206 GCA_964514775.1 uncultured Rhodovulum sp.
CTCGGCCCTGCTCGCGGCCCTCTCGATCGCCGCCCTGCCGACCGACCGCTTCCTCTTCGCCGGCTTCCTGCCCCCGCGCGAGGCGGCCCGGCGCAGCGCGCTCGCCGAGCTCGCCGCCGTGCCCGCGACGCTCGTCTTCTACGAATCCCCCCGCCGCCTGGCCGGCAGCCTCGCCGCCATGGCCGAGGTCCTGGGCGGCCTGCGCGACGCCGCCGTGTGCCGCGAGCTGACCAAACGCTTCGAGGAGGCCCGGCGCGGCACCCTGGCCGATCTCGCGGCCGCCTATGCCGCCGGGCCTGCGCCGCGCGGCGAGGTGGTGGTGGTCGTCGGCCCGCCGGTGGTGGTCCCGGCGGATGCGGATACCCTCGACACGGCGCTGGCCGAGGCGCTCGGACGGGTCTCGGTCAAGGACGCCGCCACCGAGATCGCCGCCCGGCTGTCGCTCCCCCGCCGGCAGGTCTACGCCCGGGCGCTCGAACTCGCGAAGGAGCGCTGAGGCAGGCTCGCTTCAGGTCGCCCCCGGCAGATCGGCGCGCGGCAAACGGTACCGAACCGAGTTGCGCGAACCTTACGGCGATGCGCGGAAAGCTCACTCGTAGCCAGGCCACACGACAAGCTGACGTATGGGCCGCAGCGGATCCCGCAATCGCGGCGGAGTTCGCGAGAATGGCGCATCGGCAAAACCCAGCTCGGGGGGAATCCGTATTACCGGTCCTGCACACAAAAAGCAGGGCGGGGACGATAGATCTAGGGTCGAAGCCCCGCGATCTTTAGGTCGCTGCGACACTGGGGGAAGCCTTCGCTGACGGCTTTGATGCCATTCGGATGCAGAACTACCACGACGTTCTTTTACCCGAATAT
Source organism: uncultured Rhodovulum sp. (assembly GCA_964514775.1). GTDB lineage: Bacteria > Pseudomonadota > Alphaproteobacteria > Rhodobacterales > Rhodobacteraceae > Amaricoccus. The sequence goes on from CAZESN010000159.1 coordinate 862, forward strand.
AATAGCACGGCTATCTTCGCGATACGAGGCCTGTGAGCGGGTGCATCAGCCCTTCAGCCAGAGCGCATCCGGCCCGAGGCTCTCGACGAAGCGCGCATGGGCGGCGGCCTCGTCGTCGGTCAGGCGCGGCGCGAGCGGCCTCGGCCGCGGCGGCGGCGCCCACGGCCCGCTGTCGCCGCGCGCATCGGCGCCGCTGCGGACCACCGCGAGGGTCAGACCCGGCTGCCGGCCGCCCATCAGCTCCAGATAGACCTCGGCCAGGAGCTGCGCGTCGAGCAGCGCCCCGTGCAGCGTCCGGCCGCCATTGTCGACGCCGAAGCGCCGGCAGAGCGCGTCGAGGCTGTTCTGCGCGCCCGGAAACCGGCGCCGCGCGATGTCGAGCGTATCGACCGCCCGCCCCCAGGGGATCGACGGCCGCTCGATCCAGCCGAGCTCGGCATTGATGAACTTCATGTCGAAGGCGGCGTTGTGGATCACCAGCTTCGCATCGCCCACGAAGTCGAGGAACTCGTCGGCGATGTCGCGAAAGAGCGGCTTGTCTGCGAGGAAGGCGGCACTCAGCCCGTGGACCGCGAAGGCCTCCTGCGGCATGTCGCGCTGGGGGTTGATGTACCTGTGGAACGTCTGCCCGGTGGGGACGTGGTTCACGAGCTCGACGCCGCCGATCTCGACCAGCCGGTCGCCGGTGGCCGGATCGAGGCCGGTGGTCTCGGTGTCGAACACGATCTCACGCATCCCGCGCCTCCCCCCCGATCCGCGCGACCAGCGCCCGCACCGCCGCCCGCGCCGGCTCCAGTCCCGCGTCCGTATGGATGACGTGATCGGCCCGCGCGCGCTTTCCGGCATCCGGCATCTGGCGCGCCAGGATCGCGTCGAGCGCGGCCCCGTCCATCCCCGGCCGCGCCAGCACCCGCGCCCGCTGGACCTCCGGCGCGGCGGTGACGACGACCACCGCGTCGAGCCAGTCCTCCGCCCCGGTCTCGTAGAGAAGCGGGATGTCGAAGAGCAGGATCGCGGCACCGGCATGCCCGGCGATGAACCCGGCGCGATCGGCCGCGACCAGCGGATGGACCCGCGCCTCGATCGCCCCGAGATCCACCCGGCCGGCGGCGAGCGCGGCGCGCAGGGCGTCGCGGTCCACCGCACCGCCCCGGACCGCCTCCGGAACCAGATCCGCGAGCGCCGCCGCCCCCGCGCCCCCGGCGCCGTAGATCCGGTGAACCGCCGCATCCGCGTCCCAGACCGGGATGCCCGCCTCGGCGAAGAAGCCGGCGGTGGTGGACTTGCCCATTCCGATCGAGCCGGTCAGGCCGAGCAGATAGGGACGCCGGCTCATGCCGCCAGAACCGCGGCGCGCAGGTCGTCGTCGACCTCCGGCACCACGCCGAACCAGGCCGCGAACCCCGGCGCCGCCTGATGGAGCAGCATCCCGAGCCCGTCGACCGTCGCGAGCCCGCGCGCCGCCGCCGCCCGCAGGAACGGCGTCTCCAGCGGCTGGTAGACGATGTCGGTCGCCAGCGCACCGGCCGGCGCCGCGTCGAGCGCGAGCTCGAGCGGCGGCTGCCCCTGCATGCCGAGCGAGGTGGTGTTGACGATGGTGGCGGCCCCGTCGAGCGCCTCGGCCGCGCCGACCCAGTCGACCGGCGTCACCGAGGCCCCGAAATGCGCGGCGAGCTCGTCGGCCCGGGCGCGGGTGCGGTTGGCGAGACGGATCTCCGGCGCGCCGGCGCCGATCAGCCCCGCGATCACGGCCCGCGCGGCGCCCCCCGCGCCGAGGACCAGCGCCGGCCCCGCCCCGGCGCGCCAGCCGGGGGCGGACTGGCGGAGGTTGGCGATGAAGCCGTGGGCATCGGTGTTGTCGGCGAGGAAGCCGCCATCCTCGCGAAAGACGAGCGTGTTGGCCGCGCCGATGCTGCGAGCGGCCGGGGTCGCCTCGGCGGCGAGTGACAGCGCCGCCTCCTTGTGGGGCAGGGTGACGTTGCAGCCGCGAAAGCCGAGGCGCTGCAGGGCATCGAGGCTCCCGGCCAGCCGGTCCGGGGCGACGGCGACGGGGATGTAATGCCCGCGCACGGCATAGCGGCTCAGCCAGTGCCCGTGCAGGGCCGGCGAGCGGGAATGGCCGATGGGCCAGCCGATCACGGCGGCGAGGCGCGGCGCTTCACTCATTCGAGACATATCCCCCGGGCGCGCAGGAACCCCAGAAGCTCCAGCAGCGGAAGGCCGAGCACGCTGAACCAGTCGCCGCGCACCTGGGCGAAGAGCTGCGCGCCGCCCGCCTCGAGCCGGTAGGCGCCGACGGTCGAGGTCAGGATCTCGCCCTCGTCGGCGAGGTAGCGCTCGAGGAAGGCGTCGCTGAACGGGCGCATCACCAGCTCGACCCGGCCGACATGGCGCCAGACCGGCGCCCCGTTCTCGCAGATGACGGCCGCAGAGATCAGCTCGTGACGCCGCCCGCGCAGGCTGCGCAGATGCGCCCCCGCCTCCGCGAGATCGCGCGGCTTGTCGTAGATCCGGCCCTCGCAGACCAGCACCTGATCGGCGCCGAGCACCAGCGCCGGCCCGCTCCGCGCCGAGACCTTGCGCGCCTTCATCTCGGCCAGCGTGTCGGCGACGTCGCGCGGCGGCGCGCCCTCGGCCAGCAGCGCGGCCTTGACGGCGGCCTCGTCGATGGTGGCCGGCACCACGTCGAAGGCGACGCCCGCCTCGCGCAGCATCGTGGCACGGCTTGCGGAGGCGGAGGCGAGGATGAGGAGCTGCGGCATGGATGCAGTCATGGGGCGGATCGCCCGCCCGTGCAAGACCCGGGGCAACCATCCGGCCGGCGGCCGCTTGATCCGGGCAGGCGGGCTGCGGCATGATCGCGCAGTCGTTCCACCCGAGTCACCCAAGGTAGACATGCCTGACACGGAGAAGCCTCGCGCGGAGCCCTTGGCGCCGCTGCGCAATCCCGTGTTCCGGGCGATCTGGATCGCGAGCTTCGCCTCGAATTTCGGCGGCCTGATCCAGGCGGTCGGCGCGGCCTGGATGATGACGGTGATCTCGGGCTCGGCCGACATGGTCGCGCTGGTACAGGCCTCGACCACCCTGCCGATCATGATCTTCGCGCTCGTCGCCGGGGCGATCGCCGACAGCTTCGGCCGCCGCGAGGTGATGCTGGCCGCGCAGGCGTTCATGTTCTGCGTCTCGGCCAGCCTGGCGCTCTTTGCCTGGTTCGACCTGCTCACGCCGTGGCTGCTGCTCTCCTTCACCTTTCTGATCGGCTGCGGCACCGCGCTCAACAACCCCTCCTGGCAGGCATCCGTCGGCGACATCGTGAAGCGCGACGAGGTGCCGGCGGCGGTGGCGCTCAACTCGATCGGCTTCAACCTGACCCGCAGCGTCGGCCCGGCGCTCGGCGGCCTGATCGTCGCGGCGGCCGGCGCCGCGGCGGCCTTCGCGATCAACGCGATGAGCTATTTCGGGCTGATCTTCGTGCTGCTGCGCTGGCGGCCGCCGCCCACGGCGAGCACGCTCCCGCGCGAGCCGATCGGCCGGGCGATGGGCAGCGGCCTGCGCTACGTCGCGATGTCGCCCAATATCGCCCGGGTGCTGGTGCGGGGCTTTCTCTTCGGCGGCTCCACCGTGGCGCTGCTCGCGCTCCTGCCGCTCGTCGCGCGCAACCTGGTGGGCGGCGGGCCCTTCACCTACGGCGTGCTGCTCGGCGCCTTCGGCGTCGGCGCGGTCGGCGGCGCCCTCCTCAGCACGCAGCTCAGGGCCCGGCTCTCGAGCGAGACGATCGTGCGGATCGCCTTCGCGTCCTTCGCGCTCTCGGCGGCGGTCGCGGCCCTCAGCCCCCATGCCTGGCTGACCACGGCCGGAATGCTGGCCGGAGGCGCCGCCTGGGTGCTCGCCCTCTCGCTCTTCAACACCACGGTCCAGCTCTCGACCCCGCGCTGGGTCGTGGGCCGGGCCGTGTCGCTCTACCAGACCGCGACCTTCGGCGGCATGGCGCTGGGAAGCTGGCTCTGGGGCGTTCTGGCCGAGGCCCGGGGGCTCGACACCGCCCTCCTTGGCGCCGCCGGCGCGATGCTGGCCAGCGGCGCGGTCGGGCTGCTGGTGCCGATGCCCCGCCACCCCGACCTGAACCTCGACCCGCTCAACCGCTGGAAGGAGCCGCGGGTCGCCGTCGACATCACGCCCCGCAGCGGTCCGGTGGCGATCTCGATCGAATACCGCATCCGCGACGAGCGCGTGCGCGACTTCCTCGCGGTCATGGCCGAGCGCCACCGCATGCGGATCCGCGACGGCGCCCGGCACTGGACCCTCTTGCGCGATCTCGAAGACCCTGAACTATGGTACGAGACCTACCAGACACCGACCTGGGTCGAATACCTGCGCCACAATTCACGCGCGACCCAGGCGGACGCAAGTATCGGCGAGCGGATCCGCGCGCTGCATTCCGGTCCCGACCGGCCGCGCGTGCAGCGCATGATCGTTCGCCAGATCGGATGGGAACATGTCGATGCCACGCCAAGGGCTCCGGTCGACCATCACTGAACGAGGACGGCCCCGCGGGTTTTCTTGACAGACGCGCGCGCGACGCCGTTAATACGGCTAAGTCGATCGTGAATATATAATTAACCGCCGGCAAAGCCGGTACCACAGGGAGGAGACGAGAATGACGCCTATCAGGACCTTGGCCGCGCTCGGGGCGCTGGTGGCCGGGATCGGCCTTGCCGGCTCCGCGGCCGCGCAGGAATACCGGCTCCGGCTCCAGTCGGCGGTGCCGTCCGCCAGCATCTACTTCGAGCTCCTGCAGAACTACGCCGAGCGCATCAACAAGATGTCCGCCGGGCGCGTCGCCATCGAGGTCCTGCCCGACGGCGCCATCGTGCCGGCCTTCGAGATCCTCGACGCCGTCGACCAGGGCGTGGTCGAGGCGGGCTACGCCTGGACCCACTACTGGTCGGGCAAGCACCCCGCGGCCGGGCTCTTCTCCAACCCCATGGCGGGCGCCGGCGCCGGCCTGGACCAGCTCAGCCATGTCGCCTGGCTGATCGAGGGCGAGGGGGCGGAACTCTTCGAGCGCTTCTACTCGGACGTCCTCGGCGTGAACGTCCAGCCCTTCATGGTCCAGCCCATGGGCCCCGACCCGCTCGGCTGGTTCGCCCGCCCGATCGAGAGCGTCGCCGACTTCCAGCAGCTGCGCTACCGCTCGCCCCCGGGCATCACCGGCGAGATCTTCGCCGAGATGGGGGTGGCCGCCGTGGCGCTGCCCGGCGGCGAGATCGTCCCGGCCGCCCAGCGCGGCGTGATCGACGCGGCCGAATGGATCGGCCCGGCGGACGATCTCAACCTCGGCCTCA
>CAZESN010000160.1:0-6094 GCA_964514775.1 uncultured Rhodovulum sp.
GCTCGGGGCATTTCGAGCGCGGCATGAAGCTCACCCATGTGCGCTCGGGCAAGCCGATGGCGGTGGCGAGCCCGATGCTCTTTCTCGCCCGCGATCGCGAGCTCGCCGAGGACGCCTGGGCGGGCGACATCATCGGCATCCCGAACCACGGGCAGCTCCGCATCGGCGACACGCTGACCGAGGGCGAGACGCTGCGCTTCACCGGCATCCCGTCGTTTGCGCCGGAGCTGTTGCAGAGCGTGCGCTCGGGCGATCCGATGAAGGCCAAGCATCTGGAGAAGGCGCTGACCCAGTTCGCCGAGGAGGGGGCCGCGAAGCTCTTCAAGCCCTCCGTCGGCTCGGGCTGGATCGTGGGCGTGGTCGGACCGCTTCAGTTCGACGTGCTGGCGAGCCGGATCGAGCATGAATACGGCCTGCCGGTGCGGCTCGAGCCGACCCAGTTCACTTCGGCGCGCTGGGTCTCCGGCCCGGCTGACCGGATCGAGGCCTTCGCCAAGGCCAACCGCGGGCACATGGCCGAGGATCACGACGGCGATCCGGTCTACATGACGCGGCTCCAGTGGGACATCGACCGGGTCGAGCGCGACTGGCCGGAGCTGCGGCTGACGGCGACGAAGGAAATGATGGCCTGAGCACTGGGCCTCTCGGGCCGGTGACCGCTTTGCCGCCCGCCAATCCCCGCACGCTTCGGCGGGCGCCGGTTCGTGACGCGCCGGCCGGCCCCGCGCGGCGTTGCCACGCCGTGATCCCTGTCGTTCTCGCCCTCCACTGAAATCCCTGCGGCCCGCCGGGGTCGTGTCGTCCGGCAGTGAGCCCGACCGGGGCACTGCCATGCTCTGCCCGGTCCCGACGGGGACTCCCCGCTACGCGATACCTTCATGGCTGGCCCTCGGGCTGGCGCGTGCGCGCCCGGGCGCACGGCGAGGGCCTGCATCTTTTTTCTTGACCGCTCGGGGGCCATGGTCACTAATGGTCATATGCCGCAACAGTGTTGCGCATAACGCAACGACAGGAGCTATCGTGACCGATCAGTCGCTCAATGGGGATCGTCCGGATCTGGCGGGCCTGTCCGTCGCCATCGACGTCGGCGGCACCTTCACCGATGTCGTGGGAACGACGGCCGACGGGCGCATGGCGCTGACCAAGGTGCCCTCGACCCCGGCAGACCCCTCGGTGGGCGTCGTCACCGGCCTCAGGGACATCCTCGCGGCGATGGATCTCGAGCCCGCCGAGGTGGCGCGGTTCATCCACGGCACCACGGTCGCCACCAATGCGATCGTCGAGCAGAAGGGCGCGGTCACCGGCCTCATCACCACCGAGGGTTTCGAGGACGTCCTGACCGTCGGCCGCCAGAAGCGCTCCGAGCTCTACAACCTCTTCATCGACGGCGAGACGCCCGAGTTCCTCGTGCCGCGCCGCCGTCGCTACGGCATCACCGAGCGCATCGCCGCCGACGGAAGCGTCCTCAAGCCGCTCAACGAGGACATGGTCCGCGAGGCCGTCCGCGCCCTGCGCGACGAGCACGGCGTCAAGGCGATCTCGGTCTGCTACCTCTTCTCCTTCCTCGACCCGAGCCACGAGATCCGCACCGCCGAGATCATCGCCGAGGAGGCGCCCGAGCTGAAGGTCTCGCTGTCCTCGCAGATCGACCCGACCTTCCGTGAATACGAGCGCACGCTGGTCACCACGGTCGACGCCTATCTGCGGCCCAAGGTCGCGAGCTACATCGGCGCGCTCGAAGGCCAGCTCGCCGCCATCGAGGTGCCGGCCCAGCTCGAGATCATGCAGTCCCGCGGCGGCATTGTCGCGGCGAGCTCGGCCATGTCGCGCCCGGTCAGCCTGCTGCGCTCCGGCCCGGCGGCGGGCGTGGTCGCGGCCCAGCTCATCGGCGAGATCTGCGGCGAGAAGAACCTCATCTCCAACGACATCGGCGGCACCACCGCCGATATCGGCGTGATCGTCGACGGCAAGCCCCTGACCTCGACCGAGGGCAAGGTGCTGAAATACCCGATCCGCATCCCGATGATCGATGTGGTCAGCATCGGCGCCGGCGGCGGCTCGATCGGCTGGATCGACGAGGCGGGCAGCCTCCATGTCGGCCCGCACAGCGCCGGATCCGTTCCCGGCCCGGTCTGCTACGGCAACGGCGGCACCGAGCCGACGGTGACCGATGCCAGCATCGTCATGGGTTACCTCAACCCCGCCTATTTCGCCGGCGGCGGCGTCAAGCTCGACCCCGAGGCCTCGCACCGGGTGCTCGAAGCCTTCGGCGGGCGGATCAACATGAACAAGGCCGAGGTCTCGGCCGGCATCCACACGATCCTCAACAACCGCATGGCCGACGAGATCCGCCTGCTGACCGTGGCGCGCGGCTACGACCCGCGCGAGTTCTCGCTGGTCATGCTCGGCGGTGCCGGCCCGCTGCACGGCGGCTCGCTGGCGCGCATGCTGCGCATCCCGCGCGTCATCATCCCCTTCGCGCCCGGCGTGCTCTCGGCCTTCGGCCTGCTCGTCTCCGACGTGGAGCACGACAACGCCGCCTCGTTCCGGCGCCCGGCCGCGGCCGGGACCCTGGGCGAGCTCACCGCGACCCTCGCCGAGCTCGACCGCATCGGGCTCGAGGACATGGCCCGCGACAAGATCGACATCTCCCGCGTCGGCGTGCGCCGCTATGCCGAGATGCGCTACGTCGGCCAGTCCTACGAGCTGGAGGTGCCGATCGAGGGCGACGTCGACGAAGGCACGATCGCGCGGCTGGTCGACACGTTCCACGAGGTCCACGAGCGCGTCTATCGCCAGCGCAACCCCGGCGCGGTCGAGTTCGTCAACCTGCGCACCGTGCATTTCGCCGCGGCGCCGAAGCTCACGCTCACCCCGCCCGAAGGCGGCCCCTCCTGGGAAGCGGCCCAGACCGGCACGCGCAGGGTCTACATCGCCGAGGCGGGCACCTACGTCGACGCGCCGGTCTTCCACCGCGCGAAGCTGCCGATCGACACGCCGCGCGTCGGGCCCTTCATCGTCGAGCAGGTCGACAGCACCGTCATCGTCTTCCCCGGCGAGGTCGCGCGGGTGGAACCGAACGGCAACATCATCCTCGACATGCCGCGCCATGACTGAGCCCTGGGACGACGGCTGCGTCCTCCTGACCGGCGGCACTGGGCTCGTCGGCCTCGACATCGCCCGCGTCTTCCTGCGGGCGGGCGCGACGGTGGTGGTGGCGGGCTCCGACCCCGCCCGGACCGGCACCGCCCGCGCGGCCCTCGCGGAATTCCCGCGCGCCCATGCGGTCGCCTGCGATATCGGCGCCGCGGGCGGGGTCACTGCCCTCCTCGACGCCGTCCCGGTGGCCGCAGGCCCGGTCTCCGTGCTGATCAACGGCGCCGGGATCAACTTCGCCAAACCCGTCGCCGAGGTGACCGAGGCCGACTTCGACCGGCTCTTCGCCGTCAACGTCCGCGCCGCCTTCCTCGCCACGCAGGCGGTCTGCGAACGGATGAAGGCGGATGGCCGGCCGGGCCGGGTGATCAACATCACCTCGGGCAACTACCGCTATGTCCGCCCCGACGCCGGCCTCTACTCGGCGACGAAATCGGCGCTCGAGATCCTCACCCGCTCCTTCGCGCTCGAATACGGGCCGGCCGGCATCACCGTGAACGCGGTCGCCCCGGGCCTGATGGCGCGCGAGGGCGCGACCGATCCCGGCTTCCTGCGCGTCGCCGACTACTACCAGACCAACAGCCCGCTCCAGCGCATCGCCACCGGCACCGATGTCGGCGAGGCCGCGCTCTTCCTCGCCTCGGCCCGGGCGGCCAACATCACGGGCGAGAGCATCGTCATCGACGGCGGCTATTCGGCCGGCCGGTTCGATTTCCCGAGACGTTCCCAGCCGCAGGTGACCCGCTCATGACCAAGGCCGAAAAGTTCGCCCAGACCGGGACGATCGACCCGATCACGCTCGAGGTCGTGCGAAACCGCCTCGATGTCGTCGCCCAGGAGATGGAGGGCGCCCTGATCCGCAGCGCCTTCTCGGTGGTGCTGAAGGAAGGCGCCGACTGCTCCTGCGCGCTCTTCGCCACGAACGGCGACACGATGGCCCAGTCCGTCGCGCTGCCCCAGCACCTCGGCGTGCTCGCCTCGACCGTCAAGGCGCTCCTCGAGGCCTTCCCCATCGAGACGATGGAGAAGGGCGACGTCTACATCATGAACGACCCCTATAACGGGGGCACGCACCTGCCCGACACCACGATCCTGACGCCGGTCTTCGCGGACGGGCGCCGGGTCGCGGTCGCGGCCTCGATGGCGCACCAGTCCGACCTCGGCGGCATGGCGATCGGCTCGCTCCCGCCCGACGCGACCGAGCTCTTCCAGGAGGGCCTCGTGCTGCCGCCGGTCAAGCTGATGTCGAAGGGCGTCTACGACCAGCAGATCCTCGGGATCATCCTCAAGAACGTGCGCATCCCCGACCACCTGATGGCCGACATCGGCGCGCAGATCGCGGCGGTGCGCACCGGCGCCGACCGCTTTGCCGAGCTCTGCGACGAATACGGCTCCGACCGCGTGCTCCAGGCGGTGCGCGAGCTGATGGACCGGGCCGAGCAGATCACCCGCGCGCGGCTCCTCGAGATCCCGGACGGGACCTATACCTACTGGGACTACATCGACAACGACGGCGTCGACCTCGACACCAAGGTCAAGATCCAGTGCACCCTGACCATCAAGGGCTCGGACCTGCACGTCGACTTCACCGGCACCGATCCGCAGGTGAAGGGCGCGGCCAACGCGGCGTTCTCGCATGCCGCCTGCGTGACCTATTACTGCGTCCGCTGTGTGACCGACCCGACCTTGCCCAACAACGCCGGCTGCTTCCGGCCGATCTCGGTGACCCTGCCGAAGGGCACGGTGATCAATCCCAACCACCCGGCGGCGGTGAACGCGCGCACGATGACCGTCTGCCGCATGACCGACGTCATCTTCGGCTGCCTGTCGCAGGCGATGCCGGAGCGGGTGCGGGCCTGCTCCTCGGGCATGCAGGGCGTCAGCTTCTCGGGGCGCCGCGTCTCGGACGGCAGCGCCTATGTCTATCTGGAGCTCTTCTGCGGCGGGATGGGCGCGCGGCCGAACAAGGACGGCGTCGACTATATCGAGACCGACATCACCAACATGATGAACGCGCCCACCGAGGCGGTGGAGCTCGAATATCCGCTGCGCATCCATTCCATGCGCCTCCAGGCCGATTCGGGCGGGGCGGGGCGCCATCGCGGCGGCCTCGGCATGCACCGGGTGTTCGAGGTGACCGAGGGCTCGCTCGAGGTCACCCACCGGGGTGATCGCCATGCGACCCAGCCCTACGGGCTCAAGGGCGGCCTGCCGGCGCAGAGCTGGTCGAGCGTCATCGAGCGCACCGACGGCTCGACCCACAAGGTGAAGTCGCGCGAGCGCTTCACCCTGCGCACCGGCGACATGCTCGACTGCGTGACGGCGGGCGGCGGCGGCTACGGCGATCCGCTGGAGCGCCCGGCGGCCCAGGTCGTCGAGGACATGCGCGACCACCGCGTCACCCGCGCCGAGGCCGAGACCGCCTACGGTCTTGTCTTCGACGCGGCCGGCGCGCTTGATGCCGCCGCGACCGAGGCGCACCGGGCGGAGCTGCGCCGTGCGCGCGGCGAGATCACCTGGACTTTCGACTGCGGCGAATACGGCCGCATCTGAACCGACCAACAGGAGGAGCATCCGATGGTGGACATTTCCGAGACCGCGGCCGCTGACGTTCAGGTCAACGACCGCATCCAGAGCATCTTCGTCACGACCGAATATCTCGGCAACTACCAGAGCAGGAGCCAGGTCCGCGACCTTCCGCCGCTCTTCCACGACGAGCCGGTCGAGCTTGGCGGCAAGGACAGCGGGCCCACCCCGCTCGAGGCGACGCTCTGCGCGCTCAACGCCTGCACGGCGATGATCATCAACATCCTGCGCCGCGAGATGAAGTTCGAGGTCGGCGGCATCCGCTTCGAGACCGAGGGCCGCCACGACGTGCGCCGGGCCGAGATGAAGCGCACCGGCAAGCTCTTCTCCGAGGTCGAGCCGATCGCGCGCC
>CAZESN010000161.1:0-6067 GCA_964514775.1 uncultured Rhodovulum sp.
CAGAACTACCGCTCCACCCCCCATATCCTCGCCGCCGCCTCCGGCGTGATCGCCGGCAACGAGAGCCGTCTGGGTAAGACCCTCTGGACCGATCTGCCGCAGGGCGAGCGCGTCCGCCTCATCGGCCACTGGGATGGCGAGGAGGAGGCCCGCTGGATCGGCGAGGAGATCGAGGCCCTGACCCGCGGCACCCGCAGCCTCGACCCGGTCTCGCCCTCCGGCATCGCGATCCTGGTGCGGGCGTCTTTCCAGATGCGCGCCTTCGAGGACCGCTTCCTGACCATCGGCCTGCCTTACCGCGTCATCGGCGGCCCGCGCTTCTACGAGCGCCAGGAGATCCGCGACGCGATGGCCTATTTCCGCGTCGCCGTTTCCCCCGACGACGACCTCGCCTTCGAGCGCATCGCCAACGTGCCGAAACGCGGCCTTGGCGAGAAGGCGATCCAGGAGATCAACCGCACCGCCCGTGACAACAGCACCGGGCTTCTCGATGCCGCTCGCCTTATCGCCCGCGACGGTGGCCTGCCCCCCCGGGCCCGGGGTGCGCTCGGCGGCCTTGCCGCCGATTTCGACCGCTGGAACGAGGCGGTGCGCGGAGCCGGTGACCATGTCGCCCTGGCAGAGCGCATCCTCGACCAGTCGGGCTACACGGCCATGTGGCAAGCGGAGAAATCCCCCGACGCCGCCGGCCGGCTCGAGAACCTCAAGGAGCTTGTCCGCGCCCTCGGCGAGTTCGAGAACCTCCAGGGTTTTCTCGAGCATGTCGCCCTCGTCATGGAGAACGAGCAGGACGACGCCACGCCCAAGGTGTCGATCATGACCCTGCATGCCGCCAAGGGACTGGAATTCCCGGCGGTGTTCCTGCCCGGCTGGGAGGACGGTCTCTTCCCGTCCCAGCGCTCGATGGACGAATCGGGCCTCAAGGGCCTCGAGGAGGAACGGCGCCTCGCCTATGTCGGCATCACCCGCGCGGAACGCCTCTGCACGATCAGCTTCGCCGCCAACCGCCGCGTCTACAACCAGTGGCAGAGCCAGATGCCCTCGCGGTTCATCGACGAGCTGCCGCCCGAGCACGTCGAGGTGCTGACGCCGCCGGGCCTCTATGGCGGCAGCTATGGCGCGGCCGCCCAGCCCTCGGCGACGCTGGCCGATGCCGCCGCCGAGGCCGATGTCTACAATTCCCCCGGCTGGCGCCGGATGCAGGCCCGTGCCCAGGAGCGCCCCGCCGCCCGCCCGCAGCAGCCGTCGCGCAGCCCGGTGATCGACGCCACTGCCACCGATCTCACGCCCGGCACCCGGGTTTTCCACCAGAAGTTCGGCTACGGCACCGTCGCCGAGGTCGAGGGCGACAAGCTCGCCATCGATTTCGAAAAGGCGGGCCGCAAGAACGTGGTGGCGCGTTTCGTCACCGCGGCCGGGGACGTGCCGTTTTGATCCGCCCGGCCCGGATCGCGGCGCTCGCCCTGATCCTGGCCATTGCCGCCTGTGGCCGGCTGTCCGTCCCCGAGATCCCGAGCGTCGCGATCCCGGGCTCCGGCGCCAAGCCGACGCGGGAGATGGTCGAGAACCGCGTCTGGCTGGCCGAGGATGCCGACCAGGCCCCGGGCTCGTTCCTCGTCTTTCTCTCCGACGGCACGCTGGTGATGGACAGTTGCGGCGAGACCTGGCGGCTCGCGCCCTGGCGCTGGGTCGAGGACGGGATCCTGGTCTGGGAAGAGGACGCCGCGACCGTCCGGGCCGAGGTGGTGCTGGTCGGCCCCGACGCGCTCGTGCTTCTGCTCGAGCCCGGCAAGCTCGACCTCACCCGCAGCTATCGGGCGGCCGCGCCACCGGAGCTCTGCCGGGGCTGATCCGCCTTCGCGGAACCATCCCTGCGCCGTGCCCGGCCCCGGGCATCAGCCCTCGCCGATCGGCCGGCAGGCGGCCTCCAGCCAGCGCACGGTCTCGGGCTCGACCAGTGGTGCTACCGCGGCCGCTACCCTGGCGTGATACGCGTCGAGCCAGGCCAGCTCGCCCGGCTCCAGCAGGCTCGCGTCGATCAGCCGCCGGTCGATCGGCGCGAGGGTCAGGGTCTCGAAGCCGAGCATCTCCCGCTCGCCGCCCTCCGGCACCTCGGGTGCCGTCACCACGCCGAGGTTCTCGATCCGGATCCCGAACGCGCCCTCCCGGTAATACCCCGGCTCGATCGACAGGATCATGCCCGGCCGGATCGGCTCTACCGACCGCCGCGACAGCGACGCCGGCCCCTCGTGCACGCCGAGATACGCCCCGACCCCGTGCCCGGTCCCGTGGTCATAGTCGAGCCCCGCGCCCCAGAGGGCCATCCGCGCCGCCGCATCGATGTCGCGTCCCGCGAGCCCGACGGGCCAGCGCAGCCGCGACATCGCGATCAGCCCCTTCAGGACCAGCGTGAATGGTCGCCGTGCCGCCTCCGGGGCCGTGCCGACCGCCACAGTCCGGGTGATGTCGGTCGTCCCGTCGGGATACTGCGCCCCGCTGTCGATAAGGAGGATCTCGCCCGGATTCACCGTCCGGTTGCTCGCCTCGTTCACCCGGTAGTGCACGATCGCGCCGTTCGGCCCGGCCCCGCAGATCGTCTCGAAAGAGATGTCGCGCAGCTCCCCCGTCGTCCGGCGAAGCGACTCGAGCCGGCGCACCACGTCGATCTCGCTGAGGCCACCCTCGGGGGCGGTGCGGTCGAGCCAGGCGAGAAACTCCGCCATCGCCGCCGCATCGCGCAGATGCGCGGACCGGCTACCCGCGATCTCGGCTGTGGTCTTGGTGGCCTTCGGCACCAGGCAGGGATCTGCCCGCCAGACCACCTCGGACCGGCCGGTTGCCGTCAGCCGGTCGGACACCCAGACCGGCGCCCGCGCCCGGTCCACCGCGATCCGCCCGCCCAGCGTGTCGAGCGCAGGCCCGAAGGCCTCGCGCGCCCGGATCGTCACCTGCGGCCCGAGATGCGCCCGCACCTCGGCATCCGCCGTCGTCGGATCGGCGAAGAGGTCGACCTTTCCGTCGGCGTGCAGGACCGCGAACGCCAGCGGCACCGGCGTGCGTGCGATGTCCGACCCGCGCACGTTCAGGAGCCAGGCGACCGAATCGGGCGTGGTCAGTACCGCCGCCGCCAGATCCTCGCCGGCGAGCACCGCCCCGAGATCCGCCCGTTTGTCTGCGCTCCTCAGTCCGGCCAGGGCCTCGGGATGCTCCATGATCGGCCGGGCGGGTGGTGCCGGCTGGTCGTCCCAGGCGGCATCGACCAGGTTCGCGACCCGCCGGAGACCGATCTGTCGCGGCGCGAGCTTTGCCTCCAGCCGCTCGATCTCCTCGGCGGTGTGCAGCCAGGGATCGAACCCGACCAGCGCGCTGCCGCCAAGAGCGCCCGCCAGCCATTCGCCGGCGCTGTCCTCGGGAATGCGCAGATAGTCGAAGACGGCCGGGTCCGCCTCGCCGCAGACCTGCAGCGTATAGCGCCCGTCGACGAAGACTGCGGCCCGATCCCGTGTCACTACCGCGAATCCGGCCGATCCGGTGAACCCGGTCAGCCAGGCGAGCCGCTCGTCGCGCGGCGCCACGTTCTCGCCCTGATGCGCATCCGCCCGCGGGACCAGAAAGGCGTCCACCCCCTCGCGCGCCATCGCCGCGCGCAGGGCTGCGACGCGGGGGGCGCCGGTCTCCGGGGTGGTGCGGCGGCGGAAATCCTGCAACATCGGGGGTCCTCGCTTCAACCTCCGAGTGTTACCGGCGGTTTGCAGCGGGCGTCAATGAAGCTAGGCTCCGCCCCGGTTCCACAGTCCCGGGCACGCCATGATCCGCCGTCTTCTCGTCCTGCTCCTTGCCGCCGCCGCGCTCTGGCGGGCGGTGCTCGACTGGCAGGCCACGATCGGCGCCGGCTATGCCTACCGGCTCGCCTCGATCGACCAGGTGCTCGCCGCGACCTGGCCGGAGCGCTGGCCAGCCCTTGTCGCGGAGGCCGAGGCACGCGGCCTCTAGCAGCCGGTCGGCGCGACCCTTGCGGCCCTGCCGCTCGCGCTCGTTCCCGCCGTGCTCGCGGCGGTCCTCTGGTTCACGCGGTCCCGGCGGCGCTAGGCCATCCGGCGCCGGACGAGGGCGAGACCCGCGATCCCGCCGATCAACAGCACGAACGGCGCGGGCAGCGGCACCGCCGAGGGCGAGAGGTCGTGATAGCTGCGCGCCGGATCGACCAGTGCTGCATGCCTCGCCCGTTTCGCGGCCTCATCGAAGCCGAAGGGATCGTCGCGGAACCACTCGCCGGCGCCCAGGGCGATGAACGTCGCCGCCCAGGCCTCGGACGCCTCGCCCAGATCGCCGCAGCCGAATTCCGGCCCGGCCCAGCCGCCGCAGTAGTTGAACGAGTACTCGGGCGTGCCCTCGTGCATGCCGAGCCCGCCGAGAAAATCGCGCGCGATCCGGTCGGCGGCGTTGCCGTCGCGGTCCAGCCTGTAATAGGCATCGCCCCGCGATCCGATCGAGAAATGCTCCCAGTCGCTCGGCGTGACCATGAACGAGCTGCCGAACCACCACGAGGTGAGGTTCTCGTCAGCGTCGAAGCTGAGGGAATAGGCCACGTCCTCGCTGCCGGTACCGAGCGCGAAGTCGAACGCGACCGCCCAGGCCGAGGGGTCCGGATCGTCCTCATAGGGTGTATAGCTGATCGTCCGGTTGGCGAGCGATTCCCCGCCCGCGAGCGCGTCGCGATTCACCGTCAGCACACCGGTGTTGAACGGGACCCGGTCCGCCGGGCTCGCGACATTCGACACGCGGCCCAGACCGCCGAGATACTGGTAGGTGACCGTCGCGGCCTCGGCCCCGGTCACCATCCCGCAGCACAAAGCCGCGATCAGTCCATTGAACAGATACATCACACCCTCCACACCACACGCCCGAGGGGGGGTGCGGCCGGATCCCAAGTCAAGGAAAAGGGCCCCCTTTGGTTTACCGGAGGGCCTGATTGCCGGGATGCGATGAAACGCGCAAAACCGGCTCAATCCACGCTTGCAGGCCGGCTCCCTCGCGCCCGGTCGGCGCGAATCAGCGTCACCGGCCCTCGACCCGCCAGGCGGCCATCGCTAGCCCCGCCGCGAGCAGGAGCATGAGCCAGGCGGGGGCGAGCGCCACCTGCCGGATGTCACGCAGGTCATAGGCCTGCCGGTCCACAATCCCGAGCCAGCCGCGCCCCGCCGTGGCCCGGCCCTCGCGCACCAGCCGCAGCTCGGGCAATCCGTTCTCGATCCGCCGGATCTCGCCCCGGGTTGCCGCCACGACCGGCGCCAGAACCTCGCCGCCCGACACCGGATTCTCGAACTCGCGCGGGGCGGGGGGGCCGACCACCGCCACCCCCGCCAGATCGCCGTTGCCGAGCCGCCACACCCCGTCCTCGCCCGCCTCCGTGCGCCCCTCCCAGCGGCCGGGGGCGACCTCCGTGAGCGTCACCTCGCGCGTCTCGCCAGAGGGGCTCGTCACCGTCACCGGCGGCACCTCGGCCTCCAGCGTCCGGCGCTCGATGACGATCTCGCCGTCCAGGCCGGCGCCGCGCAGCACGTCCTCTTCGAGCTCGGGCTCCTTCATCAGCCAATGCGCGAGCCGCCGCAGGAGCTCGAGCTGCGGTCCGCCGCCCTCGTAGCCCCGGCTCCAGAGCCAGGCCTGATCGGAGGCGAGGATGGCGACCCGCCCCTCGCCCTGCCGGTCCAGCACCAGGAGCGGGCGGTCGCCCGGCCCGGTCATCACCGTCTGTCCGCCGGTTGCCTCGATCTCGACCAGCCGGAACCAGCGGCCCCAGCCCGGCGTCCCGTCCTCGGCCTCGGGCAGCGGTGCGTGCTCGTCCAGACCCGCCGTCACCGGGTGGCGCGCGCCCATCTCGGAGATCCGGGGGTGGAATCCCTCCTCGATCACCCGCGCGGTGGGCGCCACTGGGAGGACGTCGCGCAGCGGCGAGCGGTAGAGGCTTTCGACCCCGGCGAAATCCTCGCCCGCCCCGATCAGCAGCGCACCACCCTCGCGCACGTAGCGGACGATGTTCTCGAAATAGGGATTGGGCAGGATGCCG
>CAZESN010000162.1:0-3138 GCA_964514775.1 uncultured Rhodovulum sp.
CCGGCAGGAGCTCGACCCCCGCCGGGTTCGCCGCGATCGCCCAGCCGGTCTCGGTCTGCCACCAGTGGTCGATCACCGGCACGTTGAGATGCTTCTGCGCCCAGAGGATCGTGTCGGGATCCGCCCGCTCGCCCGCGAGGAACAGATACCGCAGCGACGAGAGGTCGTAGCGGCCGATCATCTCCGCCTGCGGATCCTCGCGCTTGATCGCCCGGAACGCCGTCGGCGCGGTGAAGAAGCTCCGCACCCCGTATTCCGAGATCACCCGCCAGAAGGTGCCCGCATCCGGCGTGCCCACCGGCTTGCCCTCGAAGACCAGCGTCGTCGCCCCGGCGAGCAGCGGCCCGTAGCAGATATAGGAATGCCCCACGACCCAGCCGACGTCCGACGCGGTCCAGAACACCTCGCCCGGCCCGATCGCATAGAGGTTCTTCATCGTCCAGGCGAGCGCCACCATATAGCCTGCGGTCGGGCGCACCACGCCCTTCGGCTGGCCGGTCGTGCCCGACGTATAGAGGATATAGAGGGGGTCCATGCCGCCCACCGGCACGCAGTCCGCGGGCTCGGCCCCCTCCTGGAAGGCATGCCACTCGAAGTCGCGCCCCTCGGTCAGCGGCGCCTCGGCCTGCGGGCGCTGGAGGATCACGCAGAACTCGGGCTTGTGGCCGGCAAGCCGGATCGCCTCGTCGACCATCGGCTTGTAGGCGACGACCCGGCCGGGCTCGATGCCGCAGGACGAGGCGATCAGCGCCTTGGGTGCGGCATCGTCGATCCGCACCGCGAGCTCGGGCGCGGCGAAGCCCCCGAAGACCACCGAATGCACCGCCCCGATCCGGGCGCAGGCGAGCATCGCCACCAGCGCCTCGGGCACCATCGGCATGTAGATGATGACCCGGTCGCCCTTGGTGACCCCGCGCGCCGCCAGCGCGCCGGCGAGGCTCGAGACCTGGGCGAGAAGCTCGCGGTAGGAGATCCTCGCCTTGGCGCCGGTCACCGGCGAGTCGTAGATGATCGCGGTCCGATCGCCGTGCCCGGCCTCCACATGGCGGTCGACGGCATTGTAGCAGGTGTTGCACGTCGCATCCGCGAACCAGCCGTAGACCGGGGCGCGGCTGTCGTCGAGCGCGCGCTCCGGCGGCCGGATCCAGTCGATCGCCTGCGCCGCCTCGAGCCAGAAGCGCTCGGGATCCTCCCGCCAGCCGTCATAGACCTCGCGATAGCCCATAAGGGTTCCCCCACCTTTGAAAGTTAGCCGTAACTCTTGACCGGCCCTCCCGCCAGCGCAGCGATATTCAGCAGACCGCGCGCCGTGATCGACGGCGTGACGATATGCGCCTTGTTGCCCATCCCCATCAGGATCGGCCCCACCTCGAGTCCACCCGAGACAGCCTTGATGATGTTGCGAACCCCGCTCGCCGCATCGGTATTGGCAAAGACCAGCACGTTCGCAGGCCCGGTGAAGCGCGCGTTCGGGAAGATCCGCTCGCGCAACTCAGGGTCGAGCGCCGCATCCGAATGCATCTCGCCCTCGTAGTCGAAGTCGAGCCGCTGCGCGTCGAGGATCTCGAGCGCCGCCCGCATCCGACGCCCCGAGTCGATGTCGAGGTTGCCGAACTGCGAATGCGAGCAGAGCGCGATCTTGGGCTCCAGCCCGAAGCGCCGCACATGCCGCGCCGCCGCGATCACCGTCTCGGCGATCTGCTCCGGTGTCGGCATCGAGTTGACCTGGGTGTCGGTCACGAACAGCACGCCGCGCTCGTGGATCATCAGCGACAGCGCCCCGATCGGGCTGAGATCGCGCCCGGCCAGAACCTCGCTCACATAGCGCAGATGCCACAGGTACTGGCCGAAGGTGCCGCAGATCAGGCTGTCGGCCTCCTCGCGATGCACCATCACCGCGCCGATCGCCGTCGCATTCGTGCGCATGATCGCGCGCGCGAGGTCCGGGGTGACGCCGCGCCGCTGCATGATCGCGTGATAGGTGCCCCAGTACTCGCGGTAGCGCGGGTCGTCCTCGGGGTTCACCACCGCGACGTCCCGGCCGATCTCCAGCGGGATCGCGTGGCGCTCGCAGCGCATGTTGATGACGTCGGGGCGGCCGATCAGGATCGGCTGGTTGCCGCCCTCCTCGACCATGGCGCGGGCCGCATGCAGCACCCGCTCGTCCTCGCCCTCGGCGAAGACGATCCGCCGGCCGGCGCGCCGGGCCGCGTCGAACACCCGGCGCATGATGAAGGCCGAGCGGAAGACCGAGTTGTTGAGCCCGTCCTTGTAGGCCTGCAGATCCTCGACCGGGCGCGTCGCCACCCCGGTCTCCATCGCCGCCCCGGCCACGGCGCCGGCGACGATGGCCAGGAGCCGCGGGTCGAACGCCTTCGGGATCAGATACTCGCGCCCGAAGCTCAGCCGCTCGCCCTGATAGGCCGCCGCCGCCTCGGCGCTCGACGACGCCCGCGCCAGCGCCGCGATCCCCTCGACGCAGGCGATCTCCATCTCGTCGTTGATCGTGGTCGCGCCGACGTCGAGCGCGCCGCGGAAGATGAACGGGAAGCAGAGGACGTTGTTGACCTGGTTGGGATAGTCCGACCGCCCGGTGGCGATGATCGCCCGCGGGTTCGCCGCGCGCGCGTCCTCGGGCGAGATCTCCGGATAGGGATTGGCGAGCGCGAGGATGATCGGATCCTCGGACATCTGCCGCACCATGTCCTGGGTGAGCACCCCGGGCCCCGAGAGGCCGAGGAAGAGATCCGCGCCCTCGATCACCTGGCCGAGGGTCTCGAGATCGGTGTCGCGGGCGAAGGCCGCCTTCTCGGCGTTCATCTCTCCCGGCCGGCCGTTCCGGACCACGCCGTCGATGTCGACGAGCCAGATGTTCTCGCGCCTCGCCCCGAGCTTCAGCAGCATGTTGAGGCAGGCGATGCCCGCGGCCCCCCCGCCGGTCGAGACGATCTTGATCTCCTCGATGTTCTTGCGCGCGATGCGCAGCGCGTTCACCGCGGCCGCGCCGACCACGATCGCGGTCCCGTGCTGGTCGTCGTGGAACACCGGGATGTTCATCCGCTCGCGGCAGAGCCGCTCGACGATGAAGCATTCCGGCGCCTTGATGTCCTCGAGGTTGATCGCGCCGAAGGTCGGCTC
>CAZESN010000162.1:3148-6040 GCA_964514775.1 uncultured Rhodovulum sp.
TCACCTCGATGTCGAAGCAGTCGATGTTGGCGAACTTCTTGAAGAGGACGGCCTTGCCCTCCATCACCGGCTTCGACGCCAGCGCCCCGATGTTGCCGAGCCCGAGCACCGCCGTGCCGTTCGAGATCACCGCCACGAGGTTGGCGCGCGACGTGAACCGCGCCGCATCGGCGGGGTTGTCGCGGATGGCGAGGCATGCATCGGCGACACCGGGCGAATAGGCGCGGCTGAGGTCGCGCTGGTTCGCCATCGGCTTGGTCGCCCGGATCTCGAGCTTCCCGGGCTTCGGGAACTCGTGATAATCGAGCGCGGCCTGCCGTGCGTCGCTGCTGCTGTCTGCCATCCTTTGTTTTCCTCCCATGTCCAGTATACCGTGCTTACAATTGCCCGGCGACTATGTCATTGGGCGCGGCGCATTATTCCGCGGAATGGAACCCTTTGTTGGGCTGACGCGTGGGTTATTGCAGTGCGAAAGAACAGCCCCACCAAGGTCGGGCCCTGCATTCAGGCCGCATCCTCGGGAAGCCGGCCACCATGGCGCCGCCAGTAGTCGCGCACCCATGACACCGGCTGGTCCCCGAACTTCCGCCCCGTGCCCCAGCGCCGGCCCGGCGGGCCCATCAGGTCGAGCGGGCGCGGCTTGCCGTGGAAGACGAGGATGCGGGCGTCGCGCGGCAGCTTCGGCTCGCCGGCGACGAGGCTGAAGGGCCAGTACCAGAGGCAGTCGTTCTTGAAGCTTGGGCACCATTCGGCCGGCAGATAGGCCGGGTCCCGCGCGATCTTCGGGAAATAGTGCCGGTCGCTCTTGTAGGTGTCGAACACCCATTCGGTGTTCGCCTCGAAATGCTCGAACATCCCGCGCTGGTCGCCCGCGCGATAGACATAGAGCGACCCCTGGGTGCCCCGGTCGGGCCGGAGCGACAGCGGCAGCAGCGCGCGCACCACCGCCGGGTTCCACTCGCGCAGCGAATAGAAGGCGGGCCTGCGCTCCCAGAGCTCGAAGAAGCCGTCGAGCCCGCCCACGACCATCACGTCGAGGTCGATCTGGAGCACGATGTCGTCGTCCTCGACGATCCCCGGCGCCAGCATGGCGATCTTGGGAAAGCAGCTCTGCCGCCAGGTCTCGCGCGGCACCCGGAACTTCGGGAAGGGGATGACCTCGACGCCGGGATCGATCCCCTCGGCCTCGTCGGTGATGCAGATGAACCGGTGCGGCCGCTTCAGGTTCTCCCGCACCGCGCGGTAGAGCACGTTCACATAGTCGGGGCCGTAGCGCTTGCCCCATTTCACCACGCCGACCACGGCCTTCGGGGATCCGCCGCCCGCCATCATCCGCGCCCCGCACGGCCGCGCGCAACGGTTTCCCTGCGGTTAACGCGATCCGGAATATCGTTCTTTTTCAATGGCATGCCGTTTTGTGCGACCTCGCACACCCTCACGCTTTCCGCTCCGCCCGGATCAGGTCGAGGATCTCGCGGGCGGCCTGCGGGATGTTGGTCCCCGGCCCGAAGATCGCCGCGACCCCCGCATCCTTCAGGAAGCCGTAGTCCTGCTGCGGGATCACCCCGCCGCAGATGACGAGGATCTCTCCCGCCCCCTGCGCCTTCAGCGCCTCGATCAGCTTGGGCGCCAGCGTCTTGTGCCCCGCCGCCTGGCTCGAGATGCCGACCACATGCACGTCGTTGTCGACCGCGTCCTGCGCCGCTTCCTCCGGCGTCTGGAAGAGCGGCCCCACGTCCACGTCGAACCCGATATCGGCGAATGCCGTGGCGATCACCTTGGCCCCCCGGTCGTGCCCGTCCTGGCCCATCTTCACGACCAGCATGCGCGGCCGCCGGCCCTCCTCCTCGGCGAAGCGGTCCACATCCGCCTGGATCGCGGCAAAGCCCTCGTCGCCCTCATAGGCGGCGCCGTAGACCCCGGCGAGCGTCTTCACCTCGGCCTGGTGCCGCCCGAACACCTTCTCCATCGCGTCCGAGATCTCCCCCACCGTCGCCCGCGCCCGCGCCGCATCGACCGCCGCCGCGAGCAGGTTGCCCCCCGAGCGCGCCGTCTCCTCGAGCGCGACCATCGCCGCCTCCCAGGCCTGCGGGTCTCGCGACGCGCGGATCTTCTCCAGCCGCGCCACCTGCGCGTCGCGCACCTTCACGTTGTCCACGTCGAGGATGTCGATCGGCTCCTGTTCCTTGAGCCGGTACTTGTTGACCCCGACGATCACCTCCTCGCCGCGGTCGATCGCCGCCTGCCGGCGCGCCGCCGATTCCTCGATGCGCAGCTTCGGCATGCCGGAGATGACGGCCTTGGTCATGCCGCCCAGCCCGTCGACCTCCTCGATCAGCGCCCAGGCGCCCTTGGCCAGTTCCGCCGTCAGGCTCTCGACGTAGTAGCTACCCGCCAGCGGATCGACCACATGCGTGATCCCGGTCTCCTCCTGCAGGATCAGCTGGGTGTTGCGCGCAATCCGGGCCGAGAACTCGGTCGGAAGGGCGATCGCCTCGTCCAGCGCATTGGTGTGCAGCGACTGCGTGCCGCCGAGCGCCGCCGCCATCGCCTCATAGGCGGTACGCACCACGTTGTTGTAGGGATCCTGCTCCTGCAGGCTGACGCCGCTCGTCTGGCAATGCGTCCGCAGCATCAGGCTCGACGCCTTCTTCGGCTGGAACTCCGACATGATCCGGTGCCAGAGCAGGCGCGCCGCGCGCAGCTTCGCCACCTCCATGAAGAAGTTCATCCCGATGGCGAAAAAGAACGACAGCCGCCCTGCGAAATCATCGACGTCCATGCCCGAGGCGATCGCGGCCTTCACGTATTCCCTGCCATCGGCCAGCGTGAAGCCCAGCTCCTGCACCAGGTTCGCGCCCGCCTCCTGCATGTGATAGCCGGAGATCGAGA
>CAZESN010000163.1:0-5962 GCA_964514775.1 uncultured Rhodovulum sp.
ACAAGCCGCCCTCGGCGGAGCTGCGCGCCGACCAGAAGGACGAGGACAGCCTGCCCCCCTACCCGGTGCTCGACGCGATCCTCGAGATGCTGATCGAGGGCGACCGGTCGGTGCCCGAGATCGTGGCCGAAGGCTTCAACGCCGGGACGGTGCGGCGGGTCGAGCGGCTGATCTACGGCGCGGAGTGGAAGCGGTTCCAGTCGGCGCCGGGGACGCGGATGACCACCAAGGCCTTCTGGCTCGACCGGCGCTATCCGCTCGTCAACCGGTGGCGCGATCCGGGGTGATCCGCGACAGTGACACAGTGTCACCGCTGGCAACATTCTGAAGTAAAACGCTTTTTGCAAAAGCGCTAATTTCATGGCCTTGCGGGGCCTGCGGGAAGCCGACGGCGTCGGCGGGTGACCGGCGCAGTCGTTTCGTGCATTTCGGTTATGATCCCAGCCCTTGGACCGGATCGGGCGAGGCACTGCCTCGCCCCGGTCCACGGCTGGAGCGCGCGAGCGTGGAGGCCGTTCTCTTCCTGTATGGAGGGCAGTGACGATTAGGATCGTGGCGCGCCTGACTGGGCGGGCGCGGAACGCGCCTGCCGGGGGCAGGCAGGCGCGTCACGATTTGCCAACGGTCAAATCGTGCAAAAGGAAAGGACGCTAGCTTTTCCGCGGCGAGCGGCCGTGGCGCCGCGCGGAGGGGGCATTCTCCTTCGCTCGCCATCCAATCCCGAGCGGACGGCGTCGCGGCGGGATGCCGTGGTCCGGCCCGAGCCTATTCCGTCCAGTCGTCCACGGCGCGGATGTCGTCGTCGGACCAGCCGAGATGGTGGGCGATCTCGTGGACGAGGACGTGGCGCACCAGCCGGTCGAGGCCGACATCGCCGCGCTCGATCCATTCCTCGAGGATCGGCCGGCGGTAGAGCCAGACCGCATCCGGGCGCGTCGGCTGGTCGAAGACCGAGCGCTCGGTGAGGGCGATGCCCTCGTAGAGGCCGGTGAGCTCGAACGGGTCCTCGATCCCCATCTCATCGAGCACCTCGTCGGGCGCGAAGTCGAGCACCCGCACGAGCAGACCGTCGCAGGCCCGGCGCACCATGGCCGGCAGGCTCTCGAAGCCACGTCGCGCCAGCACGTCGAAATCGGCGAGCGAGGGCGCCGGCCCGGAGAAGGGATCGCGTGTCATCGGCCGCAGCCATAGCAGGCGCCGACCCGCCGGGCAAAGGGGGGGGGTGCCCCCTGACCATTGCCAAACCAATCGCGGACCGATAACGATTCAATCAGTCGTTTGCCGGATTCCCCCATTACGCGGAATGCGACAGCGATCGGAGGAAACAACTGATCGAGACGCTGCGCGACGACGCAGCGCCGGAAAGGCCCCAGATGAAATTCGCACCCCTGTGCGCAACCGTCCTGCTCGCCGCAGTTGCGGCCCCTGCGCTTGCGCAGAATGCGCCGACATCCGTCTGGGATGGTGTCTATACCGACGAACAGGCCGACCGCGGATCGGGGGTCTACACCGCGCAATGCGCGCCATGCCACGGTCCCAGCCCGTGGGTCGAAAAGTTTGCCGACCAGCCTCTGAGCGAGTTCTACGCATATATCCGCGCGAACATGCCCGACGGCGCCCCCGGCTCCCTCCCCCCGGAGGATTACTCGGCGGCCGCGGCCTATCTTCTGCGCAGCGAGGGCTTCCCCGCAGGCGAGAAGCCGCTGCCGACCCTGTCGCGCTCGATGACCGGGATCATGCTCACCTACACGAAGGACGGCGCAGACGGGGAGGAGGAACCGGAGCCGGCCGCCCCGGGAGCGCATGACGCACTCCTCGACGAGCACTAGAACGCCCGCCGAGGATACAACCGCAGCTTGAGGCCACGCAAACAGCCCACGTTGCCGGCGAATAGACTATTCGCCGGACAATATCCGTTTTTACTTGAAGTATAAGATCTATATTCAACAAGACGACTGGGGAACAACTATTTCTGGTTGACTATACGGGGCAACGACTCCTTACTGTCCGTGTCGCATGTCAGGTGTTTGAACTGACTGACAGAGACGACGAATTTGGGAGAAACGCCATGAGAATGCTGTGGGGCGCTGTCGCCCTTTGTGCAATTGCTCACCCCGCCCTGTCCCAGGCGCCGACGCTGCCGCGCGGCCCGGGCCAGGACAATCCGATGCCGGAGACGCAGGCGCCTCTGCCGCCCGACCGCCCGAACCCGGCAGATCATCCGCTGATGCAGCGCTTCGAGCCGGTCACGGACGAGATGCTCCGCGATCCGGATCCGGCCAACTGGATGATGCTGCGCGGCAACTACGAGGGCTGGGGCTACAGCTCGCTCGACCAGATCAACAAGGACAACGTCGCCGACCTGACCCTCGTCTGGTCGCGGGCGATGAACGCCGGCATCAACGAGGCCGCGCCGACGGTCTATGACGGCATCATGTACCTGCCGAACCCGGCGGACGTGATCCAGGCGATCGACGCGGTCACCGGCGACCTGATCTGGGAGTACCGCCGCGAGCTTCCGACCGTCGAGGAGCTGCACAGCCGCTGGGGCGAGCGCAAGCGTTCGCTCTTCGTCTACGGGGACAAGGTCTATTTCGTCACCTGGGACAACTTCGTCGTCGCCCTCGACGCGAAGACCGGCCAGGTGGCCTGGGAGACCGACCGCGGCGGCGACTACTACGCCACCAACTCGTCGGGTCCGATCGTCATCGACGGCGTCGTGCTCGCGGGCGCGTCGTGCCAGGTCGCGCCCTTCGGCTGCTACGTCACCGGCCATGACGCCGAGACCGGCGAGGAGCTCTGGCGCAACGAGGTGATCCCGCGTCCGGGCGAGCCGGGCGACGAGACCTGGGCGGGCTCGCCCTTCGAGAACCGCTGGTGCACCGGCGTCTGGGGCCAGCTCGTCTACGATCCGGAGAACGATCTCGTCCACTACGGGTCGACCGGCATCTGCCCCGCCTCCGAGGCCCAGCGCGGCATGGCCGGCGCCACCATGGCCGGCACCAACACGCGCTTCGCGGTCAAGCCCGCGACCGGCGAGATCGTCTGGGAGCACCAGGTGCTGCCGCGCGACAACTGGGACCAGGAATGCACCTTCGAGATGATGGTGATCGATTCCGTGATCCGTCCCGACCCGAACATGGAAGGCCTGCGCGGCGCCAATGCCGGGCCGGGCGACGATCCGGTGCGGACGCTGACCGGCATCCCGTGCAAGACCGGCGTTCTCTGGAGCTTCAACTCCGAGACCGGCGACTTCTACTATGCGCGCGACACCAACTACCAGAACCTGATCGTCGACGTGGAGGATGACAGCGGTCTCGTGACGATCAACGAGGACGTGGTCATGTCCGAGGCGGGCGTCGAGTACTTCGTCTGCCCGACCTACGGCGGCGGCCGCGACTGGCCGAGCGGTGCCTACGACCCGAACATGAACGCGATGTTCTTCCCGCTGTCCAACAAGTGCATCTACAGCACCGCGCGGACGGACCGGGAGCCGGCGCCGCAGTTCCTCTACAACGTGCGCAACGTGCAGGCCTTCGCCCCCGGCAAGGACCAGATCGGCCGGATCGACGCGATCGACGTCGAGACGGGCAACACGCTCTGGAGCTACGAGCAGCGCTCGCCGAACTACTCGCCGATCCTGACAACCGGCGGCGGCCTGCTGTTCAACGGCGGCTCGGACCGCTACCTGCGCGCCCATGACGTGGAGACCGGCAACATCCTGTGGCAGACGCGTCTGCCGTCCAGGACCTTCGGCTACACGGTCACCTACGAGGTCGACGGCGTGCAGTATATCGCCCATGCCGCCGGCGCCGGCTTCGAGGGTGCGACGGACCTCGTGCCCGAGATCGACGGCCCGACCGGGTCGAACGCGATCTTCGTCTTCGCGGTGAACAAGTAGTCACCGCCCCCGAGGCTTCCCCCGGCGCCCGCCTGCGCCGGGGGTGTTTTCCTTCCGGACGGCTGGCAGGCATCATGGGCTCATCCCGCATCCTGGTCGCGACCCTGGCGCTGCTCGGCACCGCGCTGCCCCCAGCGGCCCAGACGCCCGACGTGCCGCGCGACCTCTACGAGGACCGGCTGAGCCGGCATGGCGATGCCATCAGCTTCTGCCTGCATGCGAATTCGGTGATGTCGGATTTCAACGCCGCCGCCGCCGAGGCGATCGCCGGCGCGCTGCTGGTCACGCCGAACGTCATCCCGATCGAGTCGCTCGTCGCCGCCGAGGCGCTCGACTACCGCATTCCCTTCACCGCCGAAGAGCTCTTCCTGATGATGCGCGGGCGCTGCGACGCGTTCATGGGCTTCACCATATCGAGCGACTATCCCGACTGGCTGCTGGTCACCCGGCCCTATTTCTCGTCGCCGAACGTGCTCGTGGTGAGCGATCCCGCTTACCGGCGGCTCGAGGACATCCCGACCGCGCGGCCGATCGGCACCCGGATCTTCTCGATCGAGGACAACCAGCTCGCCGCCCTGATCCGGGCGATGCCCGAGGAGCGGCGCTGGCCGCGGCATCCCTACCGCAACTACGGCACCGCCCTCGAGCGGGCGCTCGACGGCACGACCGGGGGCTCGATCGTCTGGGAGGCGGCGGTCTATGCCGCGACCGGCGGCGACCCGGAGGCGGCGGGCGTCGCGGTGGTGCGCGAGCTGCCGTTCCAGACGACGCCGGTCGACCTCGGCATCGGGGTCAACGCCAACGACCGGTTCCTCGAGACCCAGATCAGCCAGGCGATCGGCGCGCTTCTCGCCGACGGCACGCTGCGGGCGCTTGCCGCCGCGCATAACCTCGCCCCCGCCGGCGTGGACTGACCGGGGCGCGGCTCTGCCTATTCCCCACGGGCGCGGAGCTGTGCGATGGTGCGGGGGTCCGACCCGTCCTGCCAGGAGATCCCGATGTTGCGCACCTCCCTTGCGGCGATCTCGCTCGCGGTCTCGGCGGGGGCGCTGGCGGCGGAGCCTGCGGATCTGGCGGAGGTGATCGCGGCGGCGCGCGGGGCGGACATCGTGGTGATCGGCGAGGTCCACGACAATCCCGGCCACCATGCCAATCAGGCGGAGATCGTGGCCGCGCTCCAGCCCGGCGCGCTCGTCTTCGAGATGATCCCGCAGATGCACGAGGACGCGGTGAACCGGCTGCGCGCCGCCGGGGCGTCGCGCGACGAGATCGCGGCCGCCCTCGGCTGGGAGGAGAGCGGATGGCCGGATTTCGCGCTCTATGCGCCGATCCTCGAGGCCGCCCCGGACGCGCGGATCTTCGGCGGCGGGCAGCCGGCCGAGGAGGTGCGGCGCGCGGTCACCGAGGGGGCGGCAGTGGTGTTCGGGCCGGATGCGGCGAGCTACGGGCTCGACGCGCCCCTCCCCGAGGCCGAGCAGGCGGCGCGCGAGGCCGACATGCTGGCCGCCCATTGCGACGCGGTCCCGGTCGAGATGCTGGCCGGGCTGGTCGAGGCCCAGCGGCTGCGCGACGCGGCCTTCGCCGATGCGGCGCGCTGGGCGCGGACCATCACCGGCAACGCGCAGGTGGTGGTGATCACCGGCACCGGCCATGCCCACCGGCTGCGCGGGGTGCCCGCGAAGCTCGCGGTGGCGGCGCCGGCGCTGGGCGTGTTCTCGATCGGCCAGTTCGAGGAGCCGCCCGATGCGGAGACGGCGGCGGCCTATGACGCCTGGCTGCTGGCGCCGCCGGCCGAGCGGGAGGATCCCTGCGCGGCCTTTGCCGGGCGCGAGGGGTGAGGCCCCGGGAGGGGGGGGGCGGGTGGTCGCCTGAGTGACGCCCTGCCCCGGGACCGGACGAGGCGAGGCACTGCCTCGCCCCGGTCCACGGCTGGAGCGCGTGAGCGCGGAGGCCGTTTTCTTCCTCAATGGAGGGCGCGCACACCGGGAATCGTGGCGCGCCTGCCTGGCGGCGCGGAACGCGCCTGCCGGGGGCAGGCAGGCGCGTCACGATTTGACAACG
>CAZESN010000164.1:0-5956 GCA_964514775.1 uncultured Rhodovulum sp.
GAGTTCGGTTTCTCCTGCATGGGCTACGAGATCGCCGGCGGCTGGGGCGCGGCCATGGCAGACCCGACGCGCACCCCGATCGTGATGGTGGGCGACGGCGCCTATCTGATGATGAACTCGGACATCTATTCGTCGGTTCTGACCGGCCACAAGATGATCGTCGTCGTCTGCGACAATGGCGGGTTCGCGGTGATCAACCGGCTCCAGAACTTCAAGGGCGGTGCGTCCTTCAACAACCAGATCGCGGACAGCCGGGTGCAGGCGCCCTTCGCCGTCGATTTCGTCGCCCACGCCGGGGCGATGGGCGCACTGACGCGGCGGGTCGAGAGCCTCGCCGATCTCGATGCGGCGATGGACTGGGCGAAGAGTGCGGACCGCACGACGGTGATCGCGATCGTCACGGACGCCCATGCCTGGACGCCGGGCGACGCGGACTGGGACGTGGGCGTGCCGGAGGTGAGCGAGCGGGCGGAGGTGCGGGCGGCACGCGCGGCGCACGAGGCGATCCGGGCGCGGCAGCGGGTGGGGGTCTGAGATGCGGGCAAGGCTCGGGATATCGCCGATCGCCTGGTGGAACGACGACCTGCCGGAGCTCTCGGACGACGTGTCGCTCGACGAGTGCCTGCGCCAGGCGGCCGAGGCGGGGTTCACCGGGATGGAGACCGGGCGGCGGTTTCCGATGGAGGCCGGGGTGCTGGGGCCGGTTCTGGCGCGGCACGGGATCTCGGTCTGCGGGGGCTGGTTCTCGGGGCGGCTTCTCGATGGCGACATCGCGGCGGAGAAGGACCGGATCGGGGCGCAGATGGCGCTCTTCAAGGCCGTTGGCGCGCCCTGCATCATCTATGGCGAGACGGCGCGGTCGATCCAGGGGGACCGCTCGCGGCCGCTCGCGGGCAAGCCGCGGCTCTCGGACGACGAGATGAAGACCTATGCCCGCCGGATGACCGGGTTCGGCGAATGGTGCGCGGAGCAGGGGATGCCGCTCGCCTATCACCACCATATGGCGGCGGTGGTCGAGACCGAGGCGGAGCTCGACCTCTTCATGGCGCATTCGGGGGAGGGGATCCCGCTTCTCTATGACGCGGGGCACATGGCCTTCGCCGGCGGCGACGTGCTGCGGGTGATCGACCGGCACCACGCCCGCATCAGCCATGTCCATGCAAAGGACGTGCGGATGGGGGTGATCGACGGGCTCGACCGGGGGCGGGAGAGCTTTCTCGACGCGGTGGTGAAGGGGGCCTTCACCGTGCCGGGCGACGGGTCGCTCGATTTCCGGGCGATCGGCGAGCGGCTGGCCGGGTACGGCTACGAGGGCTGGTTCGTGGTCGAGGCGGAGCAGGACCCGAAGGCGGCCCCGCCGCTGGAGTATGCCCGGATCGGCCGGGCGGCGCTGGCGGAGGCGCTGGCGGGCGCGGGCTACACGATCGAGGGGGGATGAGATGAACCGGATCGACGGCAAGGTGGCGGTGGTCACCGGCGGGACGCAGGGGCTCGGGGCGGCGGTGGCGGCCGCGCTGGCGCGGGCCGGGGCGCGGGGCATCCTCACCTGCGGGCGCAGCGCGGCGAAAGGGGAGGCGGTGGCGGCCGGGATCGCCGCGGAGACGGATTGCGCGGTGCGGTTCATCGAGGCGGACCTGTCGCGGGTCGCGGATTGCCGGGCGGTGATCGCGGCGGCGGATGCGGCCTTCGGGCGGGTCGACGTGCTGGTGAACGCGGCCGCGATCACCGACCGGGGCACGATCCTCGACACGTCCGAGGAGCTCTTCGACCGGATGTTCGCGACCAACGTGCGGGGGCCGTTCTTCCTGATGCAGGAGGCGGCGCGGCTGATGATCCGCGATGGGGTCGAGGGGGTGATCGTCAACATCGGCTCGACCTCGGCCCATGCGGGTCAGCCGTTCATCTCGGCCTATTGCGCCTCAAAAGGCGCTCTGGCGACGCTGACGCGCAACACGGCCTTTTCGCTGATGCGCAACCGGATCCGGGTGAACCAGCTCAACATCGGCTGGATGGCCTCGGACGGCGAGGACCGGATCCAGCGCGCGTACCACGGAGCGGCGGACGACTGGCTGGAACAGGCGTCGGCCGCGCAGCCCTGGGGGCGGCTGGTGCAGCCCGAAGAGGTGGCGCGGGCAGTGGCGTTCCTCGCTTCGGAGGATTCAGGGCTGATGTCGGGGGCGGTCATCCACTTCGACCAGTCGGTCTGGGCGGCCTATGAAGGCGCGCCGCCGGTGCCGGGGGCGCCGATGACGCTCTGAACCATCCCGACGGGCAGATGAGCCGACCCTGGAAAGCGCTTCAGCTTTTCAGTGTCTTCACTAAAGATTGCGGCATCATCCCGCCGCTGGCCGGTATCGCATCGCCACTGCGCCTGAAGCGAACTCCCATCGGTCCACGAGCTTCAGGTCCGGGGGATCGGACAGTCCCGCGAACGGCGCCGGGCCGTGGCCCGCCAGCCTCGGGTGTATCACGAACTCGTATTCGTCGATCAGCCCCAGCTCGGCCAGGGCCAGCGGGAGCGTGACGCCGCCCACGAAGAGCCCGTTGCCGGGCTGTTGCTTCAGCCGTCGAACGGTCTCTGCCAGATCGCGGCCGCGCACGATCTCCGCGTTCCAGTCGACCCGGTCCAGCGTGTTCGACACGACGTACTTCTTCGCCGCATCGATCGTGCGGGCGAAGGGCATCATCCAGTCGGTCATCCAGTCCGCAGGCACGCCAGTCCGTGCGGGCGCCCGCCATGCCGTTTCCATCATCTCGTAGGTCAGCCGGCCGAAGATCAGGGCATCGGCCTGGGCGATGGCGGCGGCCGCGTGGCGGTGCGGGTCTTCGTCCGGTGCGATCGCGCGATGATCGCAGCACCCGTCCAAAGTGATGTTGATGGAATACCGCAGGGGGCGCATCGGGAGCTCCTGGCCGCGAGGGTCCTGGCATTGTCGCAGGTTTCCCGGTCAAAGCCAGCGCAGAGGTGCGCCTCGCAGGTGGGGGCTCAGGGGCAGCCAGCGTCGCTGCGCGTGCCGTCGGGCAGGGTCGTGCGGCAGAGCAGGGCGCCCGAGAGGCTGGTGCGGGCGATGGTGGCGCCGCTCAGGTCGGCCTCGGTGAGATCCGTGCCGCCGAGAACCGTGCTCGTGAGATTGGCGCCGCGCAGATCGGCGCGGACAAGTATCGCCGCGCGCAGGTTGGTGCGGGTAAGGTTCGCGCCGGCGAGGTCGGCGTCCGTGAAATCCGCCCCGCTGGCGGAGGCGTTGATCAGCGAGGCCCCGGGCATGCGTGTCCCGGCGAGGGTCGCGCGGGTGAGGTCTGCGCTCTCGAGATTGGTGTTGCCGAGGTTCGCGCCGCTGAAATCGGCGCCGCGCAGCGTGGTGAAGCGCAGGTAGCCGTTCTCCAGATCCGCACCGGCGAAGCTCGCGCCGGTCATGTCGGCATTCGTCATGTAGACGCCGGCGAGATCGACCCCCCTCAGGTCCGCGCCCGTCAGGTCGCAGTCGAAGCAGGAGCGCTCGGTCCTGAGGGTCTCGACGTCCGCCGCGTCGAACGCCGCGAGCGGGGCTGCGAGGAGGGAGAGCGCGAGGCCCGCCGGGAGGTGCCGCCGGCCCCTCATTCGACGATGAACCGGCCGTAGGCCTCCTGCGGCGGGTCGAGGTGGTCGCGGACGTAGATGTCGTAGACGCCGCGGCGCATCGGGTGGAAGCTGAAACGCGCGGCGCCGGCCTCGTCGCATTCGATGGCGCGGAAGGTCAGGCCCTGCATGTAGATCTCGATGTCGCCGACGCTGACCACCCGCAGATGGGCGTTGGCGAGCATGTCGGTCACGGCGAGATGGAAGCCGGTCGAATCGTGCTCGGCATCCGGGCAGACGAAGTTGAAGCGGTAGTAGCCGCCCTGGAGCAGGGGGAATTCCTCCTGCGAGAGGACGGGCTCGCCGTTCGGGCCGGTGGTCACCTCGAGGAAGATGTCCTGGGGGGCGCCGGAGGCGATGACGCCGGATTCCTGGGCGAGGGCGGTCTGGGACAGGGCCAGGCCTGCCAGTGCCGCGACTGTCGCGATTTTCATGATCGTGCTCTCCCCGAGGTTCCGTGCCGGTGTTGTAGGAACGGGGCGGGATCCGGTTCAACCAATGGGTGGCATAGGGAAAGGCAATCGGGGCGGCGTGCCATGATCCCCGAGGGCGAGGCGGGGGCTCGACCGTTCCGGTCCCGGCGGTCAGGTCAGACCGGTGGTCCGGCCGATTTCTCCTCGGACAGCATCACGTTCGATTCCACCGCGCCGACCCCGGGCAGGGTCATGATGCGCCGGCGCAGGATGCGCTCGAAATCCGCGAGGTCGCGGGCGACGACCTTCAGCCGGTAGTCGTAGACGCCGAGCACGTGCTGGACGATCTGGACCTCGGGGATCGCCTGTACGGCGCGCTCGAAGGCGTCGAGGTCGAGGCGGCCGCGCACCGCGAGGCGAAGGCCGACGAAGACGACGACCGTGAAGCCGAGCTTCTCGCGGTCGAGCACCACGTGGCGGCCGCGGATCACGCCGGTTTCCTCGAGCCTCCGGATGCGGCGCCAGGCGGCGGGCTGC
This sequence comes from uncultured Rhodovulum sp., assembly GCA_964514775.1. Classification (GTDB taxonomy): domain Bacteria; phylum Pseudomonadota; class Alphaproteobacteria; order Rhodobacterales; family Rhodobacteraceae; genus Amaricoccus. The sequence goes on from CAZESN010000164.1 coordinate 4,567, forward strand.
GACAGGCCGACGCGGGCGCCGACGGCACGGGCGTTGAGGCCCCCGTCAGCCATCAGCACGCGCAGGATCGCCCGGTCGGTGTCGTCGAGATCCATGGTCGCGGGACCAGCCATCAGATCGGCAGTCGGTGCGAGGTCTTGACGTCGGCGACCAGCATCAGCGCCTCGATCTCGGCGATATGGGGCAGGGTGAGGATGCGGCTGCGGTAGATCTCCTGGTAATGGGCAAGGTCGCGGGCGAGGACGTCCATGCGCACGTCGACGCGGCCGAGCAGGGTCTCGATGCTGACTACCTCGGGTAGGTCGCGGGTGGCGCGCAGGAAGTCGTCGAAGGCGCGCGGCTCGGTCTTGTCGAGGGTGATGCGCAGGAAGACCTGGACATCGAAGCCGAGCGCGCGCGGGTCGACGTCGATCTTCCGGCCGAGGATCACGCCGTCGCGCTCCATCCGCTCGATGCGCCGCCAGCAGGCGCCCGCCGACAGGCCGGCGCGCGTGGCGAGTTCGGCCACGGGCAGATCCTCGTCCTGCATCAGGCGCAGGATGCGGCGGTCGGTATCGTCGAGGTTGGACATGAGTATTCCGGATAGTCGGCATTTGGTGGATTGATCTTCGCAGAACACGGCAGATTCTGCAAAAGGAGAGATCGGTCCCGCCGGGGAAGCCCTATGATCGCGCCACCGGAACGAGGAGGAACGCCGATGCGCGTCTATTACGATCGCGACTGCGACATCAATCTGATCAAGGACAAGAAGGTGGCCGTGGTCGGCTACGGCAGCCAGGGGCATGCGCATATCCTGAACCTGCGGGATTCGGGCGCGCGGAATCTGGCCGTCGGCCTGCGCGAGGGATCGCCCTCGGCGAAGAAGGCCGAGGCCGAGGGGCTGCAGGTCATGGGCATCGCCGAGGTCGCCGGCTGGGCGGACGTGCTGATGATGACCATGCCGGACGAGCTTCAGGCCGAGACCTACCGCAACCACATCCATGACAACCTGCGCGAGGGTTCGGCGATCGCATTCGCCCACGGGCTCAACGTCCATTTCGGCCTGATCCAGGCGAAGCCGGGCGTCGATGTCATCATGATGGCGCCGAAGGGCCCCGGCCACACCGTCCGCGGCGAGTTCGTGAAGGGCGGCGGCGTTCCCTGCCTCGTCGCGGTGCACAACGACGCGTCGGGCAATGCGCTCGAGATCGCCAAGAGCTACTGCGCCGGGATCGGCGGCGGGCGCTCGGGGATCATCGAGACCGACTTCCGCCAGGAATGCGAGACGGACCTCTTCGGCGAGCAGGCTGTGCTCTGCGGCGGGCTTGTCGAGCTCATCCGCATGGGCTTCGAGACCCTGGTCGAGGCGGGCTACGAGCCCGAGATGGCCTATTTCGAGTGCCTGCACGAG
>CAZESN010000165.1:0-5878 GCA_964514775.1 uncultured Rhodovulum sp.
CGCGCGAGGTGCGGTAGAGGGTCTGCTTGATCGCCACCACGCCCGGGTCGCGCGCGGCCTGCTGGAGGAACTGCACCACGATGTCGAAGGTCTCGTAGGGGTGGTGCAGCAGCATGTCCTTCTGGCGGATCGCCGCGAAAATGTCGCCCTCGAAGTCCTGCACCCGCTCGGGCACGCGCGGGCTGAACGGCTGCCAGAGCAGTTCGGGCCGGTCGAGCTTGCAGAGCTCGGCGAGGTTCGAGATGCCGATGATGCCGGGGATCTCGACCACCTCGTGCTGCTCGACCTCGAGCGCGCCGACGATGGTCTCGCGCAGGTCGACCGGCGCGTCGGCGGTCATCTCGAGGCGCATCACCTCGCCGCGGCGGCGGCGCTTCAACGCGGTCTCGAACTCGCGCACCAGGTCCTCGGCCTCTTCCTCGACCTCGAGGTCGCTGTCGCGCAGGATGCGGAAGGCGCAGTTGCCGAGCATCGTGTAGCCGGGGAAGAGCCGGCCGATGAAGACCTCGAGCAGGCCCTCGAGCGGCAGCACCCGGATCTGGGCGCGCGAGCTGCCGGGCAGGGTGATGAAACGCGGCACCTGGGCGGGCACCGGCAGCAGCGCCTCGAGCACGGTGCCGTCGGCGTCGCGCCGGAGCTGGAGGCCCATGGCGAAGCCGCCCGAGGCGATGAACGGGAAGGGATGCGCGGGGTCGATGGCGAGCGGGGTCAGGATCGGGAAGACCTGGCCGAAGAAATAGGGCTCGAGCAGCTTGAGGTCGGCGCCGCGCAGCTCGGCGGTCGAGAGGACATGGATGCCCTCGGCCTTCATCAGCTGGCGCAGCTCCTTCCAGCCCTCCTGCTGGCGCGCCATCAGGGCGCGCGCATCCGCCTCGATCCGGCGGAGCTGCTCGGCGGGCGACAGGCCGTCGGCGCTGGAGGTGGTGACGCCCGCGCGGATGAGGCCGGCGACGCCGGCGACGCGCACGGTGTAGAACTCGTCGAGATTGGCGCCGGAGATCGCGAGGAACCGGACCCGCTCGAGAAGCGGCACCGAGGGGTTCTCCGCCTCGGCCATCACCCGCCAGTTGAAGGCAAGCCACGAGATCTCGCGGTTGATGAACCGGTCCGGCCCCGACATGTCGAGGCCCGGCAGATCGCGTCCCGGTCCTCGTCCGGCGTTCAGGAAGTCGGCGTCGACGCCGGGCATGTCCACTCTTTCCAGCATGTGCCGCCTCCAGGTCGGCATGGTCCGCTCGCCTGCAAGTCTAGGCCGCGGCGAATCAGTGATGCAATGGGGGCAGGGCGCCCCTCACCGGGATTTGGGCCGGATCAGGGTGCCGCCCGTCCCTGTCCGCGCAGTCGGGCGACGAGTGCGTCGCGGGCGCTGCGCAGCGGGGTGAGCACGATGTTCTCGAGCGAGATCTCGGCGCCCGAGGCGGGTTTCAGCGGCCCGAGCACGGCCTCGGGGAAGAGGTCGCGCACCGCTGCGGGCGCGACGCGGCGGCCGCGGACCTTGTTCGAGACGTTGCCGCCGTGGACCACCTGCAGCCAGCCGGCCTTGCCGCCGACCTGCTGGATCGGACCGACCTCGGCCATGCGCATGTGGTTGATCGACATGCAGGTCCGCGCCTCCGCGTCCCAGGGCTCGAACCAGCTCGCGAAGGCGTTGCAGGGGTGGGAATGGGCATAGACACGCCCGGCCTCGAGGATGATGCCCTCGGTGATGTTGAGCGACACGCGCCCGGCGGGCTTCGTGGCGGCCAGCGCCGCCTGGAGCCGGGCGACATGGTCGCTGGAGAGGGCGTCGTCGCTGTCGAACCGGGTCGAGAGGAGCCAGGGCGTGGTCGGCGCCAGCGTCTCGCGGACCGAGCGCGGCCAGCCCTCGGCCTGGAAGAATTCGGTGAAATAGGGCTTGAACGGGAAGACCTTCTGGCATTCGGCGATGCGGTCGCGGAAGGGCTGCGGGGTCTCCACGTCGAAGAAGATCATCCAGTGGAAGTTCTCGCGCGGGGCGGTCTGGGCGGCGATCGAGGGCAGGCAGTAGCGCTCGAAGAGGTCGAAGCGCCCCTCGAGCCAGCCGGGGCGGTTGCGGATCTGGCTCTCGCGCCCCGGTGTCGGCATGTTGAAGCGGGTCATGACCACATGGGTGAAGTCGATGCCTGGCGTCATGCCGAACTCCCGCTCACATCAAACACATCGGGGCGGCCCCGCGCGGCCGGCCCCGGACGCTCTAGATATGCCGCGCCGCAGGGCGATGGCAACAGCGGGATGCCCCGGGGGGCATCCCGCGCGGGCCCGTCAGAACAGGGCCGAATCGATCGCGTTGTAGGCCTGGGCCAGGTTCACGAGCTCGAGCTCCTGCACGCCGGCCTTCTGGCTGATCTCGAGCACCAGGGTGCTGCCGCGCGTGGAGGCCGAGATCCCCGAGGAGAAGGCGGCGAGCTCGCCGAGGTCGAGGATCGAATCGACGATCACCGAGGCGCCGTTCTCGAAGATCTCGACCCGGTTGCCCCCGCCCTTGGAGTTGAAGGTGCCGGCATCGTAGCCGCGGAAGGAGATCTTGTCGCCCTGCGCGAAGTTGAGGTCGAGGATCGCGTCGGTCTTGTCGTCGCGCACGTGCGAGCCGGTGAAGCGGAAGTTGTCCGCGCCGCCGAGACCGACCATGATGTTCTCGCCGATCCCGCTCAGCAGCTGGTCCGCGCCCTGCTTGCCGATCAGGATGTTGTTGCCGTTGCCGGCGCTGGCGACGCTGGTCGAGCCGGAGGCCAGGACGACCGCGTCGGTGCCGCCGCCGTTGCCGTTGGCGCGGAACTCGGCGCCGACGTCGCGGGCGAGCTGGGCGTAGAAGGCCTGGCTCTGCGGCTTGGTCAGGCTGGCGATGCTGATCCCGTCGTAGTCGGTCTCCGGCGCCGGGTTCGCCGGCTTCTCGGGTGTGGGTGCCGGCTGCGGTGCGCCGGCGCCCTTGTCCGGCTGCGGGCTCGGGGACACCGACGGCAGCTCGGGGGCGGGGATCACGCCCTTGTCGCCGTCCGAGATCTTGTAGCCCTTGGAGACGATCTTGTTGTTGACGATGGCCCAGCCGCCCTTCGCGTTCGGGACCTCATGGGCGGTGTTGCCGCTCACCGTGATGTTCTTCGACGTGTCGCTGACGGTGATCCGGGGCATGTTGACCTGGCCGTTGAAGCCGGTGGTCATGTCCTGGATCACGGTGTTGTTGCGGATGGCGACGCCGTTGCCTTCCTCAATGGTGATCCCGTGATAGTGGCCGGCCACGATCACGTTGTTCTCGATCACGATGTCCTTGTAGAAGAAGTTCGCGGGCGTCTTGCCGACGGCATTGCCGAAGAAGATGCTCTGCGTCGATCCGTCACCGGTCTCGATCCGGTTGCCGCGGATGACGACGTTCTGGGTGCCGACGTCGGTCGAGGTGGTCCAGAACTGGAAGACGTCCTTGTGGTAGTTGCTCTTCGGGTCGCCCTTCATGCTGTGCATGTCGTTGCCCTGGATCAGCCCGTTGCGGATCTGGGCGAAGACCATGCCGTCACCGGCGACGTTGTGGACCTCGTTGTTGACGATGTTGAGGCCCGTCACCTTGCGGAACTCGGCGCCACGCATGAAGTGGAAGAACTCGTTGTTCTGGACCGTGATGTTGGTCGAGTCGTTCACGGTCAGGCCGTTGCCGTAGGTCGGGTAGCGGCCGACGAGATCACCGTCGAAGACGTTGTTGGTGAAGGTGATCTTGTTGGCGAACTGGACGGCGAAGGGCTTGCTGCCGCCGGTGCCGATGGTGAAGTCGAACTTGAGGCCGTCGAAGCGGATGTTCTCCGAGTTGACGACTTTGAGCGACTCGATCACGGCCGGGCGCTTTGCGTCGGCGGAGACGAACGTGACGGTACTGCCGAACTTCTCCTTGTTGATATCGACCGAACCGTAGTTGCCGGGGGCCAGTCGGATCACGTCGCCGCCACTTGCCTGCGAGATAGCGGATTTCAGTTGTGCGGATGTCGACACATTGAACGTTGCCATGCGCTCGGAGTTCTCCTGCGTTCAGGTTTCATAAAAAGCCACGTAAATGGCGCATGCTAACAAAACATTACTGACCAGGCGCGAGAGGTCGGCGCACGGATACGCGTGCCGGGATGGTGCCCGGCAACAGATACTATTGCGATGACTGCTGGATCCGCGTCAGAACGCGGATTCGGTCATGGTTGCGCGTCGGCCCACAGGCCGGTCCAGAGCGATGCTCTGGCCTGCCGGACGCGAAGGCGCAGGCGGGACCGGATATGGCCCCGGAGCCGGGCGAGGCGGCCACGACAGCATGGAGCGGTACTCGTCCCGACTGCCATGTTGAGAGCTGCGCCCAATGGTCCCGTTCCGTTTTCGCAAAGCTGGAGGTGCCCCGTCGGCATTCCGCCTGCGCCGTTTTCGATGCGACGAGGTCTAGAGGTGGTCTCCACACGGCTCAAGTCCGGTGGCTGCGGGAGTCGCGCCATGGGCGAAATCATGCCGGTTTCATCGACCGGTGGAACCCGCAGGGGCGGGGCGGGCCCCTGGTTCCTGGCTCAGACGCCCAGCCAGCGGCCGGTGATCTCCGGTGTGAGGCCGTCCGCCGGACCCTGCCAGACATCGCGTCCGCGTTCGAGAATCACGGCCCGGTCGGCAACCGCGAGAAGCTCGCGCACCGGCTTGTCGACGAGGAGGATGGCGAGCCCCTCGCGCTTGAGCCGGGCGACCGCGCTCCAGATCTCCTGGCGGACGACCGGGGCTAGGCCCTCGGTCGCCTCGTCGAGCAGCATGAGGCACGGGTTGGTCATCAGCGCCCGGGCGATGGCGAGCATCTGCTGCTCGCCGCCCGAGAGGGTTTCCGCGCGCTGGCCGCGGCGCTCGGCGAGGCGCGGGAAGAGGGTGGTGACGCGGGCCATGTCCCAGGGCCCCGGGCGGGCGGCGGCGGTCAGGTTCTCGGCGACGGTCAGCCCCGCGAAGATGCGCCGGCCCTCGGGGACCAGCCCGAGGCCGAGCCGGGCGGCGCGGTGCGGGGGCAGGCGGGCGAGGTCGGTGCCTGCGAGGCGGATGCTGCCCGCGCGGTGCGGGTTGAGGCGGGTGATGGCGCGCATCGTCGTGGTCTTGCCCATGCCGTTCCGGCCGAGGAGCGCGACGAGTTCGCCCTCGCCCACGGTCAGGCTGACGCCGTGCAGGGCCTGGACCTGGCCGTAGAAGGCGGTGACGCCTTCGAGGGTGAGCACCGGGCTCATGCGTCCTGCCCCAGATAGGCGTCCTGCACCGCGGCATTGGCGCGGATCTCGGCCACCGTTCCGGTGGCGATGATCCGCCCGTAGACCAGCACCGAGATGCGGTCGGCGAGGGCGAAGACCGCGTCCATGTCGTGCTCGACCAGCAGCACCGGCGCCTCGGCGCGCAATTCGGCGATGAGCGCGGTCATCTCGCGGGAACCGGCGCTGTCCATGCCCGCCATCGGCTCGTCGAGGAGGAAGGCGCGCGGGTCGAGGGCGAGCGCCATGGCCAGCTCCAGCCGCCGGCGCTCGCCGTGCGACAGGTCCCCCGCGGCCATCCGCTCGCGCCCGTTGAGGCCCACCCGGTCGAGGGCCGCCCGCGCCGGCCCGGTGAGGGCGGGGTCGGAAAGCGCGGGGCGCAGGAAGCGATAGTTCCGCCCGCCCGCGCCCTGCGCCGCGAGCACGGCGTTCTCGAGCACGCTCATCTCGGGCGCGAGCGACGAGACCTGGAAGCTGCGCGCGAGGCCGAGCCGCGCCCGGCCGGCGGGGTCGAGGCCGCCGATGTCCCGGCCGGCGAAGCGGATCGACCCCGCGTCGGGACGGATGGTTCCGGCGATCAGGCCGATCAGGGTGGACTTGCCGGCGCCGTTCGGGCCGATCAGCGC
>CAZESN010000166.1:0-5874 GCA_964514775.1 uncultured Rhodovulum sp.
GGATCCGGCCCGCGCGCTCGTAGACACCCTTGATGGCGCTGTCGAGATAGGCGGGGAAGGCGTCCTCGCCCGGGATCTCCTCGAGCCGCCCGGAGGTCTCGCGCATCGCCTGCGCCCAGCGCGAGGTGCTGTCGGCGATGATCAGGGTGCGCAGGCCCATCTGGCGGTAATACTCGCCGATGGCGATGCCGGTGTAGATCGAGGCCTCGCGCGCGGCGACCGGCATCGACGAGGTGTTGCAGACGATCACCGTGCGGTCCATCAGCGAGCCGCCCGTGCGCGGGTCCTTGAGGCGCGGGAAGTCGGTGATGGTCTCGACCACCTCGCCCGCCCGCTCGCCGCAGGCGACGAGCACCACCACGTCCACGTCCGCATGGCGCGCGATCAGGTTCAGGAGCACGGTCTTGCCGGCGCCGAACGGGCCGGGGATGCAGGCGGCCCCCCCCTGCACGACCGGGAAGAACGTGTCCACGATCCGCTGGGTGGTGATCATCGGCTGGTCGGGGAAGAGCCGCGTCGACCAGCCCTGGCCGAGCAGCCGGCGGGGCAGGGGCACGCGCACCGGCCAGTCCTGGGCGAGGGTGAGGGTGCGCTCGGCGCCGGATTTCGCGCGGATGCGGGCGACCGGCTCGTCGACCGTGACCGGGCCGTCGCGCAGCCAGGCCACCTCGAAGGTCTCGTCGAGGTCGAAGGGGACCATGATCTTGTGGATGACGGGCCCCTCGGGGACGGTGCCGACCGTATCGCCGCCGCGCAGCCGGTCGCCGATGCGCACCCGGGCGGTGAAGGACCATTTGGCCGCCGGGTCGAGCCCCGGCGCCGAGACGCCGCGCGGCAGGAAGGTGCCGTGGCCGGCGGCGAGCGCCTCGAGCGGGTTCTGAAGCCCGTCGTAGACCGAGCCGAGCAGGCCCGGCCCGAGCCGGATCGAGAGCAGGAGCCCGGTCTGCTCGACGGCATCGCCGAGGCCGACGCCCTCGGTGCTCTCGAAGACCTGCGCATCGGCGCTGTCGCCCATGACCCGCAGCACCTCGGCCTTGAGCCGTTCCTGCGGCGCGCGGGCGGGGCGGATGTAGACCACCTCGTTCTTCACCAGCCGGCCGCGCGACGGGTCGGTCAGGCGCAGGCGGACGATGTCCTCCTGTACCGCCGAGACGCGGGCGGCAGGGCCCTCGTCGGTCTCGACGACGGCCGCGACGGCGGGGTCGCGGGGCGGGGCGGCCGTCTTGCGGCTGCGGGCGGGCCGCCTGGGGCGTTCACTCGTGGTCATGCCGCTTCCTCCGCCGGCGCGTCCATCGCCGCATCGAGCATTTCGCCGAAGCGCAGGCTGGCGGCATCCGCGTCATAGCCGGCCCAGCGCTCGGCCAGCGACCAGCGCATCAGATAGAAGGCCACCGCCTCGAAATCGAAGGCATGGCCGGCCGCGCGCCGCGTGATCGCGTTCCACACGGTCTCGAGCACCAGCCGCTCCAGGCCGGCGCTGTCGCCCTTCTCGAGCATCTCGCGCGCCGCCGGCAGCCACGGATAGGTGCGCCCGAGGCCGAAGTCCGGCACCGACCAGTTGGCCCGGATCCAGGCGACATGGCGCCCGAACCCCCAGGGCGTGTCCGCGGCCGGAGCATCCTCGCCGGCATGGCGGCGGCCGAGGGCCGCGAGCACGGTGCGGATCTCGAGCCGCTCTTCCACGGCGGCGCGAAGGGCCGGGCTCTCGATGCGCGCGATCACCGCCGCCGCCCGTTCGAGAAAGGTCGGGTCGTCGTCCCCGATCGCGAGCCGGTCCCATGACAGGATCGAGCGCACCCGTTCGAGCTCGGCGCCGTGGGCGGGGGCGAGCTGCCCCAGCCGCTCGGCAAGGCGGGTGGGATTGATCGGAGGCTCGCGCTCCGACAGGAGCCCGATGGCGGGCAGGCTCGCCATCAGCATCACATAGGGATCGCGGTCGCGGATCACTTCACCACCCCTTCGAGCAGGGCGCGGAAGCGGGGCTGGAGATGGGCGAGGATCGCCTCGGCCACCGCCGCGTCGCTGAGGTCGATGCCGACCCCGCGATCGGTCAGCCGGAGCCGGATGCCGCCGCGGTCGTCGCCGGCGCGGCCGAGGGTGACGCCCTCGCGCAGCATCTCGGCGGCCGTGGCGGCGGCGAAGTGGCTCAGCGACCCCTCGGAGAGCTCCTCGGGGCTGCGGCGCAACTCGTCGAGGCCGACCGCCGAGCGCGGCAGGATCACCTCGAGCGCGCCGCCGTCGTCGAGCCGCGCCTCGTCGCGGGCGCGGGAGGCGACGGCGAGGATCATGCGCCGGAGCAGGTCCTCGTCGCGCATCGCGCCCGAGACGGTCTTGCCGACATCCTCGGCGAAGCGGCGCGAGAGTTGCTCCTTGAGGTCGAGGATCGCGTCGCGGGCGGCGGCGCGCAGGGCGTCCTCGCCGGCGCGCCGGTGGGCCTCGGCCTCGCGGCGGGCCGTCTCGCGGCGGGTGCCGGCATCGGCCTCGGCCGCGTCGAGGATGCGGCGCGCGCGGGTCTCGGCCTCGGCGACGATGCGCTCGGCCTCGAGGCGGCCGGCGGCGACGCCGTCGTCGCGCAGCCGCGCGATCAGCGTCTCGACGCCGGAGGTGGTCTTTGTGGCGGAGGGGGTTCCGGCCATGGCCTAGGCCCCGATGTTGCCGGCGAGCACCAGCGCGAAGACAAAGGAAAAGACGGCGAAGCCCTCGACGATGGCGGCGGGCGCGAGGGCAAGGCCGAAGATCTCGGGCTTGTTCTTGGAGGCGGCGATGGCGCTCGCCGCGGCCCGGCCCTGCCAGACGGCGGCGATCATCAGCGCGAGGCCGAGGGCGAAGCCGATGCCGAAGAGCGCGCCGCCGTTCTCGGGGGTGACGTTGCGCTGGAGGGCGAACATCACCACGATGCCGTAGATCACGTTCGAGGAGGGGATCGCGGCGGCGCCGATGAAGCGGCCGTAGCCGCTGTCGGTCTCGAGCATGGCGCCGATCGCGGCCTGGCCGGCGATGGCCACGCCGATCGCGCAGCCGATGGCGCCGCCCGCGACGGGCGAGAAGATCCCCAGCCAGCCGAGTAGCACGATGAGTTCGTTCATGCGGGGGACTCCCTTCTTGCGAACGCGCGGAACGGATAACCTTCCTCGGTCAGGCCCCAGCCGAAGAATTCGACGTAGTTGAGCCTGAGGCCGTGGACCACGCCGCTCATGATGGCGATGACGATGTTGATCGCATGCCCGAAGAGGAGCACCGCGATCGCGAGCAGGACGCCGAGCCCGGGGATGGCGGCCTGCACCTGCCCGGCGAGCTGGTTGAAGGTGGCGGCGAGCGAGGCGGAGGCGAGCCCGAGCGCGAAGAGCCGCAGATAGCTCAGGATGTCGCCGAAGAGCTTGGTGGCATTGGTCAGGCCCATGGCCCCGTCGGCGACACGCAGGAGCCAGTCGAGGGGCCGCGTGACCGGCCGCGTGCTCGCCCCGCCCCAGAAGACGGCGCCGAGCCCGGCCACGAGCAGCAGCGCCCCCGCGGCCCGCAGCAGATCGCCGCCGAGCCAGATCGCGAGCCCGCCCGCGATCGTCCCGAGCCAGCCGAGCGCGGTCACCGCCCGGGGCGTGCCCCGGTTGAGCCAGGCGGTGGTGGCGAGCGCGATGGCGATATGCAGCGCGCCGACCCCGACGGAGACGACCATCATCGACTGGAAGTTCCCGACGTCGAGAACCTTCAGCCCGGCGAGGAGGCTGCCCTCGGGCGGCGCCACGCCGAAATAGGAGCCGGCCATCACCCCGTAGACGAGCGAGGCCCCGGACAGGGCCGCGAGTAGCACCCGCGCCCGCCGGCCCGTGGCGCTGCGCGCCAGCCGGCGCCAGAGGACGGCGGTCAGCAGGACGAAAAGCGCCGCATAGCCGGCATCCGCGACGATCATCGCGAAGAAGACGGCGAAGGAGGCGAAGACGATGAGGCTCGGGTCCCAGCTCCCATAGGCGGGATTGCGGAAGAAGTTGGTGAGATCCGCCCCGATCTCGAGCCGGTCGTCGTCCTGGCGCAGCAGGGTGGGCGGCGCGTCCCCCGGCCCGGGTTCCTCGGCCACCAGCGCGAGCCCCCGGGCATCGGCGAGGGCGCGGATCGCGGGCAGGGCATCGGCGGGCGCCCAGCCCTGAAGGGCGAAGACCTCGCCCGCGTCGAGCGTCTGCTCGGCGACCTCGCGCCGGGCGTCGCTGTCCTGCGCGGCGGCGAGATCGGCGGCGAGCAGGCGCCGCCAGCGGCTGAGCTCGGCGCGCAGGCGCTCGGCCTTCTCGAGGTCGATCTCGAGCGCCTCGAGCTCGACGCGCAGCGCGCTCAGCGGCGCCGTGCCGGCGCGCGTGCGCGGCACCGGCAGGAGCGTCACCGGCGGCTCGACCGGCGAGATCACCACCACCAGATGCGCGGTCGGCGTCCGCCCGACCACCGCCCAGGGCAGCTCGACACGGTCGAGCGCCGCCCGGTCCTGCAGGGGCAGGGCATAGAGCCAGAGCCGCTCGCCGCCGATCGCATCCGCATCGGGCAGGGTGAAGTCGCCCCAGGGGGCGAGCCCCTCGACCAGCGCGTGCAGCTCGTCGCGGCGGTCGGACAGCGTCCGGATCTGCCGGCGGTTGGCCATGATCTCCTCGATCACCGCGGCGGGATCGAAGCGGGTCGTGCGCTGGTAGGGACGCAGCCGCTCGGGCGCGTCGAGAATGTGCCGCAGCGCGGTCTCGGCCCGCCGGCGCGACGCCGGGTCCCGGGGCGCCAGCGGCTCGGGCGCGCGCAGCGGGATGACATGGACCGCCCCCAGCGCCTGCAGGCCCTCGATGACGGCCGCCTTGTCGGCGGCGATCCCGCAGAGCGTCACCCGCTGCATCGCCACGATGCTCATGCGCCTGCCGCCTCCGGACCGGTCTCGAGGGCGCGCTTGCGCTTGGCGATCTTGGCCCGCACCACCGCCGCGCGCTCGGCGTCGCCGAGATGGAGGTTGATCCGGCGGATGTTCTCGCGCGATTCCGGGATCAGCACCTTGTCGAAGAGGTTGACCCGCTGGGTGATGCGCACCACCGCCGCCTCGATCAACGCGAGCCGGTCGGCGGCGACCCGGGCCTCGACCCGGAGCCGGATCGCCTCGGCGAGCCGCTCGGCCACCGCGTCGATCCAGTGCGGGCGCACCATCCGGCCGACGGGCGCGCGGATCACCTCGACATGCTCGACCACCGGCAGCCGCACGCCGGCGATGTTCTGCATGCGGGTGCGGACCGCCCCGAGCCGCACCAGCCCGTCGAGCCCGATCCGGCGGTCGGCGAGCATCGGCAGGGCCGTGCCGGCCTCGGCCACCGCCTCGGCGATCCGCGCCTCGATCCCGGCGATCTCGCGCCGGGCCTGGGCGCGGGCCCCCATCAGCTGCTGGCGCTTGAGGTCGAGCGCCGGCAGGTAGCGGCCATAGGAGGCGAGGTTTTCCTTCTCGCGCGACAGCTGCGACTTCGAGAGCGGGACCCGCGCCATGGCTCAGGCGGCCGCGCGCGGATAGTATTTGTCGATCAGGCTCTCGCGCACCAGGAGCTCCTCGGGCGCGAAGCATTCGGCCATGGTCTTCCAGCCGAGATCGAGCGCCTTCTCGATCGGCAGGGCGACGGAGAGATCCATGAACCGCGCCTCGAAGAGCGCGCCGTAGCGCAGCAGCCGCTCGTCGTATTCCGAGAGATCGAACGCCATGGCCTGCTTGCGCCGGGCGTCGCGCGCGCCGGAATAGAGGCGGATCATGGTGTTCATCACCGTCGAGTGGTCCTCGCGGGTCTCCTTGCCGATGACATGCTGCTTGAGGCGCGACAGCGAGCCGAACGGGTCGATCCGCCCCTCGCGCAGGTAGAACTGGCCCTCGGTGAT
>CAZESN010000167.1:0-5841 GCA_964514775.1 uncultured Rhodovulum sp.
TCGCGCGCCTCGCGGTCCATCTTGTTGCAGAAGGTCAGGATCGGCAGGTCGCGCAGCCGGCAGACCTCGAAGAGCTTGCGCGTCTGGCTCTCGACGCCCTTGGCGCCGTCGATGACCATGATCGCGGCATCCACCGCCGTCAGCGTGCGGTAGGTGTCTTCGGAGAAGTCCGAATGGCCCGGCGTGTCGACGAGGTTGAACCACCATTCCCCAAACGGGAACGACATCGCCGAGGCCGAGACAGAAATGCCGCGCTCCTGCTCGAGCTTGATGAAGTCCGAGCGGGTGCGCCGTGCCTCACCCTTGGCGCGGACCTGGCCCGCCATCTGGATCGCGCCGCCGTAGAGCAGGAACTTCTCGGTCAGCGTGGTCTTGCCGGCATCGGGATGGGCGATGATGGCGAAGGTCCGGCGCCGGGCGATCTCGGGCGGCAGGGCGGGGGCGTTTGAAGGGTGCTCGGACATGGGGGGCGTATATCCGCTGGCCCGGGTCGGGAAAAGGGGCGCTGGCGGTGTGCCGGCCTGCTACCGTTTCCGATTGATCGCTCCGGTGAAATCCGCCCCCGGGACCGGACGAGGCGAGGCATTGCCTCGCCCCGGTCCACGGCTGGAGGGCGCGAGCCCGGAGGCCGTCCACTGCCTGCATGGAGGTCACGTACACCGGGGATCGTGACGCGGCTGCCTGGCGGGCGCGGAACGCGCCTGCCGGGGGCAGGCAGGCGCGTCACGATTTGCCAACGGTCAAATCGTGCAAAAAAGAGAAGAACGCGCGGCCTTCCCTCAAGCGATCAACCGGAAACGGCCTGATCCGGACGGGCAATCCCGGCGGACCGGGGCCGGGCGCGCCTCTAGAAGTCGATCACCACGGAGGGCGCGCTGCGCCGGGCCTCGCCGTGATAGACCGCCTCGACGTTGTTGCCGTCGGGATCGAGCACGAAAGCCGCGTAGTAGCCGGGGTGGTAGGGCCGCTCGCCGGGGGCGCCGTTGTCGCGTCCGCCGCTGGCCAGCGCCGCGCGGTGGAAGGCATCCACGGTCGCGCGGTCCCGGGCCTGGAAGGCCAGGTGGTGACGGCCGGTCAGGACCCCCAGCGCCGCCGGGCTGTCCGCCGAGGACACCACGAGCTCGTCCGCCCAGAAAAAGTCGTCGGTCGTCGAGACGACCGGGATCTCCAGAACCCCCAGAACGGCCGTGTAGAACGCCTGGCTGGCCTTGAGGTCGCGCACGACGAGCTGGATGTGGTCGAAGAGCCGGCCGCGGTGCAGCTGGGTGGTCTCCATGGTGGGTCTCCCTGTGCAGTCGGGTCCGCGGGCCCTCTGCGAGGGGCCATGATGGCGGCCGCGCCGGCCGGGGCCAAGCCCGATTCGCCGGCCCCGGGACCCGGGCGGGCCTGCTCAGGCCAGCAGGTCGCGCACCATCGGGATGACCTTCGTGCCGTAGAGCTCGATGCTGGTCATCATATGCGCGTGCGGCATCGGCCCGTTCGAGTATTTCATCTCGAAGCGCTGGGCGCCGACCGCCTTGAGCGTCCGGGCGATCTTGCGCGCGACGGTCTCCGGCGCACCGACATGCAGCGCGCCGTGGTCGATCTCGGCATTGAACCGCTCGCGGGTGACCGGGGGCCAGCCGCGCTCGCGGCCGATGCGGTTGTTGAGCGCCTGATAGCCCGGCCAGACCTCCTCGCGCGCCTGCGCGTCGGTCGCCGCCACATGACCGGGCGAATGCACCCCGATCGGCTGCGGCGCATGCTCCATCTCGGCGGCGGCCCGCCGGTAGAGATCGGCATAGGGCGCGAATCGGGCCGGATCGCCGCCGATGATCGCGAGCATCATCGGCAGGTCGTGGCGGGCCGCGCGCAGGACCGATTCGGGGCTGCCGCCGACCCCGACCCAGACCTTCAGCCCCTCGGGACCGAGCGGCGGCCAGATCCGCTGGCGCGTCAAGGGCGCGCGATGCGAGCCCTTCCAGCTCACCTCGCCGCCCCTCAGGAGCGCCGTCAGAAGGTCGAGCTTCTCCTCGAACAGCACCTCGTACTGCGAAAGGTCGTACCCGAAGAGCGGGAAGCTCTCGGTGAAGGACCCGCGCCCGACGATCACCTCGCCGCGCCCGCCGGTGAGCGCGTTCAGCGTGGCGAACCGCTGGACCAGCCGCACGGGATCGTCGGAGGAGAGCACCGTCACCGCCGTGCCGAGGCGGATGCGCCGGGTGCGCGCGCCGATGGCCGCGAGAACGATCTCGGGCGACGAGATCGCGAAATCGTCGCGGTGATGCTCGCCGAGCCCGATGAAATCGACGCCCACCTGATCGGCGAGAACCGCCTCCTCGACCACGTCGCGCAGCACCTGGTCCTGCGGCAACAGGCTGCCATCGGGCGCGAAAGTCACGTCGCCGAAGGTATCGAGACCGATTTCGGGGCTGGTCATCAGGGGATCCGGTGATGGCTGGAGGAGGGAGGATCGTCCGGTCGCCGGCGTCGCTGCCTGTCCACCCGTGCCGGGGAGTGCAGGTTTGCCGTGCCGCCTCGCGGCACGGATGCGCGCTCCCCCATGAGGCGTTTCCGGGTCTCTCCCGGGCTTCATGGCGGGGCGCGTCTTGCTTTCCCGTATCTGGCGAGACATGCGGCCCCCATGGCGCCGCCGTGTCGTGACCAGTCGGTCAGGGCTACGTCAGAGCAGACCTTCGCGCTGCGCCTTCTTGCGCGCCAGCTTGCGCGCGCGGCGGACGGCCTCGGCCCGCTCCCGGGCCTTCTTGACGGACGGCTTCTCGAAATGCTGCCTCAGCTTCATCTCACGGAAGACGCCTTCGCGCTGCAGCTTCTTCTTGAGCGCGCGCAACGCCTGATCGACGTTGTTGTCACGAACCATTACCTGCAAGGAATTTCACCACCTTTCCGCATGCCAGAGTTTCGATATTCGACAGAACGCCGCTATATAGCCACCTCATGCCGGGCTGTCCATTGCCCGGATCATGAAAACCGGACCGAAACCAGGGGAGATACGTCACCATGACAACAGAGCGGCCGAGCGAGGACGAGCATATCACCGCCACCCGGCACGCCGTCATCGCCGCCGCCCTTCCCCATGTCGCCCACGACGGCTGGACCGACCGCACGCTCGCCCAGGCCGTCGAGGATGCGGGCGTCGACGCGGGCCTCGCCCGGATCGCCTTCCCGCGCGGCGGCGTCGACCTCGCCCTCGCCTTTCACTACGCCCGCGACGCGGAGCTCGCCGAAGACCTCGCCCACAGGGATCTCGCGGCCATGCGCTTTCGTGACCGGGTCGCCCATGCGATCATCCGCCGGCTCGAGCTCGTGGCCGGGGACCGCGAGGCGGTGCTGCGCGCCGCATCGCTCCTCGCCCTGCCCCACCACGCGGCCGACGGGGCGCGGGCGGTCTGGCACACTGCCGACACGATCTGGACCGCGCTCGGCGACGAGAGCCGCGATCTCAACTGGTACACCAAGCGCACCACGCTCTCGGCGGTCTATTCGGCGACGGTCCTCTACTGGCTCGGCGACACCAGCGAGGATTTCGCGGCGACCCGCGCCTTCGTCGAGCGCCGGATCGAGAACGTGATGCAGATCGAGAGCGCCAAGGCCAGGGTCCGCGAGAACCCGGTCGCCGCCGCGGTCCTCGCCGGCCCCCTTCGGCTCCTTGACCGGGTCCGGGCCCCCGGGGATACTGCCCCACCCGACCTGCCGGGATCGCTCCATCCCAGGGGCTGAGGCGCCCGCGGGTCCGAACATCCGGAGGGATCCCGTCATGGCGCTCGGAGAGCGGAGCACGACCTGGCTCAACGGCCGCTGGCACGACGGCAACACCCCGATCATGGGCTCGACCGACCATGGCACCTGGCAGGGCACGATGGTCTTCGACGGCGCGCGCGCCTTCGAGGGCGTGACCCCCGACCTCGACCGCCACTGCGCCCGGATCATCGCCTCGGCCGCCGCGATGGGGCTCGACGCGCCGATGACCGGCGAGGAGATCGCGGCGATCATCCGCGAGGGCATCCTCCGCCTCGGCACCGAGCGCGCGCTCTACCTGCGGCCGATGATGTGGTCGCGCGAGGCCTCGCCCGCGCTCATCGACGCCGATCCCGCCTCGACCGCCGTGGCGATCTGCCTCGAGGACCTGCCGATGCGCACGCCCGGGCCGCTGGCGCTGACCGTCTCGTCCTTCCGCCGTCCGAGCCCCGACAGCGCGATCTGCACCGCCAAGGCCGCCTGCCACTATCCCAACAACGCCCGCATCATCCGCGAGGCCCGTGCCCGCGGCTTTCACAACGCCCTGTCGCTCGACCAGTCGGGGAACGTCGCCGAGACCGCCTCGACCAACGTCTTCCTCGTGAAGGGCGGGGTGGTGATGACGCCGGAGGCGAACGGCACCTTCCTCAACGGCATCACCCGGCAGCGGGTGATCGGCCTCCTGCGCGACGACGGCCGGGAGGTAATCGAGACCACGCTCGGCGTGGCGGATTTCATGGAGGCCGACGAGATCTTCCTCACCGGCAACGCCGCCAAGGTCACCCCCGTGACCCGCTTCGAGGAACGCGAGATCGGCGCCGGCCCGGTCGCCGCCCGCGCCTGGGCGCTCTACCGCGACTTCGCCCACCAGACGAGGGCCGCGGCATGATCCCCGATACGATGCGCGTGGTCGAGATCACCACCCCCGGCAGGCCCGAGGTGCTGCGCCCGGCGACCCGGCCTGTCCCCGAACCCGGCCCGGGCGAGATCCTGATCCGCGCGGCCGCCGCCGGCGTGAACCGCCCCGACGTCCTGCAGCGCGCCGGCAGCTACGCGCCACCCCCGGGCGCCTCGGACCTGCCGGGCCTCGAGGCGGCGGGCGAGGTCGCGGCGACGGGCCCCGGCGTCACCGCCTGGCGCATCGGCGACCGGGTGACCGCGCTCCTGCCCGGCGGCGGCTATGCCGACTACGCCCTGACCCACGAGAGCCACGCGCTCCCGGTCCCGGACGGCATGGACATGATCCGGGCGGCCGCGCTCTGCGAGACCTTCTTCACCGTCTGGACCAACGTCTTCCAGCGCGGACGGCTGGGCGCGGGCGAGACCTTCCTCGTCCACGGCGGCAGCTCGGGCATCGGCACCACGGCGATCCAGCTCGCGAACGCCCGCGGCGCGCGCGTCTTCGCCACCGCCGGCTCGGCGGCGAAATGCGCGGCCTGCACCGATCTCGGCGCCGAGCTTGCGATCAACTACCGCGAGGCCGATTTCGTCGCCGAGATCCGTCACGCGACGGGCGGGCGCGGCGTCGACGTGATCCTCGACATGGTCGGGGGCGACTACATCCCGCGCAACGTCCGGGCGCTCGCCCCCGAGGGGCGCCTCGTGATGATCGCCTTCCTCGGCGGCGCCTCGGCCGAGCTGAACTTCGCCCAGGTGATGACGAAACGCCTCACCGTCACCGGCTCGACCCTGCGCCCGCAGTCGATCGAGGCCAAGGCCCGCATCGCCGCCGAGCTGCGCCGCGAGGTCTGGCCGCTCCTCGCCTCGGGCCGCATCGCGCCCGTGATCGACACGACCTTCCCGCTCATCGAGGCCGCCGCCGCCCACGCCCGGATGGAAAGCTCAGATCACGTGGGGAAGATCGTTCTGGAGGTGGGCTGATACGGTCGCAGTTTGATCGTATCGGGGTCCAGCTGGGCGTGCCCGCGCGCGTTAACAGAGCTTTCCTAATGCTTAACGGCCCGGAGTATCCGTTTCATATCAATGCGTTGAAAAACGGGCACGCGTGCCCACCCCGTGCCGGGCACACTCCCTCCGACCGCTCCCTTCGGATTTCATACTGGCGGAAACCCTATCGGGCAGTACGAGGGGCCCCGCCAACAG
>CAZESN010000168.1:0-5825 GCA_964514775.1 uncultured Rhodovulum sp.
ACTGCCCGGCGCGGCTGAACCGTCCGGAAACTCCGGAGGGTTGGCAGGTCTGGGATCTCGTTGGCCGCCTCGGCGGCCAGCTCCGCGTGCTCCCCGGCGCGGTGATCGGCTGGGACATGGGCGCGGCGCTCGCCATGGCCCAGGCCCTCGGCGTCAACAACCTTATCGTCGCCGAACTGTTGCCCGAGCTCGAGGCGGTGATGGTGCGCCGCTCAAACGAACGGATCGGAGATGGCCATGGCTGAGAAGAGGGTCAGCGTCCGCCTAGTCGCGGAAGGTGGCCGTCAGGTCCGCGCCGAACTGGAAGGCATCGGCGAGGCGGGGTCGCGGGGGTTCGGCCGCCTGTCCTCCGAGATGGACCTGGCCAATGCCCGGCTTGGCAGCTTCGCCCGCAAGGCCGGGATCGCGCTTGCCGCGGTGACCGCCGCCGCCGCGGCGGCGGGCGTCGCAATGGTCCGCTCGGGGCTGGACATGATCGGCGCGCAGGCCGACATGGCCGCCTCGCTCAAGACCACTGTCGAGAGCCTGCAGGTGCTCACATGGGCTGGGGAACTGGCCGGTGTCTCGATGGGCGAGATCGAACAGGCCACCAAGAAGCTGACCACCCGGCTGTCGGAAGCCGCAGCCGGATCGGGCTCCGCGGTGGACGCGCTGCAGCGCCTGAACCTCACGGCCGCCGAACTGCGGGCGCTGCCCTTGGATCAGCGCATCGTCGCCATCCAGGACGCCCTGGCGCGCTATGTTCCCGAGGCCGAACGCGCCGCCGTGGCGTCGGACTTGTTCGGCGACCGCGCCGCACTGGCGTTCCTGCGCATCGATGCTGCCACCTTACGGGAAGCCGCACAGGACGTGCAGGATTTCGGGGTGGCGGTCAGCGCGACCGATGCAGCGCAGATCGAACGCACTGGCGATGCGATCGCCAAGCTCAGCCTGATCTGGCTGGGCCTGACCAATCGTCTGACCGCCGCCGTCGCCCCGGCGCTGGAAACCGTGGCGAACGCGCTGGCCGACATGGCGCGGGGCACGGGCCCCATCGGAGGCGCGATCACCGCGGTCTTCGACAACCTCGCACGCCTCGCCACCTATGCCGCGACGTTTGCCGCCTTCATGGCGGGCCGTTGGGTGGCGGGGCTCGCTGTCGCAGCTCTGTCCGTACGCGGTCTTGCTACGGCGCTGGTCTTCCTGCGCGGGGCGCTGATCCGGACCGGCATTGGCGCGCTGATCGTCGGCGCCGGGGAACTGGTCTATCAGTTTTCGCAGCTGGTGGCCCGTGTGGGCGGCGTGGGCGAAGCGTTCCGTCTGCTTGGCGATCTGGCGAAAGAGGTGTGGTCGCGCATCGGCCTGTCGCTCAATGCCGCCTTTGCCAACATGGCCGCTGGCTGGGAAGGGCTGAAGGCGGCCGGGCTCTCGGCTCTCGAAGGCACCATCGCAGGCGTCATCAGTTTCGGCGACCGGACGGCTGCAATCTTCCAAGGGGCATATGATGCGGCGGTGGCGATCTGGGGCGGCCTGCCCGGCGCCATCGGCGACTTTACCTTCCAGGCCGCGAACGGACTGATTTCCGGGGTCGAGGCGATGCTGAACGGCGTCGTCACCCGGATCAACAACTTCATCAACGGTCTGAACGCCGCGCTGGACCTGCTGCCCGACTGGGCGGTTGGCGAAGGTGGGGTGCGGATCGGCACGCTGGACCCGGTGGAATTGGCACGGATCGGCAACCCGTTCGAGGGTGCTGCAACTGCCGCCGGAGCCTCTGCAGCCGATGCCTTCTCGGCGGCGCTGTCTCGGACTTACCTCGAGCCGCCCGACCTCGGGCTTGGCGCGATGGCAAACGATGCCCGCGTCCGGGCCGACGGCTATCGCGAGGTGGCGGGCATGCTGGCCGATGCCGCGGGCCGCCCGCTCGCCAGCTGGCAGGCGCTGCGCGATGCTGTGTCGGGCGCTGGGACGGAGGCTGAAACCGCGCTGGCCGATGCAGCGATGGCGGCGGATGCGCTCGGGCTCGAACTCGACGACACGGCCACCGCGGCCGGAGGTGCCGGAGCCGCCGCACGCGATGCCGGGGCAGCCGCGACCGAGGGCGCCGAGCAAGCCGCCACGGGGTGGCGTGCGGTGACCGCCGCGCTGGCGGACCATGCCGCGAAGGCGCGCGAAATCGGCGGCGACATCGGCCAGGCGCTGGTCGGGGCGTTCACCTCGGCCGAGAACGCCGTGGGCGACTTCGTCAAGACCGGCAGGCTCGACTTCCGCGACATGGTCACGTCGATGATCGCCGATCTGGCGAAGCTGGCGGCGCGGCGCTTCATCCTCGGACCCATCGCCAACGCCTTTTCGGGCGCGCTCGGCGGAGCTGGTGGACTGTTCGCCAACGTCCTGCACGCGGGCGGCATCGTCGGCTCGACTGGTCCCGGTCGCATGGTCCCGGCGCTCGCCTTCGCGGGCGCTCCCCGGATGCATGCGGGCGGTTGGGCCGGGCTCAGGCCTGACGAGGTTCCGGCAATCCTGCAACGGGGCGAGCGGGTGCTCTCGCGGCGAGAGGCGGCAGGGTACGGCCAGACAAGCGCGCCCGCGGTCAACGTCACGATCATGGCGCGCGACGCCGAGAGCTTCCGCCAGTCCCGCACGCAGGTCGCCGCCGACATCGCCCGCGCGGTCTCGCTCGGTCGGAGGGGCATGTGATGGCGTTTCACGAGGTCCGGTTTCCCGACGACATCAGCCGCGGCGCGCGGGGCGGGCCGGAACGCCGCACGCAGATCGTCGAGCTTGCCTCCGGCGACGAGGAGCGCAACGCCAGCTGGGCGCACTCGCGCCGCCGCTACGATGTCGCCTACGGCATCCGCCGCGCGGATGATCTGGCGGCGGTGGTCGCCTTCTTCGAAGCGCGGAACGGCCGCCTGCATGGCTTCCGCTTCAAGGACTGGGGCGACCACAAGTCCTGCCTTCCCTCGGGCACGCTTTCGCCGACCGACCAGGCGATCGGCGCCGGCGACGGCACGACGACCGCCTTCCAGCTGGTGAAGCGCTACGCCTCCGGCGCGCAATCCTGGACGCGCGCCATCACCAAGCCGGTGACGGGCATACTGCGCATTGCGCTCAGCGGGGTCGAGCAGCCCTCCGGCTGGTCGGTCAACAGCACCACCGGCGTCGTCACCTTCAGCGCCGCGCCGGGCTCCGATGTGGCCATCACCGCGGGCTTCGAGTTTGACGTTCCCGTCCGCTTCGACACCGACGCGCTCGACGTGACGCTCGACCTCGAGCGGCTCGGCTCGATCACCTCCGTCCCTCTTCTGGAACTGCGCCGATGAAGTCCCTCGACCCCGACCTGCAGGCCCATCTCGACGAGGGCACGACGACGCTCGCCTGGTGCTGGCGGATCAGCCGCGCCGATGGGTTGACCTTCGGTTTCACCGACCATGACCGGATGCTCCCCTTCGGCAGCACCGACTTCGAGCCCGAGAGCGGGCTGACGGCCTCGGAGGTCCGCTCGGGCTCGGACCTGTCCGTCGACGCGCAGGATGCCGAGGGCGTGCTGACCTCCGACCGCATCACCGAGACCGACATTCTCGACGGCCGCTGGGACAACGCCGAAGTGGAGGTCTGGCGGGTGAACTGGCAGGACACCTCGCAGCGTTTGCTGATGCGCCGTGGCGCCATCGGCCAGATACGGCGCGGACGGCTGGCGTTCATGGCCGAGGTCCGTTCGCTGGCCCATGTGCTGGGCCAGACGGTGGGGCGGACCTTCCAGGCGACCTGCGATGCCGTGCTCGGCGATGCACGCTGCGGGGTCGATCTCGAAGCCCCCGCCTTCAAGGGCGACGGCTCCGTCATCGACCTCCTGCGCGACCGGGCCTTCACTGCCGCCGGCCTCGACGGGTTCACCTCCGGCTGGTTCACCTTCGGCACGCTGGAATGGACGAGCGGCGCGAACGCGGGGCGGCGCACCGAGGTGCTGGGGCAAGACATCATGGATGGCATCGCGGTGCTGACGCTGCTCGAAGCGCCGATGCGTGCGATCGCCGAGAGCGACACCTTCACCATCCGCGCGGGCTGCGACAAGCGCATGGAAACCTGCGGCGCGAAGTTCGCTAACACCGCCAGCTTCCGGGGCTTCCCGCACATCCCCGGCCAGGACGCGGTGCTCCGCTACGCCACCAAGGACGGCGGGCACGAGGGGTCGGTGTTGTGAACGCCGATCCCACGCGCGTCATTGCCATCGCGCGGTCCTGGCTCGGCACGCCGTATCACGACCAGGCCAGCCTCCGCGGCGTCGGCTGTGACTGCCTTGGTCTCGCCCGGGGCGTCTGGCGCGAGGTCGTCGGCCCGGAGCCGTTCCCGATCCCGCCCTACAGCCGCGACTGGGGCGAGACCGGCCCGCGCGAGGTTCTGGCCGATGGAGCGCGGCGTATGATGATCGAGATGCCGCCCGCCGAGGCCGGTCCCGGCGTGCTGGTCCTCTTCCGGATGATGCCCCGCGCCATCGCCAAGCATGTCGGGGTCCTGACCGGGCCTGCCACCTTCCTCCACGCCTACGAGCGGCTCGGCGTGATCGAGGAGACGCTCACCCAAGCTTGGCGGCGGCGCATCGCTTTCGCCTTCCTGTTCCCGCAACGCTGAGACCCCGACATGGCCACCCTCGTTCTCGGTGTCGCTGGCGCCGCCATTGGCGGCAGCATCGGCGGCGCGATCCTCGGCGTCAGCGCCGCCACCATCGGCGGCTTCATCGGCTCCACCATCGGCTCGGTCGTCGACAGTTGGATCGTCTCCTCGCTCGCGCCCACGCAGCGCATCGAGGGCGCGCGGCTCGACACGCTGCGCATCACCTCGGCCACCGAGGGCGCGGTCATCCCGCGGCTCTATGGCCGGATGCGGATGGGCGGCAACATCATCTGGGCGACCGATTTCCGCGAGGAGACGAAGACCACAACACAGGGCGGTGGCAAGGGCGGCGGAGGCGGCAAGGTCAAGACGACCGAGTATCTCTACTACGCGAGCTTCGCTGTCGCCTTGTGCGAAGGCCCGATCACCGGCATCGGTCGCATCTGGGCCGACGGCAAGCCGATGGACCTCTCCGGCGTCACCTGGCGCTGGTATCCCGGCGACGAGGCGCAGACCGCCGATCCGTTCATCGCCGCGAAGATGGGCGCGGCCAGCACGCCGGCCTATCGCGGCGCCGCCTATGTGGTCTTCGAGGAGCTGGCGCTCTCCACCTACGGCAACCGGCTGCCGCAGCTCTCCTTCGAGGTGTTCCGGCCGCTGGCCGATCCCGATACCGCCGAGGGGCTGACCCGCGCCGTCACCATGATCCCGGCCTCGGGCGAGTTCACCTACGCGACGCAGGCGATCCGCAAGACCGATGGCGGCGCGACGGTGCCCGAGAACCTGAACGCGCTGCCGGATGCCACCGACATCGTGGTGGCGCTCGACCGGCTGCAGGCCATGGTCCCGGCGGTCGAGAGCGTCAGCCTCGTCGTCGCCTGGTTCGGCGACGATCTGCGCGCGGGCTCCTGCAAGGTGCGGCCCGGCGTCGAGGTCTCGGCGAAGTCGACCAAGCCGCGCAGCTGGTCCGTCAACGGCGTCAGTCGCGCCAATGCCTTCCTCGTCAGCCGCGACGATCAGGATCGCCCCGTCTATGGCGGCTCGCCGTCCGACTTCGCCGTCGTGCAGGCGATCCAGGAGATGAAGGCTCGCGGGCTGCGCGTCACCTTCTATCCGTTCATCCTGATGGACGTGCCGCCCGGCAATACGCTGCCGAACCCGTATTCGGACAACGCGGCCGAGACGGGCCAGCCCGTATTCCCCTGGCGGGGGCGGATCACCTGTTCGCC
>CAZESN010000169.1:0-5202 GCA_964514775.1 uncultured Rhodovulum sp.
CATCCCGATGCCGTTCTTCGGCACCACCCCCTTCGCCGCGCCGGGCCTCGGCATCATCGCCTCGGCGATCACGCTCGCTTTCGGCCTTTGGTATCTGGGCCGCGCCGAGGCGAAGGCCCGCGCGGCGAGCGAGGGCTTCGGGGCGCTTCCGGACGCGGCGGTCGAGATCGACGAGAAGCTGCGCGAGCAGGCTACCGCCGTCGGTACCTTCGACCCCGCCGAGTTCGAACACGGCCAGCGCGCGCCCGACCTGCCGCCGATCTTCATCGCCGCGCTGCCGCTGGTGGTGGTCATCGTCGTCAACTTCCTGATGTCGCTGGTGATCCTGCCGCGGCTCGACTGGGCGTTCCTTGCCGAACCGCAGTGGGGGCCGACGAGCCTCTATGCCGTCGGTGGCGTCTGGTCGGTGATCCTCGCGCTCGCGGCCGCGAACCTCGCGGTCATCTTCGGCAATCTCACCCGCCTGCCGTCACTGCGCGAGAGCCTCGACGCGGGGGCGAATTCCGCCGTGCTGCCGATGCTGACGATCTCGAGCCTCGTGGGATTCGGCGCGATCGTGGCCTCGCTGCCGGCCTTCACCGCCGTGCGCGACGCCGTCCTCGGCATCCCCGGTGGGCCGCTAATCTCGCTGACTGTTTCGATGAACATGCTGGCGGCGCTGACTGGCACCGCTTCTGGTGGCATGGCGATCGCGCTCGATGCGTTGGGCGAGCATTTCCTGACCCTGGCGAACACCTACGGCATCGATCCCGGGCTGATGCACAGGGTCACCACGATCAGCGCCGGTACCCTGGATGCGCTGCCGCACAACGGCACGGTGCTGCTGCTGTTGCAGATCTCCAAGCTGACCCACTCGGACAGCTACAAGGACATGTTCATGACCGTGATCGTCTCGGTCATCATCTCCCTGGTCGCCGTCCTCGTGCTCGGATCGCTTTTCGGCTCGTTCTGAGCCGGAGAGCGGTACGTCGTCGCCTCCTCACGGCTTTGCGGGAGAGCTGCTGGACGATCCAGCCACCCGCAGCCGCTCGGGCTAGCAGCGGCGATGATTGGTGTGCCGGTGTTTGCCAACGCTTGGGGGCTGGCCTGGTGGGCTTCCCGCAGCTTCCGGAATCGGACGGTAGCCGATGGTAACCGCCCGCGCGACGAATATCCCGTTCGGCTGCCAGATTGCCGCCATGACGCAAGCCGCATCAGGTGTGCAGGATTTATCTATTAAAGAAGGGGGTTGGCTGGGGAACCTGGATTCGAACCAGGACTAACGGAGTCAGAGTCCGTGGGTCTACCGTTAACCTATTCCCCAACGGCGGCCAGCATTAATCTGGCTCGCACCGAAGTTCAAGGGCGGATTGAGGCTAAGCGGTCTTCATTCCTCGAAGGCGCGCGCGATGAACGCGCCCGTGGCCGCGATCAGCTCATCCACCTGTTCGACGCCGGAGAGCGCGTTGAATGCATGGTCCATCGGCCGCACGAAGAGTTCGCGTTCGTCCCCGGCATGGTAGTCGATCAGGATCTGCCCCGAAGCGGGTTGTGGGAAAACCACGTCGTCATTGGTGCCGACCGCGACGAAGAGCGCTCCGTTGTAGCGGGTAACCCCGGCGACCGGATCGATCTCGAAGAGGCTGTGGAAGAACGGTCCCCTGAGATCGATCTCCGTGCCCCAGGGAAGTGTGGCGCGAACCGTTTCGGATCCGGCGGTCAGCCCCTCCTTCATCAGATCCGTTCCGAAGAGCAGTGTGATCGATGCGGCCATGTTCACCCCCGGTGCCCAGAGGGCGAGGGCGTCGACATCCTGTTCGGTACGGGCGGCAACTGCTGTGCCGACTGCACCGCCCATGCTCCAGCCGACAACGGCGAGCCGGTCGTTGTCGACGCGACCGGAAGTTGCCAGCCAGTCGAGTGCCGCGAGCCCGTCCGCAACATGGGCGTGCAGGGTTGAATCCGCAAAGTCACCTTCGCTTTCGCCATTGGAGCGGTAGTCGATCCGCAGGCTTGCTATGCCCTGCTCGGCCCAGATCCGGGCCGCACGGGCGAAGATGCCCTCATCCACGGCAGGGATCTCCAGCTCGTCGCGCGAGCCGGTGAAGCCGTGCAGGAGAAGGATGGCGGGGGGATTATCCGCGCCTTCGGGAAGCCGCAGGGTGCCGACGACGGTCATTCTGTCGACCTCGAAGGTCACTACCTCCTCCGCGGCCACCGGAGGGGAGAGAAGAACAATAAGGGCGACGGCCAGAGTGAGACGGGCGGGCATGGGCAACTCCAGTCCGTTCGGAGGCGGGGCGTCGCAGGATAGCGCGGCTTGATGCGGCCGTCAGCTTTCATGTCCGCTTCGATGGGTTGCAGAAGTATGTGGGCATGGGGTGTCCACGCGCGAACGGGTGATGTCCATGATATCAAACGTGTTGCCCCCCGCGCGAGGCATCGAGAGCGGAATTTCTGTCTTTGAAGGGGGGTGGTCGGACCCAGTATGAACGTGCACTCCCTCTGAGCGCCGATACACCACGTCATTGAAAGCGCGGTCTTTCGGGCCGCCCGGGTCCGGGGTAGAACGCGCCATGCGCGCGCTCATCCAGAGAACTCTCGGTGCCAGTGTCACTGTCGATGGACGCCCGGTTGCCGAGATCGGGGGCGGGCTCGTCGTGCTGGTCTGTGCGATGCGGGGTGACACGGAGGCGCAGGCCGAGTGGCTGGCGGGCAAGGTGGCGCGGCTGCGCATATTCAAGGATGCGGAGGGGCGGATGAACCGCTCGGTCGTGGATGTCGCCGGTTCGGCGCTGGTGGTCAGCCAGTTCACACTGGCGGCGGAGACCAGGGGAAACCGTCCGGGCTTCTCGACTGCTGCGGAACCAGCGGAGGGAGACCGGCTTTACCGGCATTTCGCGGCCGAGTTGCAACGTCAGGGCATTCCCGTCGCGACCGGTATCTTCGGCGCGGATATGCAGGTGGCGCTGGTGAACGACGGGCCGGTCACGATATGGCTCGACACCGACCGGCGTTAGGGCAGGCGTGGTTCCCCGTGGTGGCTGTCGGTGATCTCAGTCGGTGTTGATAATTTCGATGCCGGCCCGAGCAGCACCACTTGCGGTGTCGAAGACGCGGATATGCTCGCGGCCGGCGCCGTCGGTCGTGACCACCGCGATCCAGCCCTCGCCGAAGGTAACGGCGCGGGCGGCTTCGCCGGCGGGCAAGACAACGGTGGCGGGGAGGACGGGCAGGGCGGGCGCGGTCGGCGCATTCAGCCGAATGACAAGGGCGGCGGCAATGACTAGCATCCCGACGATCAGCACCATCATCAAGGTGTTGACCAGCCAGCGCAACTGCCTGAGCCGAGGGGGTTCGGGCGTCTCCGCCTGACCGGAAACGGGAGTGCCGTCGTTCATGTCCGCGCCCTTCGAGGAGCTTCGCGTCACCATCGGACCCGAGCCCGACGCCCGGCTTGATAAGGCCTTGGCGGCCGCTGTGCCAGAGGGGCTTGGACTGTCGCGCTCGCGGCTCCAGGCGCTGATCGCCGAGGGCGCCGTTGCGCGCCCCGACGGGCGGATCCTGATCGACCCGCGGTTTCGCATCGAGGCGGGGGCAGAGCTGGTGGTGACGATGCCGCCGCTGATGCCGATCGCGGCCGGAGCCGAGCATATCCCCCTTGATATCGTACATGAGGATAACCATCTGATCGTGCTCAACAAGCCTGTGGGGCTGGTCGTGCACCCCGCGCCCGGCGCGCGCGACGGCACGCTCGTCAATGCGCTCCTCCACCACTGCGGCGACAGCCTGTCCGGCGTGGGCGGGGCGCTCCGCCCGGGGATCGTTCATCGGATCGACAAGGACACGTCAGGGCTTCTCGTGGTGGCGAAATCCGACGTGGCGCATCAGGGGCTGGCCGCCCAGTTCGCCGCCCATACGATCGACCGGCGTTATCTGGCGGTCGTGCATGGCTGTCCTGATCCGGCGATGCAGCGGCCCGAAGGGGTCGCCTGGGAGGCCGGGGGGGTGATGAGGGTTGCGCGCGCCATCGGTCGCCACCCTGCCGACCGGAAGCGCATGGCCGTGGTGGCTCATGGCGGCAAGCCGGCAGTCACGAGGGCTCGGGTGATCGAGCGGTTCGGGACCACGGCATCCTTGGTGGAGTGTCGGCTCGAAACCGGGCGTACCCATCAGATCAGGGTGCACATGACCTACGCCGGGCATCCGCTGTTGGGGGATCATGTCTATGGCCGTCGGGGGGGGGCGCAGTTCGCAAGGCAGGCGCTGCATGCGGCGCGGCTGGGGTTCGTTCACCCGGTGACGGGTGAGACGCTCGCCTTCGAGGCGGCGCTGCCGGCGGATATGGAGGCGCTTCTGGCTGAGCTGCGCGCGTTGCGCGGGGAGTGATGACGGAAAGGGCATCGGCCCACGTTTAACCGCAGGAAAACTGCCCTATAGTGCAGAGTGAAAAACTCGGGATCGGACATGGTCCCGGAAGGAGGTCTCGTGAGCTACGCAAAACTGCCCGCGCCGTCCCCCGAACAGGGTCTGTCGCGCTACATGCAGGAGATTCGCAAGTTTCCGATGCTGGAGCCTGAGGAGGAGTACATGCTCGCCAAGGCGTGGGTCGATCACGGTGACAAGGAGGCGGCGCACAAGCTGGTGACGAGCCATCTGCGGCTCGCCGCCAAGATCGCCATGGGCTATCGCGGCTACGGCCTGCCGCCGGCCGAGGTGATCTCGGAGGCGAATGTCGGGCTGATGCAGGCGGTCAAGCGCTTCGACCCGGAAAAGGGGTTCCGTCTCGCCACCTATGCGATGTGGTGGATCCGTGCCTCGATCCAGGAATACATCCTTCGGTCGTGGAGCCTCGTGAAGATGGGGACGACCGCGGCGCAGAAGAAGCTCTTCTTCAACTTGCGCAAGGCAAAGAACAAGATCGGGGCGATCGAGGAGGGCGAGTTGCGCCCGGAAAACGTCGCCAAGATCGCCCATGACCTCAACGTCTCCGAGGAAGAGGTGATCTCGATGAACCGGCGCATGGCCGGTGGTGATGCGAGCCTCAATGCCCAGGTGCGCACCGACGGCGACGGGTCGACCGAGTGGCAGGACTGGCTCGAGGATGAGGACGCGGACCAGGCCGCGGCGCTCGCCGAGCGTGACGAGTTGGAGACGCGTCAGGCGCTGCTTCTCGAGGCGATGGAGGGGCTCAACGAGCGTGAGCGCCATATCTTGACCGAG
>CAZESN010000169.1:5212-5806 GCA_964514775.1 uncultured Rhodovulum sp.
ACGCTCGAGGATCTGTCGAAGGAATACGATGTCAGCCGCGAGCGGATCCGCCAGATC
Organism: uncultured Rhodovulum sp.; assembly: GCA_964514775.1. GTDB lineage: Bacteria > Pseudomonadota > Alphaproteobacteria > Rhodobacterales > Rhodobacteraceae > Amaricoccus. Next base: position 5,270 of record CAZESN010000169.1, read on the forward strand.
GAGGTGCGCGCATTCGAGAAGCTCCAGAAGCGCATGCGCGAGCTCGCCGCCGACCGGGGGCTCGTGCCCGCCGTCAACTGAGGCGATCGGGATGGAACGGTTGGGAGAAAGCGCCCGACCTTGGTCGGCCTTGTCGCAGCGCCCCGCATTTCGGAGGGTCCGCTCCGGAGGCGGGGAAGTATTCGATGGCTGCGGCCAGGCCATACAGCACCGGGGAGACCGTGATCGAACGACATCGTCGCCCCGCCTGTTGTGCGCTGCAGCGGAAAGGAAGTTTTGATTCCGGGGGCCGGGATATATAGAAGATTCTGAAGAAACCGCGCGGGTGGCGCGGCCAGGGCGGCCCCCTTTCGTTGCGGACAATAAACCCACCAGGAATGGAAGCGCCAATGACCGATCAGTTGCATCAGCCATCAGCCGAGATCGTTGCTAATGCCCATGTGAATGCCGAGCAATATGCGCAGACATATGCGGCATCTGTCGCCGATCCTGACGCATTCTGGCGTGAGCAGGGCAAGCGGATCGACTGGATCAAGC
>CAZESN010000170.1:0-5789 GCA_964514775.1 uncultured Rhodovulum sp.
CGGGGCGGCGCGGAACGCGCCTGCCGGGGGCAGGCAGGCGCGTCACGATTTGCCAACGGTCAAATCGTGCAAACAGAAACAGACGCGACCGCTCCCGAAGCCCCCTCAGAGCACGTAGAACCCGTCACCCGGCAACCCGCCGCCAGTGATCGCCGGGTCCGACACCGCCAGCATCGCCTCGATCGCCGGCCTGACCTCGCGCGCGGGCCGGGCCGTCAGGCGGGCATGGGGGATCGCCCGGGCGAGCGGCACCGGCGGCTGGCCGAGCGGCCCCGCCGCCGAGACGGCCGCCGCGACCGGATCCGCGCGCGCGGCCGCCGCTACCGCAGCAAGCCGCGCGTGAAGCGGCGCGATCACCTCGCCATGGGCCTCGGCGAAGGCCCGGGTCACCGCGAGCCCCGCCTGCGGCAGGACCGGCCCCAGCCCGGTCACCGCCCCCCATTCCGCCTGCAGGTCGATCGCGCGCCTCAGGCCCCGCCCTTCCTCGGCCCCGCGCAGGATCGCCACCCCCGCCGCGGGCTCCGAGAGGAGCGCCGCATCGACCCGGCCGGCGCGCAGCAGCTCGGCCGCCTCGGCCGGGCTGCCGGCGGGCACGAGGACGACCGCATCGCCCAGCCCGGCACCGGCGAGCACCGCGCGCAGCACGACATCGGGCGTGCTGCGCATGAAGGGGACCGCGATCCGCCGCCCGGCCAGATCGGCGAGACCCCCGGCCATGCCCCCGGCAGCCACGACGTAGAAACAGCCGTCGGTCATCGCATTGACGAGCCCGAGCCCGGTGCCGCGATTGTAGAGACCGGCGGCCATCTCGACCGGCAGGACCGCGAGATCGACCGCCCCCGAGGCGAGACCCGCGCGCAGCTCGTCGGGCGTGCGCCAGAGCTTGAGCGAGACCTCCGCCGCGATCCCGGCCAGCGCCCCGGTCGCGACCGCATGGGCAAGCGTGATGCCCGGACTGTCGACCGGCCCATGCAGCGCGAGCCGCGCGAGCGGCCCGGCGCGCAGCCGGGCGGGCGCGGCCAGCGCGATGCCGAGCCCCGCACCGCCGGCCAGAACCCCGCGGCGGGAGAGAGCGGTAGAGACGGCCATGCGGCCTCCTTCGGAGCACCGGACCTGCCCGGCCCCTGCCCTCCGGCATGTGCCCGCTCCCGCACCGGCGCTCAAGGGCAATGCGGGACCGGTCACCGCCGTGACGGGGCCGCCAGCGTGAAGCACAGGACATAGAGACCCGAGAGGATCCCCAGCAGCAGCACGACGACAAGCGAGCTCCCCGAGAGGTCGTAGGCGAGCCCCCCGAGCACCGGCCCCGCCGCCATGCCGAGCCCCGAGGCGAGCCGGCCGAAGGCGAGGTTCCCGGCAAAGAGCGCGGGCGCCGCGAGCCGGCGCAGCGCCACGGCGAGCAGCACCTGCTGACCGCCGAACCCGACCCCGAGCCCCAGCGGATAGAGCGCAACCGCCGCGATGCCCGACCCCGACAGCACCAGGAAGAGGCCGAGGAAGGTCACCCCCACCGCCAGCGCCGAGACCGCGAGCACCCGCCCCACGCCGATCGCGTCGCTGAGCCAGCCGCTGGCAAGCCGCCAGCCGAAGACCACGCCGCCGCCGACGGCCGCGATCCAGACCGCCCGGGCCGGGGCGATGCCCTCGGCGTCGAAGATCGCGATCTGCTGGGTGAGCAGCCCGTGATAGGCGGCCGACCCGCAGAAATAGCTCGCGCACATCAGCAGAAGCGGCGGCGACGGCATCGCGACGCGCCAGGGCCGCAGCCCCTGCCCCGCCACTCCCGCTCGCGGCGCCGTCCTGAGCGCGTCGAACACGACGAGATGCAGCGCGACCACCACGACCAGCGTCAAGCAGGCGAGCACCCCGTAGGCCGCCCGCCAGCCCCAGCCGTCGATCACCGCCTGCAGGAGCGGCAGGCCGAGCATGGTGGCGAGCCCCGAGCCCGCATCGGCGAGCGACATCGCGGTGGCGAGCCGCCGGCGGATGCGCCGGGCGAGGAGCGCGAAGACGACGAAGGAGCTCACGCATTGCGCGCTGACCCCGCCGACCAGCCCGAAGACGATCCAGTAGCCGGCAAGCCCGCTCACCCCGAAGGCCGTCAGCGCCAGCGCGCCGCCGAGCACCAGCGCGAGCAACGCGAGGATCCGGCGGCTGTTCCACCGCCGCATTGCGACGCCCAGGACCGGCGCGGTCAGCGCATTGGCCAGCGCGAAGGTCGCGAAGACCCCCGAGATCTCGCCCCGCGACCAGCCGAATTCGCGCTGCAGCGCGACGAGGAAAAGCCCGAACGACCCCCAGATCAGCCCGGAGACGGCGAGAAGCACGAACCCCGCCACCACCTGGACACGCCCCGCGCGCCGGACCAGCCGGGCGCGATCCGCCCTCACCCCAGACACGCCGTGCCGGCGTCAGGCGACGCGGTAGCGCTCGATCATGTCGCCGTCGAGCTCGAGCCCGAAGCCCGGCCCCTGCGGCACGGCGAACATGCCGTCCCGGGGTTTCGGCCGGTTGGCGACGAGGCCGGGCCAGAGCGGATCGCGCTCGATATTGGCAAAGCACTCGATGGCGATGCCGTTCGGGTAGGCCGCGAGCATCTGTGCCGCGATCTGCGGCTCCTCGTGATGGGCGAGGCCGATGTCGTGGAGCTGGCAGAGCGCCGCCGCCCGCCGCCATTCGGTGATGCCGCCCGCCTCGGAGGCGTCGAAGTTCATGATGTCGATCGCACCCGCGTCGATCATCCGGCGCATGCCGGCGGCCGTCGCCTCGCTCTGGCCTGCGTTGATCGGGATCGAGGTCACGCGGCGCACCTCGGCCATCATGCGCACGTCGTCATGCCAGTGGCAGGGCTCCTCGAACCAGGCGATGTCGTAGTCCTCGATCATCCGCGCGAAACGCTGCGCCTCGGCCAGCGGCCAGCCCCGGTTGGCATCGACCGCGATCATGAAGTCCGCGCCGCCCCCCTCGCGCGCCGCCGCGACCCGCTCGGCATCCTCCTCGGCGCTGAGCCCGCCGACTTTGACCTTGCAGCCGGCCATGCCCCATTCGCGATACTTCTCCATCTCGCGCGAGAGATCGGCCAGGGTCTTTCCGTGCTCGTAATAGCCGCCGATGGTGATGATCGGCAGCTCCTGCCGGTACCCTCCGAGCAGCCGGCAGACGTTGACGCCGGCCGCCTTGCCCATCAGGTCCCAGATCGCAGTGTCGACGCAGGCCATCGCCTCCATGACCAGCTTGCGGTCGCGGTTCCATTCGGCAAGACGGAACATCTTCCCCCAGATCCGCTCAACGGCATGGACCTCCTCGCCGATCACCAGGGGCGCGAGCTCGTCCTCGATGATCTTCACCACCTCGCGGAAATGGCTGCGGTTGTCGCCGTTGTAGACCTCGGAGACGAGACCGGTGTCGGTCTGCATCCGGGTGATGATCGTGCAGCGGCTGGTGACCGTGTAGCGGCTGCCGCCGAAGTCCCGGCTGAGCGGGATCTCGATCGGGATGAGCTCGATGCCGGTGATCTTCATGGCGTCCTCATGATGGTGATATGGCTCACTCGCCCTTGGCCCCACCCTCGGACAGGCCGACGGTGAGCTTGCGCTGGACGAGCAGATAGAAGGCGACGACTGGGATGGTGATCAGCACCGCGCCCGAGAGCAGCATGCCCCAGGAGTAGATGTTGTCCTGACCGATCCAGGTGGCGAGGCCGAGGGGCAGCACCTTCTTGTTCTCCGACGAGATGAAGACGAGCGCGAAGAGGAACTCGTTCCAGGCGTGGTTGAAGGAGAAGACGCCGACCGAGACGAGGCCCGGGATCGCCAAGGGCACCGTCACCCGCCACATCGCCCCGAACCGCGTGCAGCCGTCGACCATGGCGCTCTCCTCGAGCGACATCGGGATCGCGTTGAAATACGAGCGCATGAACCAGAGCGCGAGCGGCAGGGTGAAGGCGGTGTTGGCGATGACGAGCGAGATCAGCGTGTCGGCGAGCCCGAGCTGGATCACGTAGATGTAGAGCGGCAGGACGATCAGCACCTCGGGCAGCATGTAGCAGACGAGCGCCACCCGGGCGAAACCGCCGATCCCGAAGAAGTTGAACCGGCTGAGGCTGTAGGCCCCGAGCCCGCCGATGACGAGCGACAGAGCGGTGGCCGCCCCCGCCACGATCAGGCTGTTGAGGAAATAGGTGGCGAAGTTCGTCTGCACGAAGAGATCGCGGTAGTTCTGCAGCGTCCAGCGCTCGGGCAGGAAGGTCGGCGGCGAGACATAGAGCTCCGACCCCGGCTTGAACGACGAGATCACCATCCAGAAGAGCGGGAAGCCCACCACCGACACCGCGGTCAGCGCCAGAAGGTAGATCATGATCCGGTTGGCGAGATAGTGGACGTCCTCGACCTGCCGGTGCCGGCGCGGCTCTTGCACGGTCATGGTCATTGCCTGTCCTCCGCCCGGCGCATCAGGAAGAAGTAGACGGCGATCAGCACCGCGAGGATGAGGAAGGTCAGGATCGCGATCGCCGCCGCCCGGCCGAGCTCGAAATCGACGAAGCCCTTCTGGTAGACGAGGATCGGCAGCGTGGTGGTGGCATCGAGCGGCCCGCCCCCGGTCAGAAGGTAGATGATCTCGAACTTGTGGAAGGTCCAGATCGTGCGCAGGAGCGCGGTCAGGATGAAGACCGGCATCACATAGGGAAGCGTGATCCGCCAGAACTGCTGGAAGGCGCTCGCCCCGTCGATGCGGGCGGCCTCGTACTGCTCCTGCGGGATCGACTGCAGGATGCCGAGGATGGCGAGCACCACGAAGGGGAAGAACTTCCACACCCCGACGATGATCACCGAGGCCATGGCCCAGCGCGTCGAGCTCAGCCACTGGAGCGGCCGGCTGATGATCCCGAGATCCATCAGGAAGTAGTTCAGGATGCCGACGATGTCGTGGAACATGTAGCGCCAGACCAGCACCGCCACGATCGTCGGCACCAGATAGGGCGCGAGCAGCACGGCGCGCGCGATGCCGCGGCCCATGAAGCTCTGGTGCAGCAGGAGCGCGATCGCGAGGCCGAGCACCATCTCTATCGCCACCGAGCCGAACACCCAGACGAATGTGTTCCAGAGCGCGCGCCAGAACTGCCGGCTCTCCAGCGCCCAGGCGAAATTGGCGAAACCGACCCAGGGGCCGGAGAGCTCGCCGAGCCCCACCCGCTGCATGGCGGTGGCAAAGACGGTGATGGTGGGGACGACCGACAGGAGCAGCAGCAGCGCGATGCTCGGCGCCAGCGTCACATAGGCAAGGGTCCGGTCGCCCGGCTGGACGGTGCGATGCTCAGCCATGGGCCGGGCTCCGGGCAAGGCCGCTTTCGGTGTCGAAGATCCGCACCTCGCCGCGCGGGACCGAGAACGGGACCGTCTCGCCGTCGCCGGCGCTGAAGGCCACGTTCGACGGGATCCGGGCGATCACCTCGGTCTCGGGCAGCGTGCCGCCCACGGTCCCGTAGATCAGCCGGTCGCCGCCGAGGTATTCCACCCGGCGGATGGCGAAATCGGTGGTGAGAAAGGCGTCCGCATCCGCGGTGTCGCCGGCGAACGAGGCGCTGGGCAGGAAGATCTCCGGGCGGAAGCCCACCGTCTCAGCGCCGGTCACGACGAGGTTCATCGGCGGCGAGCCGATGAAGGTCGCAACGAAGGTGTCGGCGGGATGGGCGTAGATCTCCTCCGGCGTGCCGACCTGGCGGACGCGGCCCGCCCGCATCACCACGATCCGGTCGCCGAGGCCCATCGCCTCGACCTGGTCGTGGGTGA
>CAZESN010000171.1:0-5770 GCA_964514775.1 uncultured Rhodovulum sp.
GCCCGCGCACTCGGCGCCGACTGCATCCTGATCATCCTCGCCAGCGTCACCGACACCGAGGCCGACGAGCTCGAGGCCGCCGCGAACGAGTGGAAGATGGATGTCCTCGTCGAGGTCCACGACGCCGCCGAGATGGAGCGCGCCGCCCGGCTGACCTCGCCCCTCATCGGCATCAACAACCGCAACCTCGCCAATTTCGAGACGGACATCGAGACCACCGTGCGGCTGGCCCGCATCGCCCCCGCCGACCGGATGATCATCTCGGAATCGGGCCTCGCCACCCGCCGCGACCTCGCGCGGATGGCCCAGGTCGGCGTGCGCTGCTTCCTGATCGGCGAGACGCTGATGCGCGAGCCGGACGTCGAGGCCGCCACCCGCGAGATCCTGCGCGCCCCCTGGACCCCGCAGGCCGGATGACGGGCGGGCTCACCCATTTCGACGCGGCCGGGGCGGCGCATATGGTCGACGTCTCGTCGAAGGACGAGACCGCGCGCCTTGCGGTCGCCCGCGGGCGGGTGTCGATGCGGCCGGAGACGCTGGCCCTCGTGACGGCCGGCACCGCCGCCAAGGGCGACGTGCTGGGCGTCGCACGGCTCGCCGGCATCATGGCCGCGAAGCGCACCGCCGAGCTCATCCCGCTCTGCCATCCGCTGGCGCTGACCAAAGTATCGGTGGACCTTTCGCCCGACGCCGCCGCCTCCTGCGTCGAGATCGAGGCGCGCGTCGCCACCACGGGGCGGACCGGCGTCGAGATGGAGGCGCTCACCGCCGTCTCGGTTGCGGCGCTGACCGTCTATGACATGCTCAAGGCGGCCGACAAGGCGATGGAGATCGGCGACATCCGCCTCGTGCTCAAGGAAGGCGGCAAGTCGGGCCGCTTCACCGCCGGATGAGCGGGATGATCAGCGTCGAGGACGCGCATGCCCGCCTGATGGGTCTCTTCGCGCCGCTCGGCGTCGAGGAGGTGCCGCTCGCCGCCGCCGGCGGCAGGGTCCTTGCCCGCGACGTGGTGGCGGGACGCGACCAGCCGCCCTTCCCCGCCTCGGCCATGGACGGCTATGCGGCGCGCGCGGAGGACGTCCGCCCGGGGGCGGAGCTTCGCGTCATCGGCACCTCGGCCGCCGGCGCCGGCTTCCCGGGCCGGATCGGCGCGGGCGAAACGGTGCGGATCCTGACCGGCGCGCCGGTACCCGACGGCGCCGACCTCGTGGTCATCCAGGAGGACGTGATCCGTGACGGCGATGTCGTGCGCGTCGGCGAGTCCAGCGGCGGCCCCCATATCCGGGCCCGGGGCAGCGACTTTCCCGCCGGCAGCCAGCTTGCCGCCCCGCGGCGTCTCGGCACCCGCGAGATCGCGCTGCTTGCCGCGATGAACGTGGCGGTGGTGCCCGTCTATCGCCGTCCCGCCGTGGCGCTGATCGCCACGGGCGACGAGCTGGTGATGCCTGGCGAGATCCCCGGGCCGGACCAGATCGTCTCGTCCAACAACTACGGGCTGAAGGTGATGCTCGAAAGCGCGGGTGCCGAGGCGCGGCTCCTGCCGATCGCCCGCGACACGCCCGAGAGCCTCATCTCCCGCTTCGCGCTCGCCACCGGTGCCGACCTGATCGTGACGCTCGGCGGCGCTTCGGTCGGCGATCACGACCTCGTCCAGTCGACCGCGCTCGCCGAGGGGCTGGAGCTCGACTTCTACAAGGTGGCGATGCGTCCGGGCAAACCGCTGATGGCCGGACGGCTGAAGGGCGTTCCGCTGATCGGCCTGCCTGGCAATCCGGTCTCCGCCCTCGTCTGCGGCGAGGTCTTCGTGCGCCCGGCCGTCGAGGCCATGCAGGGCCTGCCCGGCCGGTTGCCGCAACCGATCCGCGCGCGGCTCGGCGCCCCCGTCGAGGCGAATGCCAACCGGACCCACTACATGCGCGCGCGGGTCGAGGTCGGCCGCGACGGCCCGGTCTGCACGCCCCTCGACCGTCAGGACAGCTCCCTTCTCTCGGTGCTGGCCGACGCGAACGCCCTTATGGTTCGCGGCCCCGGTGACCGGGCCCGGGCCGAGGGAGATATGGTTGATTTTATTTATATTTGATCTCCTTCAGGTTGTCTTTAGTGTCGAAACTTGACACAAAACGGGAACTTTACTAGAACGAACTCAGGGCTACGCTGAGGAACCGGACATGCTGACTCGCAAGCAACACGACCTGCTGTACTTCATTCACAAGCGGTTGCAGCGGGACGGGGTTCCTCCCTCCTTCGACGAGATGAAGGACGCGCTCGACCTGCGCTCCAAATCCGGCATCCACCGGCTGATCACCGCGCTCGAGGAGCGCGGCTTCATCCGCCGCCTCGCGCATCGCGCCCGGGCGATCGAGATCGTGCGCCTGCCCGAAAGCATCGAGGGCAGCACCGCTGCTTCCGCCGGCGGCACGAGCTTCCAGCCCGCGGTCATCGACGGCGGCCGCCCCGAACGGCCGGCCAGCGCCCTCCCCGTCGAGACGGCGGCGGTCGAGCTGCCGGTCATGGGCCGCATCGCTGCCGGCACGCCGATCGAGGCGATCCAGCAGGTCTCGCACAACATCGCCGTGCCCGGTGCGATGCTCTCCAACGCCGGCCGGCACTACGCGCTCGAGGTGAAGGGCGACTCGATGATCGAGGCGGGGATCAACAACGGGGACGTCGTCGTCATCCGCGAGCAGTCCGTCGCCGAAAACGGTGACATCGTCGTGGCGCTGATCGAAGGCGAGGAAGCAACGCTCAAGACCTTCCGCCGCCGCGGCCACACGATCGCGCTCGAGGCTGCCAATCCGGCCTATCAGACCCGGCTCTACCAGGACCATCAGGTCCGGGTTCAGGGCAAGCTCGTGGGGCTGATCCGGACCTACTGACGCGATCCGCAGGCTTTTGCCCGGGTTGAGATCAGGTTAACGCCGGATAATTTATTGTTTTATATCAAGTATATACCTGAATGTCCGAACCCGGACACCCGCGATCTCCGGCCTATTCCCAAAGGCTCGGATCACGGGTCCAGGGCCGGGCACGGTTCCGTCCCCGCGCCCCCTCGACCTGCATCTCCCCCCCGGCGAGCCGGATGGCCAGCGCCCCCTCGCGCGCCAGCCGCTCGGCCCCGACGAAGAGACAGCCCCCCTCCGGCGGCCTGGTCCAGTTCGGCGCGATCAGGATCGCGGCGGCCGCGCAATCCGCATCCGCCGTCGCCCCGTCCTGGCTGCCCACATAGAGCACCCGCCCGATCCCCGGCGCCTCCGCCTCGATCCGGTGCCGCACCCGCTTCAGCCCGCCCCGGGCATGCGCCGCCGCCTGCCCCGCCCGGTCGCCGTCCGCGCTGAGCCAGCTCGCCGCGGCAAAGCCGTTCCCGCTGGCGCTGGAGAGGATCCGCCCCTCCTCGGTCAGGATGCCGAAGAACCGACCCGTATCGGCCACCAGCATCTCCGGCCGCTCCCGCCCGGTCCAGAGCACCGCCGCGAGCAGGATTGGCAGAAGACCGGCCCATCGCCCCCGCCCCTGCCAGAGCACGATGAAGAGGCCGCCCGCACAAAGGAGCGCCAGGGTGACCGGCGGCCCGTCGGGAATGCCCATCACCGCGCCGTTGAGACCGGCGACGAACTCCGCCACCCGGATCACATAGGCCATCCCCCAGCCGACCGCCTGAAACGGCAGCCAGTCGAGCCCGAGCGGCATCGCGAGGACCGCGACCACGGCGCCGGGCATGACCACCATCCCCATCGCCGGCGCCGCCAGCAGGTTCGCGAGCAGCCCGTACTGGTACATGGCGTTGAAATGGAACGCCGCGATCGGCGCCGTCGCCATCCCGGCCGCCAGAGAGGTCATCGTCGCCGCCAGCACCGGCTTGACCAGCCGCCAGCGCGGCTCGGTCTGCGTCGCCTGCCACCAGGCCTGCCCGCGCAGCGCCTCGAATGTCGCGATCAGCGCGACGGTGGCGGCGAAGGACATCTGGAAGCCCGCCATCATCAGGCTCTCCGGCGCCACCACCAGCACGATCAGCCCCGCCAGCGCCACCGACCGCATGCTGAGCGCCGGCCGGTCGAGCAGGACCGCCACCAGCACGCAGGCCGTCATCACATAGGCCCGCTGCGCCGGGACGTCGAAGCCGGAGATCGCGAGATAGGCCCCGCCGGCGACCAGCGCGGCCCAGGCCGCGATCTTCTTCAGCGGCCAGTTCAGCGCCAGCCAGGGCACCAGCGAGAGCCCGTAGCGGATGATCGCGAAGACCGCGAGTGACAGCAGCGTCATGTGCAGGCCCGAGATCGAGACGATATGATAGAGGTTCGACACGCGCAGCGCCTCCTCCACCGAGCGGTCGATCTCGGAGCGGTCCCCCGACAGGATCGCCGCGGCAAAGGCGCCGCTCTGCCCCGGGATCTGCCGCTGGATATGGGCCGAGAACGCCATGCGCAGGCGGAACGTGAGCTGGTGGAAACCCGAATGATCCGAGCCCTCGGTCTCGAGCATCGGCGTGCGGGCATAGCCGACGGCCCCGATCCGCTCGAACCAGGCAAGGCGGCGGAAATCGAAACCACCGGGCTCGGCGGGAGATGCCGGGGGCGAGAGCCGTGCCTGACCGAGGACGCGCAGACCGGGCTGGAGCACCTCTTCGGGCGTCGTCTCATCCACCGAGATCCGCACCCGCGCGGGCGTGCGCCCCGGGTCGAGGCCGTGGATGACCACCCGGTCGAGCAGCATCCGCGGCCGGTCGCTGGCCGAGCGGTCGAGGCCGACGATGCGCCCCTCGACATTGACCGTCATCTCGCCGGAAAGCACGGGTGCCGCCACGGCGCGGCTGCGCAATGCCGCCGCCTCGAACCCCGCGACGAGGATGAGCACCGCGATCAGCAGGATCCGCCCGGTCGGCCCGAGCAGGGCAAGAAGCGCCGCGCCCGCCGCTATCAGGCCGCCGAGAAACAGCAAAAGGCCGCCGGAGGGCTCTGCGGGAACGATGAAATAGACGCCGATACCGAGCCCGAAAAGCACCGGCACCCAGAGCGCGAGGCGCTGGCGCTGCGTCTCGATGAGGGCGGGCAGCAGATCCGCCAGCCGGGCCGAGGCCACGTCCCTTGTTCTCCCGTCCGGAAATCGCCTAAGACGACGCTAACGCCCGCATGGTTTCCCGGAGGTTAAGGCATGACCGGCAGCACCCAGGTCATCACGCGGTTCGCGCCGTCACCGACCGGATATCTGCATATCGGCGGGGCGCGGACCGCGCTCTTCAACTGGCTCTACGCCCGCCATACCGGCGGCAAGTTCCTGCTGCGCATCGAGGACACGGACCGTGCACGCTCGACGCCGGAGGCGACGGCGGCCATCTTCGAGGGGCTGCGCTGGCTCGGCCTCGACTGGGACGGCGAGGCGGTCAGCCAGTTCGACCGCTCGCCCCGCCATGCGGAGGTCGCGCACGAGATGGTGGCGCGCGGCACCGCCTACAAGTGCTTTGCGACCGTCGAGGAGATCGAGGCCTTCCGCGAGGAAGCCCGCGCGGCCGGGCGCCCGCCCCTCTTCCGCTCGCCCTGGCGCGATGCCGATCCGGCAACGTATCCCGACGCACCCTATGTGGTGCGACTGCGCGCGCCGCGCGAGGGCGAGACCACGGTCGAGGACCTGGTCCAGGGCACGATCACCTGGAAGAACGAGACGCTGGACGACCTTATCCTGCTGCGCTCGGATGGCACCCCCACCTATATGCTCGCCGTGGTGGTCGACGATCACGACATGGGCGTCACCCATGTCATCCGGGGCGACGATCACC
>CAZESN010000172.1:0-5753 GCA_964514775.1 uncultured Rhodovulum sp.
ACCCCGCCGAAGAGCCAGGCGCCGATCAGCACGCGCCAGGGCTTCCAGGCGGAGAAGACGACGATGGCGAGCGCGATCCAGCCCGCCCCCGCCGTCATGCCCTCGGTCCACTGCGGCACGCGCACGAGGCTGAGATAAGCGCCCCCGAGCCCCGCGCAGGCCCCGCCGAAGGCGATGGCCGCGAGGCGGATGCCGACGACCGGATAGCCCAGCGAATGGGCCGCGTCGTGGTTCTCGCCCACGGCGCGCAGGGTCAGGCCGGCGCGGGTGTGGTTGAGGAAGAACCACACCCCGGCCACCAGCGCGATGCCGAGATAGACCATCACGTCGAAGCTGAAGAGCGCACGGCCCAAGACCGGCAGGTCCGAGAGCACCGGTATGTCGAGGCGCGGGAAGGCTGGGGGCCGGATGCCGGCATAGGGCTGGCCGATCAGCGCCGCGAAGCCGAGTCCGAAGAGCGTCAGCGCAAGGCCGGTCGCGACCTGGTTCGAGAGCAGGAACTGGGTCAGGAGCCCGAAGATCATCGCCAGCGCCGCCCCGGCGACCGCGGCACCTATGAACCCCGCCGCCGGAGAGCCGGTGTTCACCGCCACGGCGAAGCCCGCCACGGCGCCGATGATCATCATCCCCTCGACCCCGAGGTTCAGGACGCCCGACTTCTCGACCACGAGCTCGCCGATCGCGGCGTAGAGCAGGGGCGTCGCGGCCATGACGAGGCCGGCGAAGAGCGCGACGAGATTGATCGCCCCGATATCCATCATGTCCCCTTTTGCCTGACGCGGACGATCCGGTAGCGGGTCAGGATGTCCATCGCGAGGAGGAAGAAGAGCAGCAGGCCCTGGAACACCGAGATCGCGGCCTTGGGCAGCCCGAGCCGGAACTGCGCCGTTTCCCCGCCGATATAGGTGAGCGCCATCACGCAGCCCGCGAGCAGGATGCCGATGGGCGAGAGGCGGCCGAGGAAGGCGACGATGATCGCGGTGAAGCCATAGCCCACGGGCAGGCTCGGCTGGAGCTGGCCGATCGGACCCGCCACCTCGAAAATCCCGGCAAGGCCCGCCAGCGCCCCCGACAGGCCGAGGCAGACGATCGTGAGGCGCTTCGAGTGGACGCCGGAAAAGGCCGCGGCCCGCGGCGCCTCGCCGAGGAGGCGCACGTTGAAGCCGAAGAGGTGGCGGGTGAGCAGGACCTGCGCGACCAGCACGGCAATGAACGCGGCGGCGATGCCCACATGCACCCGGCTCCCCTCGATCAGGAGCGGCAGGCGCGCGCTGTCGTGCAGCAACCGGCTCTGCGGGAAGTTGAATCCCTGCGGGTCGCGCATCGGTCCCGAGACCATGGCCGAAAGGAAATGCGTCGCCACATAGACGAGCATCAGGCTCACGAGGATCTCGTTCGCGTTGAAGCGGACCTTCAGGACCGCCGGGATCATCGCCCAGGCACAGCCCCCCGCGGCCCCGGCGAGGACCATCAGCGGCAGGATCCAGGCGCCCTGCACGCCCCAGAAGGCGAGGCCGACGGCGGTCCCGGCGATGCCCCCCATCACGAACTGGCCCTCGGCGCCGATGTTCCAGATCCCGGCGCGAAACCCGAAGGATAGGCCGAGCGCGATCAGGATCAGCGGGGCCGCCTTGATCAGGATCTCGGTGCGGGAATAGGCGTCGCCGAAGGGGGCGACGAAGATCAGGCGGATCGCCTCGACCGGGTCCTTGCCGAGCGCCGCGAACAGGATCCCGCCCGCGATCATCGTCGCGACGACCGCGAGCACCGGGGTCAGCGCCTGGGCCAGCACCGAGGCGCGGGGGCGGGGCTCAAGGCGCAGCACGGGCGAGCTCCGTAGTGGAGGGGGCGGTGAACGCGCCGCCCATCATCCGCCCGAGCGATTCGACGTCCACCGCCGCGGCGGGGCGCGTCGGCGACAGCCGGCCGGCGGCGATCACGGCGAAGGTGTCGGCGATCTCCATCAGCTCGTCGAGGTCCTGACTGATGACGATCACGCCGGCCCCATCCGCGGCAAGCGCGCGCAGCGCGGCACGGATCCGCGCCGCGGCCCGCGCGTCGACACCCCAGGTCGGCTGGTTCACAACGAGCACCTTCGGCGCCTGGAGTACCTCGCGCCCGATCACGAACTTCTGGAGGTTGCCGCCCGAAAGCGCCCCGGCGCGGGTCTCGATACCCGGCGTTCGGACGTCGAAATCCGCGATCACCGCGCGTGCAAAATCGTCGATCGCTCCCCGGCGCAGGAAGCCGTTCCATGCGAGGCCCTGACGGACGCGCCCGGACAGGAAGCCGTTCTCTGCCAGGGACATGTCCGGAGCGGCTGCGTGTCCCAGCCGCTCCTCGGGCGCGGTCAGCAGGCCGCGGCTGCGGCGCTCGTCCGGTCCCCGGTGGCCGATCGCCTCGCCGGCGAGGAGGACCGAGGCCGCCTGCGTGCGCCGCTCGCCGGACAGTGCGAGCATCAGCTCGTCCTGGCCGTTGCCGGCGACGCCGGCGATGCCGAGCACCTCACCGGCCCGCAGCGTGAGCCGGAGATCCGCCAGCGTGACGCCGAAATGGCTGCTCGCGGGCAGCGTCAGGTTCGCGAGTTCGAGCGCCACCGGTCCGGGCGCGAAGCTGCGCTCGGGGGGCGCGGCGAGGGTCTGGCCGATCATCATCTCGGCAAGGCTGCGGGCGGTCTCGTTCGCGGGCGTGCAGGTCGCCACGACCTTGCCGCCGCGCAGGATGGTGGCAAGGTCGCAGAGCGCGCGGATCTCGTCGAGCTTGTGGGAGATATAGAGGATCGAGACGCCCTCGGCCCGGAGCTTGCGGAGCGTGGCGAAAAGGGTCTCGACCTCCTGCGGGGTGAGGACCGAGGTCGGCTCGTCCATGATCAGGAGCTTCGGGTCCTGAAGCAGGCACCGGACGATCTCGACCCGCTGGCGCACGCCGACGGAAAGATCGCCCACCAGACGGTCGGGATCGAGCGGCAGGCCGTAGGCCGACGAGACCTCGCGAATCCGGGCGGCCAGCAGGCCGCGCCGGGGCGGGTCGACCATGCCGAGCGCGATGTTTTCGGCTACGGTCAGCGCCTCGAAGAGCGAGAAATGCTGGAAGACCATGCCCACGCCCGCCGCCCGGGCCGCGACCGGGCCATGCGGCGCGTAGGGGGCGCCGTCGAGGCGCATCGTGCCACTGTCGGGGCGCACGAGGCCGTAGATCATCTTGACCAGCGTCGACTTGCCGGCGCCGTTCTCGCCCAGCAGCGCGTGGATCTCGCCGCGGCCGACGGAGAAGCCGACATGGTCATTGGCCTGGACGCCGGGGTATGCCTTGGAGAGGCCGTCGATCGCGAGAAGGCTGGTCATGCCGGGGCTGTCCGCCATGGTGCCCGCGGTTGCGTCGATCCGGTCCGGTCAGGGCAGTGGCGCATCAAGGCTCCTCGACGGCTGCCGATTCATGAGGCACGGAAAACCCGGTGAAAGCAAGGTGGATGCTGTGCACGGCCCGGACGGGTGCCGTGCCTGCCTCGTTTGCGGTCAGCCGGGGGCGGAGATGCCGCCCGGACAGCCAGATCCGAAGCGGCTGCTCCGTCACCGGTCGACCGCCGACAGCCTGCCGGCTCTACTCGCGGGCTGCGCCCAGAAACTCCGCAATCTGCGCGGCGAGTTTGGCGTGGATGCCCGCGCGCCCGTCCGGCAGCGGCCCGCACAGAGCCGGATCTTCGCCCTCTTCCTCCAGGATTTCCCGGCCCGCCCGCGTGCAGATGGCAAAGGCGTCGAAGACGCTGGCCTCAGGGATCGCAGCTGTCTCCACCGGACCGCTGCCACCGGATGCCGGGGCATCGCCACCCAGAGCGACGATGAGCGTCGGGCGAGTGATCGCGTGAAATCCTGCCAGCAGGGTGTGCGGATATTCCGGGTCGATGGCGACGGCGGCGCTGAAGCGCGGATCGTGCGCCGGCCGCGCGAGCCCCTCGCGATCGACGTCCCCGAGCGCGGCACCTTGCGCCGCATACCAGCCGCAGTCTGGCGCGCCCGTCCCGGTCCCGTCGCAGGAGCGCAGGTACTGCTCGACATCGAGCTCGGCGCCGATCGCGGCAAGGCTCGCCGTGCCGCCAAGCGCTAAGCCGAGGGCTGAAATCCGCGATGCGTCGACCCGATCCGCCCAGGCGGGCAGGCCCAGCACGAGGTCGAGCGCCCGGCTGATATCGCGCGGCCGCTGCCAGATCTCGTCGACGGCCCCGGCGGCATCGCCCGGGCGCGGCGCATTGACCTCGACCGCGATGAACCCCGCCTGCGCCAGCGCGGCACCGAGCCACGCGCCTGAATCCGCCGCGGACCGCAGGCCCCCATGCGAGATCACCACCAGCGGGAACGACCCCTCCGGCAGAGGGGCGTCCGGCGCGGCGGCAGTGCCCTCGAAGACGGCGTTCCCGCCGATCTCCTCCGATCCGGCGGCGTCCGCAGGATACCAGACCGACAGCGCGAGGGGACGGGCCGGATCCGTCGCATCCGCAAGGCGCGCGATGCCCGGCGCCGGCTCCGCAAGACACGGCGCGGCCATCAGCAGCAATGCCGGCAGAAATCCTGGTCTCATGGGTCGTCTCCGCGAGGATCGGGGTCGGGCGTCTGCCGGCCTCCTATCAGGGCTCCCGCGGAATGTCCGCAGGCTCCGTGCCAAGGGCGCAGGCCTCCTTTCAGACGTTGCGGCCCTCCGCCCACCTGCTACTTTCGCGCGCATGCCCAGCCCCCGATTCATCCACCTCCGCGTCCATTCCGCCTATTCGCTCCTCGAAGGAGCCCTGCAGGTCGGCGCGCTCGCCGGGCTCTGCAGGAAGCTCGACATGCCGGCGGTCGGGCTGACCGACACCGGCAACCTCTTCGGGGCGATGGAGTTTTCGGCCTACCTGGCCAAGGCGGGCATCCAGCCGATCATCGGCTGCCAGATCACGCTCGCCCATGCCGAGCCCGCGCATCCCGGTGACAAGGTGCCGCCCCCCAATCCGGTCGTCCTGCTCGCACAGGACGAGACAGGCTACCGCAACCTGCTCGCGCTCTCGAGCGCCGCCTATCTCGAATCGGGCGATGCGCTGCCGCATGTGACCATGGCCCGGCTGGCCGCGCATTCGGACGGGCTCATCTGCCTGACCGGCGGGGCGGGCGGGCCGCTCGGGGCGTTGATCGCCGACGGCCACCCCGCGAAGGCAGGCGCCCTGGCCCGGCGGCTCGCCGAGATGTTCCCCGGCCGGCTCTATGTCGAGATCCAGCGCCATCCCGAAGGCGATGCGCCGCGCACGCCGGCGGAGGCGGCGACCGAGCCGGGCCTGGTCGGGATCGCCTACGATCTCGACCTGCCGCTCGTCGCCACCAACGACGTGCATTTCAACGGGCGCGAGATGTACGAGGCGCAGGACGCGCTTCTGTGCATCGCCGACGGCGCCTATGTCGACCAGAGCGCGCCGCGCCGCCGCCTGACGCCCGAGCACGGCTTCAAGTCCGAGGGCGAGATGGTCGCGCTCTTCGCCGACTTGCCCGAGGCGGTGGAGAACACCGTCGAGATCGCCCGGCGCTGCGCCTACAGGCCGATGAAGCGCAAGCCGATCCTGCCGCGCTTCGCCGAGGACGAGGTCGAGGAGCTGCGCCGCCAGTCCCGCGAGGGGCTGGCCGCGCGCCTCGCCGTCATCCCGCATGCTGTGAGCGTCGAGGAATATCAGGCCCGGCTCGAATTCGAGCTCGGGGTGATCGAGGGGATGGGCTTCCCCGGCTATTTCCTCA
>CAZESN010000173.1:0-1389 GCA_964514775.1 uncultured Rhodovulum sp.
CGCTGCTCGCGAGCACGCTCGCCGTCGCCTATTCGCTGCGCTTCATCCATCAGACGTTCTTCGGCCCGCCGCCCGAGGACCTGCCGCGCGAGCCGCATGAGCCGCCGCGCTGGATGCGCTTCCCCGGCGAGATCCTGGTGCTGATCTGCCTCGTGGTCGGGATCGTGCCGGGCATGACCGTCGGGCCCTATCTCCACAACGCCGTCGTCTCGGTGCTCGGCCGCGACACGCCGGCCTACAGTCTGGCGCTCTGGCACGGCGTCAACACGCCGCTGATCATGAGCGCCGTCGCGCTCGTCGCGGGTGTCGCGCTCTACGCGCTGATCGCGGACTGGCTCTCGCGCAGTCCCGAGGGGCCGCCGGCGCTGCGCCTTCTCAAGGGCCAGCGCATCTTCGAGCGTGTCCTCGTCACCGTATCATGGCGCTGGCCGCGCGTGGCCTACCGCTATGCCGGGACCGAGCGGCTCCAGGTCCAGCTCCGCACGCTGGTGCTGGTGGCACTCGGCGCCGGGGCCTGGACGGTCTGGGGCAAGCTCCGGCTCGAGCCGCAGCTCACCGCCAACGGCTTCGATCCGGTCTTCGCGCTCGTCTGGGTCGTGGGCGCGGTCTGCGCCGTCGGCGCGGCCTGGCAGGCGAAGTATCACCGCTTCGCCGCCCTGATCCTGCTCGGCGGCGCCGGCGTGGTCACCTGCATCACCTTCATCTGGTTCTCGGCGCCCGACCTCGCCGTCACCCAGCTCGTGGTCGAGATCGTCACCACCGTGCTCCTGCTTCTGGGGCTGCGCTGGCTGCCCAAGCGCGTGGCCGAGATCGCCTCGGACGTCGAGCTGCCGGCGCGGCTGCGCCGGGGGCGTGACCTTGTAATTGCGGCTGCCTGCGGGTTCGGGGTCGCGGCCGTCTCCTACGTGGTGATGACCTCGCCGGCGGAGCGCGCGCTGGGGACCTATTTCCTCGAACACGCCTATACCGACGGCGGCGGCACAAACGTCGTCAACGTGATCCTCGTCGACTTCCGCGCCTTCGACACCTTTGGCGAGATCGCCGTCCTCGGGATCGTCGCGCTGACCGTCTTCGCGCTGCTGCGCCGCTTCCGGCCGGCGCAGGAGAGCTTCGGCCTCCCCGAGCAGCAGCGCGCGCAGGACGCCTTCGACGAGGCGGCGGACGGGCGCAATGTCGGCGATTCGGTGCGGGATTACCTGATGATCCCCTCGGTGATCATGCAGTGGATGTTCCCGGCGATCATCGTGCTCGCGGCCTATCTGCTCCTGCGCGGCCACGACCTGCCAGGGGGCGGGTTCGCCGCGGGCGTGACGCTCGCGATCGGCTTCCTTCTCCAGTATCTCGCCGCCAATATCCGCTGGGTCGAGGACCGGCTGCGCATCCTGCCAG
>CAZESN010000173.1:1399-5719 GCA_964514775.1 uncultured Rhodovulum sp.
CTGCCAGTACGCTGGATCGGCCTTGGCCTTCTGGTGGCGGCGGCGACCGGCGTGGGGTCCTGGCTCTTCGGCTATCCATTCCTGACGGCCCATGCGCGGTATGTCACGGTCCCCTATATCGGCGACGTGCCGGCGGCGAGCGCGCTGATCTTCGATCTGGGGGTCTTCGCGCTGGTGGTCGGCGCCATCGTCCTGATCATGGTCGCGATCGCCCACCAGTCGCTGCGCTCGCGCCGCGCCCAGGCGCGCGAGGAGGCGGCCGCCGCCAAGGCCGCGACAGGGGAGGAGAGCTGATGGAACTCGTGCTCTCGCTCGCGATCGGGGTTCTGGTGGCCTCTGGCACCTGGCTGCTGATGCGCCCGCGTACCTATCAGGTGATCGTGGGCCTCGCGCTGCTGTCCTACGGGGTCAATCTCTTCATCTTCTCGATGGGCCGGCTGCGGCAGGGCGCCGCCCCGGTGCTCGAGAAGGGCGGGGTGGTGGACGCCGCCGCCTATACCGATCCGGTGCCCCAGGCATTGGTGCTGACGGCGATCGTGATCAGCTTCGCGACCACCGCGCTCTTTCTCGTCGTCCTGATCGCGGCCCGCGGCTTCACGGGCACCGATCATGTGGACGGCAAGGAGGCGGAGCAGTGAGCCTCAAGCCCGAACACCTGATCATCGCCCCGATCCTGCTGCCGCTGGTGGTCGGCGCCGCGCTCCTCTTTTACGAGGACCGCCAGCGCCGGGCGAAGATGGTGCTGAGCGTGATCTCGACCGGGCTGATGCTCGTCTTCGCGGTCCAGCTCCTGGAAATGTCCAAGGGCGGCGGGCCGTCGGGGGGCAACCAGATCGGGCTCTACCTGCTCGGCAACTGGCCGCCGCCCTTCGCGATCGTGCTGGTGCTCGACCGGCTCTCGGCGCTGATGCTGCTCTTGACCGCGGCGCTGGCGCTGCCCGCGCTCGTCTATGCCTCCGCGCGATGGGACCGGCAGGGCCAGCATTTCCACTCGCTCTTCCAGTTCCTGCTGATGGGGCTGAACGGGGCGTTCCTGACCGGCGATCTCTTCAACCTCTTCGTCTTCTTCGAGATCCTGCTCGCGGCCTCCTACGGGCTGATGCTGCACGGCTCGGGGCCGCTGCGCGTGCGCGCGGGCCTGCACTACATCGCCATCAACCTCGCCGCCTCGCTTCTCTTCCTGATCGGCGTCGCGCTGATCTACGGCGTGACCGGCACGCTCAACATGGCCGACCTCGCGACCAAGATCCCGCAGGTCGCCGATGCCGACCGGCCGCTCCTGCACGCGGGCGCGGGCATCCTCGGCGTCGCGTTCCTCGTGAAGGCCGGGATGTGGCCGCTCTGCTTCTGGCTGCCGATCACCTATATGGCGGCGGCACCGCCCGTTGCTGCGATCTTCGCCCTGATGTCGAAGGTCGGCGTCTATGTCGTGCTGCGCCTAACCTCGCTCGTCTTCGGGGCGGGGGCGGCGGCCTCGGCCGGCTTCGGAGCCGAGGTGCTCGTCGCCGGGGGCATGGCGACCATCGCCTTCGGGATGCTCGGAGTGCTGTCGTCGCAGGGGCTCGGGCGGCTCGCGGGCTGTTCGGTGCTGGTCTCGTCGGGGACGCTGCTGACCGTGATCGGCATGGCGGCCATGGGCGGGGGCTCGGCCATGATCGCGGCCGGGCTCTACTACATGGTGACCTCGACCCTTGCGATCAGCGCGCTCTTCCTGATGATCGAGCTGATGGAGCGCGATCAGGGCAGTTTCGCCACCGTGCTGGCGGTCACCGCCGAGGCCTACGGTTTCGGCGACGAAGAGATCGACATGGGCGAGCCCGAGGCCGAGCTCGCGGTGCCGGGCACGATGACCGTGCTCGGGCTCTGCTTCGCCGGCTGCGCGCTCCTGCTCGCCGGCCTGCCGCCGCTCGCCGGCTTCGTCGGCAAGTTCGCGATCCTGACCGCGGTGCTGAACCCCGGCGGGCTGACCGGCAGCGCCTCGGCCTCCGCCCTCGGGTTCTGGTTCACCGCGCTCCTGATCGTCTCGGGGCTCGCGGCCCTGATCGCGCTCATGCGCGTCGGCATCCAGACCTTCTGGGTGCCGGCCGAGGAGCCGGCGCCCAAGGTCCTGCTCGTCGAGATCCTTCCGGTGGTCGTGCTCCTCTCGCTCACCGTGGCGATGACGGTCCAGGCGCGTCCGGTCATGCGCTACATGGAGGCGACCGCCCGCGCCCTGGAGCGCCCCGAGATCTACATCGACGGCGTCCTGAACGCGCCGAGGGTCGCGGCCCCCGGCGAGGCGGAGGCCGCCAGCGGTGACGGCAGCCCGGCGCAACCCGCGCCCCAGGACGGGGCAGGCGGTCAATGAGCCGGTTTGTGCCCTATCCGCTCCTGACCGCGAGCCTCGTTCTGATGTGGCTCCTGCTGACGCGCTTCTCGCTCGGCCACCTGTTGCTCGGTACCGGCGTCGCCATCATCGCGGGCCAGGCGATGCAGGCGCTTCAGCCCGCGAAGCCGCGCGTGCGGCGCTGGGACCTGCTCCTGCGCTTCGTCTTCATCGTCTTCGTCGATATCATCCGCTCGAACATTGACGTGGCCCGGCTCATCCTCACCGGCGGGCGGCACGGCGAGCGTCATTCGGGGTTCGTCGAGATCCCGCTCGACCTGCGCGACCGGATGGGGCTGAGCGTGCTCGCCATCGTCATCACCGCCACGCCGGGCAGCGCCTGGATGGAGTATGACAGCACCCGCGACCGGCTGCTCATCCATGT
This sequence comes from uncultured Rhodovulum sp., assembly GCA_964514775.1. Lineage (GTDB taxonomy): Bacteria > Pseudomonadota > Alphaproteobacteria > Rhodobacterales > Rhodobacteraceae > Amaricoccus. The sequence goes on from CAZESN010000173.1 coordinate 4,150, forward strand.
CTTCGACCTCGTGGACGATGCCGCCTGGGTGGACCAGGTGAAGAACCGCTACGAGCGCCTGCTGAGGGAGATCTTCGAATGAGCCTCACCATCCTGGCCACCGCGCTCACCATCGCCCAGCTCGCCCTCATCGTCTCCATGGCGCTCTCGACGGCCCGCATCATCTACGGGCCTCGGGCGCAGGACCGTGTCCTTGCGCTCGATGCGCTCTATCTCAACTCGCTGCTGCTGCTGCTGACCCAGGGGATGCGGACCGGCAGCACCTTCTTCTTCGACGCGGGGCTCGTCGTCGCCATGCTCGGCTTCGTCGCCACCGTGGCCCTTGCCAAGTTCCTGATGCGCGGCGAGGTGATCGAATGACGCATCTGGCCGAGGTTCCGGTCTGGGCGGCGGTGGTGATCGCCGTGTTCCTGCTCATCGGGGCGGGGCTGACCCTGATCGGCTCGATCGGCCTCGTGCAGCTCCGCAGCTTCTACGACCGCATTCACACGCCGACGCTCGGCACGAGCTGGGGCACCGCCGGGATCGTGATGGCCTCGATGATCCTCTTCTCGATCCTCGGCTCGCGCCCGGTGCTTCACGAGTTCCTGATTGGCGTTTTCGTCACGGTCACGACACCGGTGACCCTCATGCTGCTCGGACGGGCTACGCTCTACCGCGATCGCTCCGAGAACGTTCCAGAGGTTCCCCCCATGCTGCCGCATCCCGAGGAAGACACGACCCGCGTGGCCGGCCCGCAGGGGGGTGGCGCGGATGGGGTCTGATCGACGTGTGGTGATCCGCCCCCCCGAGGAAGATCCCTACGATCCGGCGCATGCGCCGCTGATCGCCTATCGCTCGATCGCACGCTGGCTGCTGGTGCTGATGCTGGCGGCGTCGGCCTGGTTCTTCCACGATTTCCTGGTGCCGGTGCTCGCGGCGATGATCATCGCCTTCGCGAGCTGGCCGCTGCATCAGCGGCTCCAGGCCAGCCTCGGCCTCAGCGCCATCGGCTCGGCCTCGATGCTGGTCCTCGTCATCCTGCTCTTCCTCGTCATCCCCCTGGTCTTCGCCATCGTCTACGCGGTCGGCGAGGTGCAGATCTGGGTCGAATGGGCGATCGAGACCAACCGCAGCGGCGCCGCGAGTCCCGACTGGATCGCGGCACTGCCCGGCGTCGGGGCCTGGCTGGTCGAGCAGTGGGACCTCAACATCGGCCATCCCGGCGCGATCGGCGAGCTCGTCCATATCGCCAGCGGTGCGACGATCGGCGGCATCTATCGCGGCGTCCTGACGGTCGGCACGCTGGCCTTCAGCCTGACGCTCGCGCTCGTCTTCATGCTGATCACCCTCTTCATCCTCTACCGCGACGGCGACCGGCTGGTGGTCCATCTCGACCGGGTGGGGGAGAAGATCCTGCCCGAGCGCTGGGAGCGCATCTCCCGCGTGGTGCCGCGCACGATCAGCGCCACGGTGACCGGGATGACCCTGATCGCCATCGGCGAGGGCGTGATCCTCGGCCTGGCGTACTGGGTGGCGGGCGTGCCCTCGCCGGTGACCTTCGGGATCATCACCGGCTTCATGGCGCTGA
>CAZESN010000174.1:0-5713 GCA_964514775.1 uncultured Rhodovulum sp.
CAGCGCGTGGCGATCGCCCGCGCGCTCTGCATGTCGCCCGAGAGCTGGGCGGGATACTTGTCGGCCTGTTCGGGGATGCGCACGCGGGCGAGGTACCTGCGCGCCAGTGCCTCGGCCTCGTCCCGGGCAGTGCCGCGCACCCGCATGGGCGCGAGCACGCAGTTCTCGAGCACCGTGATGTGCGGGAAGAGGTTGAACTGCTGGAAGACCATGCCGACTTCGCGGCGGACCAGTTCGACGTTGCGCGGCCCCGCCGTCAGCTCGATGCCGTCGACGAAGATGCGGCCCTTCTCGACGGTCTCGAGCTGGTTGATGCAGCGGATGAGCGTCGACTTGCCCGAGCCCGAGGGGCCGCAGACGACGATCTTCTCGCCGCGCGCCACCTCGAGGTCGACGCCCCTGAGGGCCTGGAAGGAGCCGAACCACTTGTCGACCCCCTCCATGCGCACCGCCGGTACGACCCCCTCCATGCGTACCGCGGGTGTGTCCGCCGTCATCGGTGCCTCAGTTCTCCGTCTCGGTGACGAACTCGGGCAGCGGCCCGCCGACCCACTGCTCATGCAGCGCGTTGAGCTCGCCGCTCTCCTTCACCCGGTCGAGGAAGGCGTTGATATGGGCCATCAGCTCGTCCTGGCCCGGGCGGGTGACGATGCCCTGGCTCTGGCGGCGGAGCGAGAACTTCACCTCGAACCGGTCGGGAGCCATGGCCTGGACCTGCGAGACGACGACGTTCGAGGCGCCCATCAGCGGCGTCTGGCCCGAGAGGAGCGCTTGGACGGCGGTGGCGTCGTCGTCGAAGCGCTGGATGGTGGCGCCCTCCGGCGCAACTTCGGTGATCGAGGTGTCCTGGGTCGAGGCGCGGGTGACGGCGACGCTCTTGCCGGCGAGGTCGGCGGCGCCGGCCACCTCGGTGTTCACGTCGCCGAAGACGAAGATCTCGATACCGGCATAGGGCTGCGAGAAATCGACCTGCTCGGCGCGCTCGGGGGTGATGCCGAGCGAGGCCACGAGGATGTCGACCTGACCCGACAGCAGGTAGGGGATGCGGTTCGGGCCGGTGACGGGCACGATGTTGAGCGCGACGCCCAGATCCTCGGCGAGGAGCTTGGCCACGTCGGCATCGTAGCCGTCGGGCTCGCCTTGCGTGTTCATCAGGCCGAAGGGCGGGAAGTCGATCAGGCTGCCGACGTTGATCGTGCCCCGCGCCTGGATCTCGCCGGGGGTCTGGGCAAGCGCGGCGGCGGCGCCGATGGCGAGCGCGGCGGCGGCCGTGGCCAGTGTCCTGATGAGCGTCATTATCGTCTCCTCCCTTTGGGTTTGTCCGTCGTGGTCTAGCGCCGCGTCGCGGCGGCGAAGCGGCGTTCCATCCGGCGTGCCAGCAGCGAGAGCGGCCAGCACAGGATGAAGTACATCGCCGCGACCAGCCCGAAGACCGGCAGCGGCGAGAAGGTGGCGTTGTTGATGATCTGGCCGGCACGGGCCAGCTCCAGAAAGCCGATGATCGAGGCGAGCGAAGTGCCCTTGATGAGCTGCACCGAGAAGCCGACCGTGGGCGCCACCGCGATCCGCGCAGCCTGGGGCAGCACGATCGAGCGCATCCGGTCGACATAGCCGAGGCCGAGCGCCCAGCTCGCCTCGGACTGGCCCTTCGGGACCGCCTCGATGCAGCCCCGCCAGATCTCGCCCAGAAAGGCGCTGGCGTGGAGCGTCAGCGCCAGCGCCGCGGCGAGCCAGGGGTTGATCCCCACCCCCATGATGCTCAGCCCGAAATAGACGAGGAAGAGCTGCATCAGGAGCGGCGTGCCCTGGAAGAGGCGGATGAAGCCGAGCGCCGCGTTGCGCGCGAGCGGGTTTCGCGCGACCCGCGCCAGCGCGACGATAAGGCCGAGCACCGCGCCGCCGGCGAAGGCGATGAGCGCGAGCGCGATCGTCCAGCGCACCGCGAAGATGATGAAGAGCGCCTCGTCGGGGCCGAAGGGACGGATCATCGGTCGCCCTCCCTCAGCGGCTCAGCGGATAGGCGAAGGCGCGCCGCCCGATATAGGCAAAGAGCGCCGAGAAGGCGATCGAGAGCAGGAGGTACATCGCCGTGATGACGATATAGACCTCGAAGGCCGTGAAGGTGCGCGACTGGATGTCGTTGCCGGCGGCGGCGAGATCGGTGGCCGAGATCACCGAGACCACGCTCGAGGTCAGCATCAGATAGATGAACTGGCTGGTCAGCGCGGGATAGATCGCCCTGAGCGCCGGCTTCATGATGATGTGGCGGTAGATCTGGAGGCGCCGGAGGCCGAGCGCGATGCCGGCCTCGATCTGGCCGCGCTGGATCGATTCGATGCCCGCGCGGATGATCTCGGTCGCATAGGCGCCCACGTTGATCGTGAGCGCCGTCAGGGCCGCGGTATTGGGCGAGAGGCGGATGCCGAACGACGGCAGGGCGAAGAAGATGAAGAAGATCTGCACCAGAAAGGGCGTGTTGCGGATCACCTCGACATAGACGTCGACGAGCAGTCGCAGGGGGCGCGGGCCGCCGGTCTTGGCGATGGCGCAGGTGATCGCGACCACGGTCCCGAGCAGCATCGCCCCGGCCGAGAGCCGGATCGTGACCATGAGCCCGGCGAGCAGCAGGTCGAAGTTGGCCAGGACCGGCCCGAAGTTGAACTGGTAGCCCAAACGCCTCTCCCCGGCCGGCCGTCCCACAGGTCTTGTAGCAGCCCGGGGCGGGTGGACGTCAATGCATCGCGGGCCCGGTGGAGGCCGGGACGGCCGGCCCGGGCGCGCGAGGCAGCCTTTGATGATTGCCCGGAGCCCTTCTATGGTGCCGCGGCAACTTCGGCCAACCGGCAGGGAAATCACCCAGATGGCAAGGATCTTCGACCTGAGCGTCGAGCGCGGCATTCTGCGGACGTCGATCGCCGTCACGCTGGTGATCTCGTCGCTCGGGATCGGCTTCGGCCTGATCTCGGGCTCGTTCTCGATCACCTTCGACGGCATCTACTCGCTGGTGGATGCGGGCATGAGCCTGCTGTCGCTGGTCGTGGTCAATCTCATCGCCTCCTATGCCCAGTCGGAGGGGCTGTCGCGCAAGCTGCGCGAGCGCTTCTCGATGGGGTTCTGGCATCTCGAGCCGATGGTGCTGGCGCTGAACGGCACCCTGCTGATCGGGGTGGCGATCTACGCCTTCGTCAACGCCGTGGGCAGCCTGATGAAGGGCGGGCGCGACCTCGAGTTCGGGTTCGCGATCGTCTATGCGGTGATCACCGTCATCGCCTGCGCCACGATCGCCGTGGTCGAGGCGCGCGCGAACCGCCGGATCGGCTCCGAGTTCATCCGTCTCGACGTCAAGGGCTGGATCATGTCCGCAGGGATCACCGCGGCGCTGCTCGTCGCCTTCTGCATCGGCTATTGGGTACAGGGCACGGAGTGGCAGTGGATCTCGCCCTATATCGACCCGGCCGTGCTCGCGATCGTCTGTCTCATCATCATCCCGCTGCCGGTATCGACGGTCCGGCAGGCGCTGGCCGACATCTTCCTGGTGACGCCACCCGACCTGAAGAGCCACATCGACAATGTCTCGCAAGCCTTTGTCAAGAAACACGGTCTTACGTCCTACCGGGCCTATGTCGCGCGGGCCGGGCGACTGCGGGAGATCGAGCTCTATTTCATCGTGCCCACCGATGCGCCGCCGCGGGCGATCGCCGAATGGGACGCGCTGCGCGACGAGATCGGCGAGGCCGTGGGCGACGAGGGGCCGGACCGGTGGCTGACGATCGTCTTCACCGGCGATCCCGAATGGGCGGAGTGACCTTGCCCGCCGGCGGTCAGAGCGGGGCCGCCGTGAAGGCGCGCAGGCACCACTCGCCGTGGCGGGCGATGAGGTCGGCCGCCTGGCGCCGGCTGTCGATCTCCCCCAGCGCCGCCCCGTAGGCGCCGAGCCGGCCGGCGGCATCGAGGGGCAGCCAGGCCCCGAGCACGCGCGCGCTCCAGCCGGCCATCACCGCCCGCTCGCCGGCGGTGAGCCGGCCTTCGGCATAGCCGTATTGTCCCGCCATCCCGATATAGGCCGCGCAGCGCAGCGCCTGGGCGGGACGCCCCTCGATCACGGTCTGGGCCGCGGCCGCCGGCGACAGCACCGTCGCCGCCAGCATCCACGGTGCCGCGCGCATGAGATACCCCCGCATGGCCCCCCCGACCACAGCTCCCACCACGCGCCAGTCTGCCGGGTGCGGGTGCGGTCGTCATCCCGCAAGAGGTGAATGGCTTAACGGCCCGCAGGCCGGGAGCCTCCGGCGGGGATGGCGGCACTCGCTTGCATCGGGCCGGGAATCCGCTAGGTCACGGAGGCAGCCCGTAGGGAGCCGGACGATGCTGAACGATCCCCTGTTCGTCGTGGCCGCCATCGCCTGTCTGGCGGTCGTGGTCGTCCTCATGGTCGGCGTCGCCGGCTTCGCCAAGGGCGGCGAGTTCAACCGCAAGCACGCCAACCGGATCATGCGCCTGCGCCTGCTGATGCAGGCGATCGCCGTGGCGCTGATCGTCGCCTTCGTCTGGTTCGCGCGTCAGGGAGGGTGAGGGCGTGGTCGTCCTGAGCAAGATCTATACGCGTACCGGCGACAAGGGCGAGACCGCGCTCGGCGACGGCAGCCGGGTGGTGAAGCATTCGGCGCGGGTCTCGGCCTACGGTACCGTCGACGAGACGAACGCCGCGATCGGCGTCGCCCGGCTCGAGGCGACGGGCGAGATGGAGGCGGCGCTGGCGCGGATCCAGAACGACCTCTTCGACCTCGGCGCCGATCTCTGCACGCCGCAGGTGCCGGGCGCCGAGGACGAGGGGCTGCGGATCATCGCGGCGCAGGTGACGCGGCTCGAGGCCGAGATCGACGTGATGAACGCGGATCTGAGGCCGCTCAGGAGCTTCGTGTTGCCCGGCGGCTCGCGGCTCGCCGCGCATCTGCATGTCTGCCGGACCGTCAGCCGGCGTGCCGAGCGGCTCGCGGTCGCGCTGGCGGAGTTGGAGCCGGTCAACCCGGAGGCGGTGCGCTATCTCAACCGGCTGTCGGACTGGTTCTTCGTCGCGAGCCGGGTTGCCAACGACGGCGGCGCCGGGGATGTCCTGTGGGTGCCAGGCGCCAACCGCTGAACGCGTGCGCGCGCGAAGTCCCTATTGCACCGCAAACCGGTGCCGCTTAGACCGAAAACGCCCGCGATCGGATCCGGGCCTATGATATGGAGAGGGCCATGAAGATCCTCGTACCCGTCAAGCGGGTCATCGATTACAACGTGAAGGTCCGGGTGAAGGGCGACGGCAGCGGCGTCGATCTCGCCAACGTCAAGATGTCGATCAATCCCTTCGACGAGATCGCCGTCGAGGAGGCGCTGCGTCTGAAGGAGAAGGGCCAGGCCGAAGAGGTCGTGGTCGTCTCGATCGGCGTCAAGCAGGCGCAGGAGACGTTGCGCACGGCGCTCGCCATGGGCGCGGACCGGGCGATCCTGGTGGTCTCCGGCGAGGACGTCACCCAGGACATCGAGCCGCTCGCGGTGGCGAAGATCCTCAAGGCCGTGGTCGATGCCGAGGCCCCCGGGCTCGTGATCGCCGGCAAGCAGGCGATCGACAACGACATGAACGCGACGGGGCAGATGCTGGCGGCGCTGCTCGGCTGGCCGCAGGCGACCTTCGCCTCGAAGCTGGAGCTCGGCGGCGGCAAGGCGACCG
>CAZESN010000175.1:0-5667 GCA_964514775.1 uncultured Rhodovulum sp.
GGCCGACCTGCCGGCGCAGGCGATCAAGTACGTCCGCCGCATCGAGGAGTTGATCGGCTGCCCGGTGGCGCTTCTCTCCACCAGCCCGGAGCGCGAGGACACGATCCTCGTCACCGATCCCTTTGCCGGGTGAGCGGGGCCTGAGCTGGCGGGCGCGGCGGCGCTGGGCGCTGGTGCTGCTGCTCGTCGGCCTGCCGGTCTACATCACGCTCGCGGTCAACATCCTCGACCGGTTCGAGCGGCCGGCGCTCCTGGTCGAGCTCGGCGTCTACGTCGGGCTCGGGGTGCTCTGGGCGCTGCCCTTCCGCTTCATTTTCCGGGGCGTCGGGCGGGCTGACCCGGACGCGCCGCCGCCGCGCGACGGCCGGTGACCTTGGGCCGCGCCGCCGGGCACACTAGATAAAGACATCGCTTCAGCTATCGGGGGCCGAGATGGGCGGAACCGGACGACGGATGATGCTGGCGGCGGGGGCACTCGCCGCGCTGGCGGCGGGCGTGCCCGCGCGCGCCGAGGTGATCGGCGAGGTGACGACGGCGATCAAGCTTCTGGGCGCCAACCACAGGATCGTGGTCGAGGCCTTCGACGACCCGATGGTCGAGGGGGTGTCGTGCTTCGTCAGCCGGGCCCGCACAGGCGGGATCTCTGGCAGCCTCGGCCTCGCCGAGGATACGGCGGATGCCTCGATCAACTGCCAGCAGACCGGCCCGGTGCGGTTTCGCGGCGAGCTCGAGGACGGCGACGAGGTCTTCTCGCGCCGCGCCAGCGTGATGTTCAAGTCGGTCCAGGTCGTGCGCTTCTTCGACCAGACCCGCAATGCGCTCGTCTATCTCACCTATTCCGACCGGCTGATCGACGGCTCGCCGCAGAACAGCGTGTCGGCCGTGGTGATCCGCGACTGGAACTGAGCCACAGGCCTTGACCGACCCCGAGCCGAGCACCGCCATCTTCCAGTCACCCGTGCCGGTGACGCTGCTCGGCGGCGGGCCGGTGACGGCCGCGCAGATCGCCGCGGCGCTCGCGGTCGCCCCGGAGGTCGTCGCCGCTGACGGGGGCGCCGATCACCCGCTGCCCCGGGGCCATCCGCTGCGGCTGGTGGTGGGGGACATGGATTCGGTCGCTGATCCCGCGGCGCTGCGGGCGTGCGGCGTGCCGCTCCACCACATCACGGAGCAGGACACGACGGATCTCGAGAAATGCCTGCGCAGCGTGGCCGCGCCCCTGCTGATCGGGCTGGGGTTCCTGGGCGGGCGGCTCGACCACGAACTCGCGGCACTCAACGCCCTCGTTAAGCACCGCGGCACGCCGCTCCTCCTGCTCGGCGCCGAGGATATCTGCTTTGCCTGTCCCGATACGTTCTCGATCGATCTGCCGGCGGGGGTGCGGTTCTCGCTCTTTCCGATGGCGCGGGTGACGGGGACCTGCTCCGAGGGACTGCGCTGGCCGGTCGAGGGGCTGGTGCTCGACCCGGCCGGGCGGGTCGGCACCTCGAATGTCACCACCGGCGGGCGGGTGCGCATCGGCTTCGCGCCCGCCCATATGCTGGTGATCCTGCCCGCCCGCTACCTGCCCCGGGTGGCGCAGGTGCTGGGCGAGGCCGCGGTCACTCGGCCGGATGGCGCATCGTGACGGCGACCGCGTCGGTCAGCGAGATCGCCACCCGCTGGCCGGGCCGGCGCGCCTGGGCGAAGTCGCGCAGCTCCGGCGGCACGGTCGCGCGGCGGGTCTGGCCGTCGGGCAGGGTGAAGGTGGCAAGGCCCGACGCCGCGTCGTAGCTGCGGACGGTGACGACGAGCGAGGTGGTCACCGCGGCGAGCCCGCCCGGCAGGGAGCCCGCGGGCGAGGTGGCGGCGGTTACGGTGGTCAGCGCCTCGCCGGTATCGGCCGGATCGGCCATCGCCAGCGTCGTCGCCTCGAAGAAATCGACCTCGACCACATCGCCCGGGCGGACCTGCGGCAGGTTGGTGACCTCGGGCGAGGCGGTGACGGTGAAGACATCGCCCGACACCGTGTCGCGCAGGCGCGCCTGGCGCGTCGACTGGTCGACCGACTCGACGACCGCGCTCGCGGTGACGAGCGACCCGCGCGAGGCCGGCTGCTGGCCCTGCATCGCCGAGCAGGCGCCCAGCGCGACGACCGCGAGGACGGGGAGAAGGTGGCGTAGCTTCATCGTGGTATCCCTCCGGATGGTCTTTTCGGCAACTTGCTGGAACGTTGGGACAAAGGCTTACACGTCCTGCGCTTTTCCGTCGAGCCATTCCGCGCGGGGCGGACCCTCGGGGCGGCGCGGAAGGTGATGGCCAAGGCGTGCGGAAGCGGCTAATCAGGGGCAGGGCGTCTCACGTCCCCGTCCCAGGTTCCTGATCCATGTCACCGTCCTCTCCCCGGGCCGAGCCCGTCTGGCTCGACCGTCGTACCCCGCCGCATGTGACGACGCTCGTTGCGGTCAGCGGCATCGCCGCGATCAACATGAACGTGATCCTGCCGTCGCTGCCGAGCATCGCGACCCATTACAATGCGGATTACGCCCTCGTCGCCCTGGCCGTCTCCGCCTATCTGGCGCTGACCGCGCTGCTCAACCTGCTGATCGGGCCGATGTCGGACCGGTTCGGCCGCCGGCCGGTGCTGCTCGTCTGCTTCGCGGTCTTCTTCGTGGCGACGGTGGGCTGTCTCTTCGCGCCGAACATCGGCGTGTTCCTCGCATTCCGGATGCTCCAGGCGGTGATTGCGGTCGCCTTCGTCCTCAGCCGCGCCGTCGTGCGCGACATGGTCGGGCCTGGCCAGGCGGCGAGCATGATCAGCTATGTCACCATGGGGATGTCGCTCGCGCCCATGCTCGCGCCCGTGATCGGCGGCTGGCTCGACCAGAGCTTCGGCTGGCAGGCGGTCTTCATCTTCACCCTGGTGGTGACGGCGCTGATCTGGTGGCTGGTCTGGGCCGACATGGGCGAGACCAACCTCAACCCCACCGACAGTTTCGGCGATCAGGCCCGGGCCTATCCCGAGCTTATCCGCTCCCAGTCCTTCTGGGGCTATGCCCTCTCCGCCGCCTTCGCCTCGGGAGCCTTCTTCGCCTTCGTCGGCGGGGGCGCCTGGGTGGCGAGCGAGGTGCTGGGCATGGGTCCGGCCGAGCTCGGCTTCCACTTCGGCTTCATCGCGCTCGGCTACATGTTCGGCAACTTCCTCTCGGGCCGGTATGCGGCGCGGGCGGGGCTGGGCAGGATGATGCTGGCCGGCGGCATCGTCGCGACGCTGGGCCTCGCCGTCACGCTCGGGCTGCTCTTCGTGGGCAACCTCAACGCCACGGCCTTCTTCGGCACCATCGCCCTCGTCGGCGTCGGCAACGGCCTGCTGCTGCCGAGCGCGAATGCCGGCATGGTGTCTGTCCGGCCGCAGCTCGCGGGCAGCGCCTCCGGGCTCGGCGGCGCGCTCGCGATCGGGACAGGCGCGGGCATGGCCGTGCTCGCCGGCGCGCTGCTCGGCCCCGGGACCGGCGCCTGGCCGCTGATCTGGCTCATGTTCGCCTCCTCGGCGGTGAGCATCCTCACCACCCTCTGGGTCATCCGCCGTTCGCGCGAGGGCGCCCGGCCGTGACCGCGCCCGCGAAGCTCACCGACAACATGCGCTCGGCTGCCTACATGAGCGCGTCGATGGCCGCGCTCAACTGCAACGACGCTTTCCTCAAGACCCTCGCCGGCGAGCTGCCGCTCTTCCAGGCGGTCTTCATCCGCGGCCTCGTGGTCAGCCTCGTCGTCGGCCTGCTGGTCCTGCGACAGGGCGCGCTGCGCCGGCCGCCCGGGCGGCGCGACCTGCGGCTCATCACCCTGCGGTCCGCGGCGGAGGTGGGCGGCACCGTCTGCTTCCTGACCGCGCTCTTCAACATGCCCTTCGCCAATGCCACCGCCATCATCCAGAGCGTGCCGCTCGCCGTCACGCTCGGCGCCGCCCTCGTCTTCGGCGAGCGGGTGGGCTGGCGGCGATACCTCGCCATCGCTGCCGGCTTCATGGGGGTGATGGTGATCGTGCGACCCGGGGCCGAGGGCTTTAATGCCTACTCGCTCTGGGCGATGGCCTCGATCGGCTTCATCATCGTGCGCGATCTCTCCACCCGCGCGCTCTCGCCCGATGCCTCCGCGCTTGTCACCGTATTCCTGACCGGACTGGGGGTGACCGTCGTCGCCGGCGTGACCGTGCTCCTCGGCGAGTGGACACCGGTCAACCTCGGCCAGTTCCTGCGCCTCACCATCTCGGGCGTCTGCCTCATCGTCGGCTATATCTTCGGGGTGATGACCATGCGCACCGGCGACATCGGCTTCGTCGCGCCGTTCCGCTACACACTGCTGATTTGGGCGATCGTCTTCGGCATCGTGATGTTCGACGAATGGCCCGACATGTGGATGCTGATCGGCAGCGCGATCATCATCGGCGCCGGCCTTTACATGTTCCACCGCGAACGGCGCTTGGCGGGCTAGGCCGCGTCTGGCATATCCCCCCGAAACCGCAGGATGGGGAGCGCATGACAAGGGTTGCGAGCGTCGGCGAATGCATGGTCGAGCTGAGCCTGCCCGAGGCCGGCGCGCCCGGTGTCGGCTTCGCGGGCGATGCGTTCAACACCGCCGTATACCTCAAGCGCGCCGCCCCCGCCGTCGAGGTCGCCTTCGTCACCGCGCTCGGCACCGATGCGCTCTCCGCGCGGATGCTGGCGGCATTCGAGGCCGAGGGCCTGTCGACGGAACTCGTCGAGCGCCGCCCCGACCGGGTGCCGGGCCTCTATGCCATCAGCACCGACACCGCCGGCGAGCGCAGCTTCACCTACTGGCGTGAAAGCTCGGCGGCGCGCACCCTCTTCGACCCGGTGGCGGCCGTGGCCCCCGAGGCGCTGGCTTCGTTCGACCTCGTCTATCTCTCGGGGATCACCCTCGCGGTGCTGTCGCCGCGCGGGCGCGACGCGCTGGCCGAGGGCCTCGCCGCCTGCCGGGCGCGCGGGGGGCGGCTGGCCTTCGACGGCAACTACCGGCCCCGTCTCTGGCCGGGGCCCGAGACCGCGCGCGCGGTGATGGAGCGGTTCTGGGGCCTTGCCGACATCGGCCTGCCCTCGGTCGACGACGAGATGGCGCTCTGGGGCGACGCCGATGCGGCGGCGGTCCGCACGCGGCTCATGGCGGCGGGGGTGCGGCTGGGCGCGGTGAAATGCGGCGCGGCCGGCCCCGTGCCGATCGGCTGGGAGGGGGTGCTGCCCGATTTCCCCGCCGCGGCCCGGGTGGTCGACACCACCGCGGCGGGCGACAGCTTCAACAGCGGCTATCTCGCCGCACTGCTGACAGGCGCGGCGGTGCCCGACGCGCTGCGGGCCGGGCACGACCTGGCGGTGCGGGTGATTGGCCAGCAGGGCGCGATCATTCCCGCGGGGGGATGACGACACCGCCCGCCGGCCCGAGCATGCCGTGGCGCCCGAGCGGCAGCATCATCGGCTTGCCCGAGGTCGGATCGGTGATGATCCGGCTCGGCAGGCCGAAGACGTCGCGCACCATCGCCTCGGTCAGCACCGTCCCGGGCTCCCCCGAGGCATGGATGCCTCCCCCGACCATGGCGACGAGGATATCGGCGTAGCGGGCCGCGAGGTTGAGGTCGTGGAGCACCATGACGACCGTGGTCCCCCGCCGGCGGTT
>CAZESN010000176.1:0-5625 GCA_964514775.1 uncultured Rhodovulum sp.
CTGTCGATGGCGCCCTATCTCATCACCATCCTGGTGCTGGTCTTCATCTCCGCCGACCGCACCCGCGCGAGCCTCAACGCGCCCGCGAGCCTCGGCCGCGTCTTCGCGCGGTCGGGCTGAACCCCACCCCCACCCATCATCGCCACGAACCAACACGGGAGAAGACCGACATGAAAACCCGCCACCTCATGACGACAGCCGCAGCCCTCGTGCTCGGCCTCGGCTCCGCCGCCATGGCCCAGGACGATCCGCTGGAGGTCGGCTTCATCTATGTCGGCCCGATCGGCGACTTCGGCTGGAGCTACGAGCACAACCAGGGGCGGCTCGCCGTCGAGGAGGCCTTCGGCGACAAGGTGCGGACCACCTATGTCGAGAGCGTGCCCGAGGGTGCGGACACCGAGCGCGTGCTGCGCCAGATGGCGCAGGCCGGTGCGGACCTGATCTTCTCGACCTCTTTCGGCTTCATGAACGGGACGGTCGCCGTGGCCAACCAGTTCCCCGACGTGAAGTTCGAGCATGCCACCGGCTACATGCGCGCGCCGAATCTCGCGACCTATTCCGCGCGCTTCTACGAGGGGCGGCACGTCATCGGCCTGATCGCGGGCCAGATGACCGAGAGCAATATCATCGGCTATATCGGCTCCTATCCGATCCCCGAAGTGATCCAGGGCATCAATGCCGCCTATCTCGCGGCGAAGTCGGTCAACCCCGATGTCGAGTTCCGCATCGTGTGGTCGAACACCTGGTTCGATCCCGCGCTCGAGGCCGACGCGGCCCAGACCCTGATCGAGCAGGGCGCGGACGTGCTGATGCAGCACACCGATTCCACCGCGCCGATGACGATCGCCGAGGAGCGCGGCATCATCGCCTTCGGCCAGGCATCGGACATGAGCAACTTCGGCCCGACCGCGCAGATGACGGCGATCGTCGACGACTGGGGGCCCTACTACGTCGAGCGGGTTCAGGCGGTCCTCGACGGCACCTGGGAATCGCAGGACATCTGGGGCGGCATCGACACGGGCATGGTGGCCTTCGCGCCCTTCTCCGACCGTATCCCGGCCGAGGTCGCGGCACAGGCGCAGGCCGCGATCGACGCGATTGCCGGAGGCGAGCTGCACCCGTTCACCGGCCCGATCAACAGGCAGGACGGCACGCCCTGGCTCGCCGAGGGTGAGACCGCTGACGACGAGACCCTGCTCGGCATGAACTTCTACGTCGAGGGGATCGGGGGCGTTCTGCCGGACTGATATCCCCGGCCGATCCGGGCGGCCGCCTTCAGACGGCCACGCGATTGCACCGGCGCGCGCAAGTCATATGCGCGCGCCGGTGGGCATTTGCCGCCTCTGCGCGTTGCGCCGACTTCTGGCCGGAGGACCGCAGCAAGGACGCGCCACGGGGCAACCAGCCCGACCGCCTTGATGGGGCCATGCGAAGGGGCTAGGTTTCGTCGCAGGGCCGGCAGGAGCCTCGGGAGGCAGGAATGAAAGTCGCACGCGATCTCCCCGAAGCCGTCGGCGGCACGCCACTGATCCGCCTGCGCCGCGCCTCGGAACTGACCGGCTGCGAGATCTGGGGCAAGGCCGAGTTCATGAACCCCGGCCAGTCGGTCAAGGACCGCGCCGCCCTCTTCATCATCCGGGACGCGGTGGCGCGCGGCGCCCTTCAGCCCGGCGGCACCATCGTCGAGGGCACCGCCGGCAATACCGGGATCGGCCTGGCCGTCATTGGCGCGGCGATGGGGTTCCGGACCGTGATCGTCATCCCCGAGACCCAGAGCCAGGAGAAGAAGGACGCCCTGCGCGCCCTCGGTGCCGAGCTCGTCGAGGTGCCGGCCGTTCCATACCGCGACCCCAACAACTACGTGAAATACTCGGGCCGTCTCGCCGAGGCGCTGGCGGCGACCGAGCCGAACGGCGCGATCTGGGCGAACCAGTTCGACAACACCGCCAACCGTCAGTCACATGTCGAGACCACCGCCCCCGAGATCTGGGAACAGACCGGCGGCCGGATCGACGGCTTCATCTGCGCGGTCGGCTCGGGCGGCACGCTCGCGGGCGTCGCCGAGGGGCTGAGGGCGCGAAAACCCGACATCCGCATCGGACTCGCCGATCCGGACGGCGCCGCGCTCTACAACTGGTATGCGCATGGCGCGCTGAAGGCCGAGGGAAACTCGATCACCGAAGGAATCGGCCAGGGACGCATCACCGCCAATCTCGAGGCCCTGACGGTGGACATGCCCTACAACATCCCCGACACCGAGGCGATCCCGGTGGTCTTCGACCTGCTGCGCGACGAGGGGCTCTGCATGGGTGCCTCGACGGGCATGAATGTGGCGGGCGCGATCCGCATGGGCCGCGATCTCGGCCCGGGGCATACGATCGTGACCATCCTCTGCGACTATGGCACGCGCTATCAGTCGAAGCTCTTCAACCCGGCCTTCCTGCGCGAGCGGGGTCTGCCGGTGCCTGACTGGCTGGCAAGCCGCCGCAGCGATCTTCCGGATGCGCGCGTCGGCTGATCCGGCGGCGGTCCTGCGCCGCGCCGCCGGGCAGCTGCTTCTCGTTCTCCTGCTCGCGGCCACGCTGGTCTGGCCGCTGGCGGCCCAGGAGACGGCCGAGGCCGAGGCCTTCACCGCACGCGCCGAAGCCAGCATCGCCGATCCGACCACGCCGACCGAGATCCTCGACGAACTGCGCGTCGAGCTCGTCCGGATACGGACCGCGGCCCAGCAGGAAGAGCTCGCCCAGGCACCGCAGCTCGCCGATCTGCGCGCGCGGCTCGACGCCCTCGGCCCCGCTCCGGCGGAAGGCGAGCACGAAGCCGAGGAAGTCGCCCAGCTTCGCGCCGATCTCGGGGCCCGGATCGCGGCGGCACAGGCGCCCCTCCTCCTCGCGCAGGAGACCGGCAGGCAGGCGGCGACGCTGATCCAGGAGATCGACCGCATCGTCCGCAGCCGGATCGCGGCCGAGCGGTTCGGGCATCTGCCGGTACCGGTACGCCCGACCAACTGGGCGCGGGCGACCGCCGAGATCCTCGGCCATGCGGGGACGACCGCCGGGATGTGGAGCGCGCGCGCCGCCGACCCGCCGGTGCGCGATGCGATCCTGCGTCGGCTGCCGGTGTCGGCGCTGCTGGTCGTCAGCGGCCTCATCATCGCTTTTGCCCTGCGCCGCCGGACGGGCGAGTGGGTCGAGGAGGGGCTTGCCGAGGCCCGGTCGGCCCGTTCCGTCACCGGATTTCTGTGGCTGCGCAGCCTCAACCGCCTTGTCCTTCCCCTCCTCGGTGCCGCCCTTGTGCTCGCGGGGCTGCAACTCGCCCACCCGCTCACCAGGCCCGACCAGCTGAAGCTCGCCCACCTGCTTCCGGCCTGGATACTGGCGCCGATCCTTGCGGGATGGCTGGTCGGCAGCTTCTTCGTGCCCCGGACCGGGCTCGAGAGGCTGGCGCCGCTCGATGCAGACGACGCGCGCGCCGGCGCCCGCATCACCATGGCCGCCAGCCTCGTCCTGCTCGGCCTCTATGTCGCCCGCGACCTGATGGGGTACTGGCAGCTGTCGCAGGTGGCCCAGTCCGTCCTGAGCTTCCCGCTGGTCCTTGCCGGAGCGTTGCTGCTGTGGCGCAGCTCGCGGCTCGTCGATCGCGTCTCCGGCACGATCAACGGCGACGCCGCCACCGAGCCGGACGGATCCGCACACGAGACCGGCGGGATGGTGGGTCGAAACCTGCTCGGCCTGCTGGCCCGGGGCGCACGCCTCATCGCGGTCCTGGCGCCGGTGAGCGCCGCCATCGGGTATGTCCCGGCCTCGGCCTTCTTCGTCGCCGGCGCGCTCCTGACCCTCGGGCTGGTGGCCGCCGCCTTCGTCGCCCACGATCTCCTGTCGCGGGCGCTCGCCCTAATCTTCCGGCCGGCGAGCGATGCGGCGACGACCGACGGCGGGCTCATTCCCGTGGTTGTCGGGGCTCTGGTCATCGTGGCCTGCGTGCCGCTGGCCGCGCTGATCTGGGGGACCCGCGTCACCGATCTGCGGGCGGCCTGGATTCTCCTCGCCGAGGGGATGACCTTCGGCGGCATCACCATCTCCTTCCGGGTGGTGCTCGGCTTCATCTTCGCGTTCGGCCTGATCGCGGTGCTCACGCGCATCGTGCAGTCCCTGCTCGTGAGCTCGGTCCTGCCGCGCACCAAGCTCGATTCCGGCGGGCGCGAGGCGGTGCGTGCCGGCGTCGGCTATGTCGGCTACGCCATGGCGATCTTCGTCGGCATCGACTCGGCCGGCATCGACCTCTCCAACCTCGCGCTCGTTGCCGGTGCGCTTTCGGTCGGCATCGGCTTCGGCCTGCAGACCATCGTCTCGAACTTCGTCTCCGGCATCATCCTGCTGGTCGAGCGCCCCATCAAGCCCGGCGACTGGATCGAGGTCGGCGGCCAGATGGGCTATGTGCGCGGCATCCGGGTGCGCTCGACCGAGATCGAGACCTTCGACCGGGCGAGCGTCATCGTCCCGAACTCCGACCTCATCGCCGGAACCGTCCTCAACCGGACGCATCTGGGCATGGCCGGCCGGCTGATCGTGCCTGTGACCGTCTCCTACGACACCGATCCGCGCGACGTCGAGCGGATCCTGCTCGATATCGCCGACGCGCATCCCGTCGTGCTCGATGACCCGCCCCCTGCCGTGATCTTCCTCAGCATCGGGCCGGACGGGATGAACTTCGAGCTGCGCTGCCGGCTCCGGGACGTGAACTTCACGATGACCGTCCGCTCGGACGTCAATTACGCGATCATCGAGCGGTTCCGCGCCGAGCAGATCGCGATCCCCCTGCCCCAGCGCAGCCTCACGGTCCTGCGCGAGGATGTGAGCAGCAAGCCGGCTTGACTTCGCCGCCCGGCTTGGCGATATACGCGCCTCTCGCCCGCCTCAATCGCGGGCGCGAACGCTATAAACGCGCGCAGTCCGCAGGCGCGGGGAGAGCCCCGCACGAACGCCGGCAGGTCCGGGGCCGCAGGACGCGGGACACAGAAGGAAATACGCGGATGTTCGCGGTAGTGAAGACGGGCGGCAAGCAATACAAGGTCGCCGAAAACGATGTCCTGACGGTGGAAAAGCTGGCCGGCGAGGCTGGTGACTCCGTCGAGTTCGCCGAGATCCTGATGATCGGCGGCGACGAGGTCACGGTGGGCGCGCCCTTCGTGAAGGGTGCGAGCGTGCGCGCCGAGGTGCTCGAGCAGATGCTCGGCCCGAAGGTGATCTCGTTCAAGAAGCGCCGCCGGAAGCATTCGTCGCAGCGCAAGCGCGGCCACCGGCAGCAGCTGACCCTGGTGCGGATCACCGGCATTTCCGCCGCCGCCACCACCCGCAAGACCAAGGCCGAGGCGGCCGAGCCCGCCGCCGACACGGCCGCGAACTGAAGGAGCGCGCAAGATGGCACATAAAAAGGCAGGCGGTTCGTCCCGCAACGGTCGCGACAGCGCCGGCCGGCGTCTGGGCGTGAAGAAGTTCGGTGGCGAGGCGGCCATTCCCGGCAACATCCTCGTCCGCCAGCGCGGCACGAAGTTCTGGCCCGGCGCGGGCGTCGGCCTCGGCCGCGACCACACGATCTTCGCCACCGCCGAGGGCACGGTCACGT
>CAZESN010000177.1:0-1179 GCA_964514775.1 uncultured Rhodovulum sp.
CCTGATGCATGTGATCGCAGGCAAGGCGGTCGCCTTCGGCGAGGCGCTGCGCCCCGATTTCGCGGATTACGCCGCCGCCGTGGTGAAGAACGCCCAGGTGCTGGCCGAAACGCTGATGAAGGGCGGGCTCGACATCGTCACCGGCGGCACCGACACCCATCTGATGCTCGTCGACCTGCGCCCCAAGGGCGTGAAGGGCAACGACACCGAGAAGGCATTGGGCCGCGCCCATATCACCTGCAACAAGAACGGCATCCCCTTCGACCCGGAAAAGCCGACCGTGACCTCCGGCGTGCGCCTCGGCACCCCGGCCGGCACCACCCGCGGCTTCGGCGAGGCCGAGTTCCGCGAGATCGGCGAGCTGATCGTCGAGGTGGTGGACGGGCTCGCGGCCAACGGCCCCGAGGGCAACGGCGAGGTCGAGGCCGCGGTCAAGGCCCGCGCCGTCGCGCTCTGCCGCCGCTTCCCGCTCTATCCGGGCCTCTGAAGACGATGCCGCACCCGGCCCTGCGCGAAGGCGCCGTCGCCGTCGTCACCGGCGGCGCGTCGGGTATCGGGCTGGCTGCGGCGACCCGGTTCGCCGGGTTCGGCATGCGCGTCGTTCTGGCCGATCTCGGCGCCGAACGGCTGGAGCAGGCGGCCGGGATCGTGGCCGCCGCGGCACCGGCCGGGCGCGACGCGGTCACCGTCGCCGAAACCGACGTGAGCCGCGCCGAGACCCTTTCCGCGCTTGCCGCCGCCGTCGAGCAGCTCGGCGGCGCGGACGTGCTGATGAACAATGCCGGCATCCAGCCCGGCTCGGCCGTCTTCGGCCCGGCCGAGGCCTGGCAGCGCGTGCTCGAGGTCAACCTCTGGGGGGTGATCCGCGGCACCCGCGCCTTCGTGCCCGGCATGATCGCCCGCGGCCGGCCCGGCCTCGTCATCAACACGGGCTCCAAGCAGGGCATCACCACGCCGCCCGGCGATCCCGCCTACAATGTCTCCAAGGCGGGCGTGAAGGTCTTCACCGAGGCGCTGGCGCACGAGCTGCGCAACACGCCCGGCTGCGCGATCACCGCGCATCTGCTGATCCCGGGCTTCGTCTTCACCCCGCTGGCCGCGCCCGGCCGGGCCGAGAAGCCTGAGGGGGCCTGGACCGCCGAACAGACGGTCGACTTCATGCTGCCCCGGATTGCGGCG
>CAZESN010000177.1:1189-5577 GCA_964514775.1 uncultured Rhodovulum sp.
GCGGCGGGGGATTTCTACATCCTCTGCCCCGACAACGACGTCTCGCGCGAGCTCGACAGCCGCCGCATCCTCTGGGCCGCCGGAGACATCGTCGAGAACCGCCCGCCCCTGTCGCGCTGGCACCCGGATTTCGCCGATGCCTTCAGGGCCTTCGCCGAACGCAAGGACTGACCGGCGCGCTAGATCGCCGGAACCTCCGCGGTCGCCCCGACCAGCCGCATCGCCATGCCGAGATACACCTCCTCGATCTCATCCACCGCGAGCCGCCCGCCGGGCCGGTACCAGGTGTTGACCCCGGTGAGCATGGCGATCAGCGCATAGGTCGCGAGCTTCGCGTCGTCGATCCGGAACACGCCTGAGCGGCAGCCCGCGACCAGCGTCTCGGTCAGCGCCGCCTCATAGGACCGGCGCAGCACCTCGACCCGAGCGAAATTCTCCGGCTCGAGGTTGCGCAGCTCCATATAGGAGATGAACACCTCCGCCCCGCGCTCGAGGTGATAGCGGATATGGAACCGCACGAAGACCTCGAACATCGCCAGGGGATCGCCCGCACCGGGCTTCGGCCAGCGACCCCAGGCGTCGAGCAGATCCTCCATATGCGCGATCATGATGTCGGCGAGCAGCGACTGCTTGTCGGAGGTGTAGAGATAGAGCGCGCCCGCCTGGACGCCGACCTCCGCCGCGATCTGCCGCATCGACACCGCCGCATAGCCGCGCGCGGCAAAAAGCTCGAGCGCCGCGCGCCTTACCTCCGCCGCCGTTTTCTCGCCACTCGATCCGCTGCGCCGTGCCATCCTGCGTCCCTCCCGGGCCCGACGCTAAATGAACGATCGTTCAACTACCAGCGCGATCAGGGGCCATTCGTCAGTGCCGCAAAGGTTGAATCGATGTTGGCAAACCAATTCCTTATGCGTATGGTTAACGTTCAATGTGCGCGAGCTTCGCAAAATTCACAGACCAGATTCGCAGAGGAAGCAGCAGTCGCATAATTCGACAAAGTAATAATCCGCATATTGACCTATTATATCCCCAAAGTATAATATAAAATGTCCTGAACTACGATTCAGGCAATAATAAACTTGGGGAACGACAAGACATGAATCTGCCTTCTATCTTCAAGGCCGCCACGGCAGCAGCCCTCCTTTTCTCATCTGCCTCGGCTCATGCTGCAATAGTCAATATAGTAAATAATGATCCCCTTTTCATCAGCGGATCACCCGGAAACAACTTCCAGACCACGTCCTTTTCCTGGGGGAGCGGCGCGGCCACTTCGGGGGCTTCGGTCGAACTGAACGACGTCACAGGCCTGCTCGACCTGGCGGCCGGACAGGCGGCACGGTTTTCCGTCGGCCATAGCGCGTCCGGGCTCTTCAACGGCTCCTTCAGCATCGGCGATCCGCTGGTGGGGATCTCGGCTGGCGAGATCGTCACCAGGACCTCGATCACCTTCGCCGACTTCGGCAACTCGCCCGAGACCAGCATCGATTTCAGGCTGCGCTACGCCGACGGCAGCGCGGTCCGGAGCCTGAGCGACATCGATGCCGGCGTCACCTTCAACCAGACGACCACCGGCCAGCTGGCGGATCTGGGCGGCGGCGTGTTCCGTCTGATATCCGACGGCAAGGGCAGCGGCATCAATGCCGTCTTCAGCTCGACCACCAACCTCCTCGGGGCGCTGGAGTTCTTCAACTACACGTCCGGCATGGACGCGGGCGCCGACTGGGTCGCGATCCGGGCCTCGCGCGAGGTCGAGGTCGCTCCGATCCCCCTGCCCGCGGCGGCATGGCTGCTGATCGGCGGTATCGGCGCGCTTGTGACCGTGACCCGCCGCAAGGGCTGATTCACCGGACAGGATGACAGGCCTGCCGGACCTGCCAACGGCGCCAGGTCCGGCATCCCGACCCCCGGGGGGCGATGCCGGGACGCCTCAGTCCCTGTCGAAGCGTTTGCGCACATAGGCCCCCGGCGCCGGCTCGATCACGCCGAGCTTCGCGCCCGGCACCCGCGCCGCCACCTTGCGCCCCGACCGCGCCGCCAGCCACTGGTCCCAGTCCGGCCACCAGCTCCCGGCAGTTTCCTCCGCCTCCTTCAGCCAGTCCTCGAGCCCGGGTTTCGACAGATCCGGATTGGTCCAGAACTGGTACTTGCCCGCCGCCGGCGGGTTGACCACCCCCGCGATATGCCCCGAACCCGAGAGGACGAAGCGCACCTCGGCGCCGGTCATCTCCCTGGCGCCGCGATAGACCGACGCGGCCGGCGCGATGTGATCCTCCTTGGTCGCCACGTGGTAGACGGGGACCCTGATGTCGGCGAGCGTGATCGGCTTGCCGCGCACGCTCAACGTGCCGCCGGCGAAGGCGTTGCGCACGTAGAAACTGTCCAGATAGTGACTGTGCACCTTGGCCGGCATGGCGGTGGAATCGGCATTCCAGTAGAGCAGGTCGAACGGGAACGGATCCTTGCCGAGCATGTAGTTCGAGACGATGTAGCTCCAGATCAGGTCGTTCGCGCGCAGCATGTTGAAGGCGCTGGCCATGCGGTCGGCGGGCATGTAGCCCTTCTCCATCTCCTCGTCGATCACGCCGAGGATCTGCTCGTCGACGAAGACCTGCAGCTCGCCGGCATCCTCGAAATCGAGCTGGGCGGTGAAGAAGGTCGCGCTCGCCACCCGCCGGTCGCGCGACTTGCCCATCCACGCGAGCAGCGTGCCGGTCAGCGTCCCGCCGATGCAGTAGGAGGCGACGTGGAGGCTCCGCTGGCCGGTCTCCTCGAGCACCCGGTCGATGGCAGCCGAGGCGCCCTCGAACATGTAGTCTTCCCAGGTCTTGTCCCTGTGCCGCTCGTCGGGATTGACCCAGGAGATCATGAAGACCGTGTGGCCCTGTTCGACCAGCCACTTCACCATCGACTTCTTCGGGTTGAGGTCGAGGATGTAGTACTTGTTGATCCAGGGCGGGATGAACAGGACCGGCCTTGCATGGACCTGTTCGGTCAGCGGCGCATACTGGATGAGCTGGAGGATGTCGTTCTGCCAGATCACCGCGCCCTCGCTGACCGCGGTGTTGCGCCCGACCTCGAACGCATCCATGTCGGTCTGGCGGATCAGGAGCTTGCCCTTGCCCCGGTCGAGGTCGGCCAGCATCATCCTGAGGCCCCGGACGAGGTTCTCGCCCTTCTCGTCGATCGTCGCCTGCAGCACCTCGGGGTTGAGCGCGAAGAAGTTCGCGGGGTTCATCGCCTCGACGAACTGGCGGGTGTAGAAGGCGGCCTTCTTGCGGTCCTTGGGGTCCATCTCGCCGACCGAGCCCACGGTGTCCTGGATCCAGCCGGAGGTGAGCAGGTAGGACTGCTTGAGATAGTCGAAGAGCGCGTTCTCGGACCAGTCCTTGTGGGCAAACCGCTTGTCCGCCTTGAGCATGTGGGGCAGCTCGGGCATCGGGGTGTCCTTGGCGCCGAGCCAGCGCAGCGTCATCGCCTGCCAGAGCGCCGCCTGTTCGGCCCAGAGCTCGATGGTCTTGTCCGCGACCTGCTTGGGGTTGTCCCACATGGTCCGGGCGAGCTCGGCGAAGGTCGGCCAGGCGTTCAGCGGATCGGCGTGTTTCGGCGCTCCCCCCTCGATCTGGGCGGACAGGAAACGCTGCCAGATCTGGCCGGAGATATCGAATACCTCCGCCATGTTATGGGCGATCTGGTGGCTCTGTTCGGCGAGTGTGTCGAATTCGCGACCGTCGTTCATGTATACTCCCCCCCGGGATCAGACCGGCTTGTCGCTTGATCTGCCGGAAGATAGTACATCCCGATACGGGCTTTGCCCACCAGCGAAAACGGCGGTCCCGATATGTCTCCATCCGTCGCGCCCCGTCACGCCGCGACCCTGGCCGCCCTCCTCCTCGGCGCCGCCTGCACGCTGCCTCCGGACCTGCCGGGCGACGCCGATGTCGCCCCCTCGGAGCATGCCCGCACCGCACCCGCCCCGAGGCTCCTGCCGGACGCAGCCTTCGACACCGTGACCGCCGGGACGGCGCCCGCCGCCATCCGTCTCGACGCCGAAGCCGCCGCCCTCGCCGCGCGTGCCGCCGCCCTCCAGGCGCGCGCCGACGGCTTGCAGGCCCCGGTCGTCACCGAGCCCGAGCGCAGCCGGCTGGAGCAGGCGGCGGCGCCGGCGGAGTGAGGGCCGCGCCGGGCAGAAAGCCACGACGCCGGAGAGTCCCGCCCCTGCCCCAACGCAGGACGAGGCTTCGGACTCGCGCCTTTCCGCCACGAGCATGGCGAGGGAGTCGTCGTGACCGGCAGCCACTCCGGCTGATCGCTTCGAAAAGGGTGCGTCTTTTTCTTTTGCACGATTTGACCTGTGGCAAATCGTGACGCGCCTGCCTGCCCCCGGCAGG
>CAZESN010000178.1:0-5505 GCA_964514775.1 uncultured Rhodovulum sp.
TGGTGGACCAGCGCTCGGGCACGATCATCCTCGGCTCGGACGTGCGCATCAGCCGGGTGGCGGTGACGCAGGGCAATCTGACGCTGCGGGTCGAGGAGGCGCCGCTGGTGGTCCAGCCCAACCCCTTCGCCAACGGCCAGACCGTGGTGATCCCGCGCACCGACGCTTCGATCGAGGAGGACCCCGGCAACGGGCTCGCGATCGTCGACAACTCGGTCTCCTTGCCCGAGGTGGTGGCGGGGCTGAACGCGCTCGGGGTCTCGGCGCGCGAGATGATCGACATCCTGAAGTCGATCAAGGCGGCGGGCGCGCTGCACGCGGAGTTCATCGTCCAGTAGGTCGCCACGCGGCCGCGGACCTGCAGGCGCTCGCTCCCCCCGGGGGCGGGCGCTTTCCGTTTTCCGGGGTGCTCTCGTGAGGCGGCGATTCCTTTCGGCGGGGTGATTCTGCCGCGAAACTGCGGCCTTCTGCGCGGGCGGTGCTCCGCAGAATTCCAGCCCCCGGGCACGGCCAAATACAGAGGCTAATTCCATATAATATATAATACCACTGCTCTGTCCCCAGGGTCGCCGGTTCCAACCCAGCCAGGCGGCCGGGCGCGAACATCCGCGTGCCGCGCCGGCCGAACAGGTCCGGTCGGACGCGCCGTCCTGTCCACCCCGTGGAGCCGAGCACATGAGACCTGGAATACTAAGAACCGTCGCCGCCAGCGGACTGCTTGCCCTCGGAGGGGGGGCTGCATTCGCTCAGGCCGACGCCCCCGTCGAGGGCGGCACCCTCAGGATCGCCGTCCATGAGGAGCCGGTCTGCATAGACCCCATCCAGATCACCTATTTCACGGTGATGAATGTGGCCCGCAACTTCTCGGCCACCCTGACCGACCAGAACCCGGTGACCGGCGAGGTCGTGCCCTGGCTCGCAACCCATTGGGAGATCAACGAGGACGCGACCGAGTATACCTACCACCTGCGCGATGACGTGACCTTCTCGAACGGCCAGCCGCTGACCGCCCAGAGCGTCAAGAACAACCTCGAGAACATCCGCAACGTCATCGGTCCCAAGGCGAACCGGGCCTATAACTATCTCGCTTACTACGTCGATTCCGAGATCATCGACGACCATACGATCAAGATCGTCTTCTCGGATCCGAGCGGCCATTTCCTCACCTCCGCCTCCTCGGCCTGGCTCACGCTCTACGCCGACGAGACGCTGGAGAAGACCGCGGACGAGCGGTGCGCGGGCGAGGGGCTCTACAGCGCGGGACCGTTCAACCTGGTCAGCTACACCCCGAGCGACAGCGTGGTGATCGAGCGCCGGGACGACTACGGCTGGAGCGCCGCGAGCTCGAGCAATCAGGCGCCCGCCCATCTCGAGCGGGTCGAGTTCATCATCGTGCCCGAGGACAGCGTGCGCACGGGCCTGCTGCTGTCGGGCGATGTGGACCTCATCACCGCGGTCGGGCTCGCCGATGAGGGCCTCGTGGTGGATTCCGGCTTCGAGCTTCTCGTTGGCCGCAACCCCGGCACCTCGATTGGGCTGATGTTCAACACCCAGTCCGGCCCGCTCCAGGACAAGAACATCCGCCGGGCCCTGCTCTTCTCGATCAATCGCGACGAGTTCGTGGCGGCGCTCCAGAGCACGGCCGCATTCCCGGCCACGAGCCCGCTCTCGGACACGGTGCCGGGTCACATCGATCTGAGCGCCGAGATCGCCTACGACCCCGCGCGGGCGAACGCCTATCTCGACGAGGCCGGCTGGACCGAGCGCAACGCCGCGGGCATCCGCGTCAAGGACGGCGAGCCGCTGGTTCTCGACCTGACGCTGGCGGGGCCGCGGCGGGACTGGGGCGAGCTCTTCCAGCAGTATCTGCGCGAGGTCGGCGTCGACCTGACGCTCACGATCCTGCCGAGCGGCACCGACATCATCCAGGAGATCCTGAACCCGCACAACTTCCAGATCGTGATCGGCAACGCGACCGAGGCGGATCCGGACGTGCTGCGCTCCTACTTCGGGCCGAGCTTTCGCAACATTCCCAACACCCAGGACGAATGGCTGCGCGAGGCGACACTGGCCCAGCTCGGGATCGGTGACGCGGCCGCGCGGGCGGCGAAGGTCGCCGAGATCCAGCGCCACCTGATCGCCGAGGCCTACGTCAACCCGCTCGTTCCGGTGTTCCAGATCGCGGCCCGTTCGCCGCAGCTTCACGGCGCGCAGCTCGACGTTCTGTCGCGGCTTCGGCTCGAAGCGGCCTGGCTGGAGCAATGAGCATCTCCGAGACCCATCACCGCGAGGGGTCGACGATCCCCGGCGCCCTGCTCCCCGCATTGCGGGGGGCATACCGCCATGTGGTCGTGCGCAAGCTCCTGCAGGCAGCCTTTGTCGCCTGGGCGAGCTTGACGCTCGCCTTCTCGATCCTCTACCTGCTGCCCGGCGATCCGGTGTCGATCATGCTCGGCGCCGGCGGAGACGCGCAGATCGACCCCGCCGATCTCGAGGCGCTCCGGGCGCGCTACGGTTTCGACCGGCACGTGCTCGTCCAGTATGCCGACGGGCTGTGGCGGGCGCTGCACCTCGATTTCGGGGTCTCACATACCTCGGGGCGGCCCGTCGTCTCGCTCATCCTCGAGGCGATCCCCGCCACGGCCGGGCTTGCGGGCCTCAGCCTCGTGATCAGCGTGGCACTCGGGACGCTCATCGCGGTCCTGTCAGTGCCGCGGCCCGGGAACCTCGGGATCGACGCGGTCTTCTCCAAGCTGCCGGCGGTTCTGGTTCCGATCCCCACCTTCGTGGTGGGGCTGATGCTGATCCAGATCTTCGCTTTCCAGTTGCGACTTCTGCCCGCGATCGGGGCGGGTTCGTGGAAGGCGCTGATACTTCCGGCGATCACGCTCGCGGTGCCTGCATCGGGCATGCTTGCACAGGTTCTCACCAAGACCCTGCGGCATACCTACGACGAACCCTTCGTGCGGATGATGCGCGCGCGCGGCTTCTCCGAGATGCGGATCCTGCGCCACGCGCTGCGCAGCGCCTCGCTGCCGCCCTTCACCATGGCCGGCCTGATCGTCGGCGGCACGCTCGCGGGGGCCGTCGTCACCGAAACGGTGTTCTCGCGGCAGGGGATCGGGCGGCTGATGCAGCTCGGCGTCAACAACCAGGACATCAACCTGGTCTGCGGGCTGATCGTGTTCTCGGCGCTCGTCTACGTCTTCATCAACCTCGTCGTCGACCTGCTCTACCCGGTCCTCGATCCGCGCGTCCACAAGTAGCCTCCGGAGAGCCCTCAAGTGAGCGACATCTCGTATCCTCCGGCCCCGCGCGACGCGCTGAAGGGTGCGCTGCAGACCGCCGCGGCGAACTGGGCGGTCGTGCTGGCCGCGGGATACATCGTCCTGCTGGTGCTCTGGTCGTTCCTGCCGGGGCTCTTCGCGCCGTTTGATCCGCTCCGCGTCAACATGCTCGCGAAGCTCCAGCCGCCGGGCGCGACCTACTGGTTCGGCACCGACAATCTCGGGCGCGATCTCTTCTCGCGTATCATCCACGGCACCCAGAACTCGATGATCGCCACGCTCATCGCCGTGCTGATCGGTCTCCTGATCGGCTCGGTGATCGGCCTCGTCTCGGGCTTCGGCCCCGAGCGGCTCGACGGAGCGATCATGCGGCTGGTGGACGTGCTCCTCGCCATCCCCAACCTGCTCCTGAGCCTCGCGATCGTCACGGCGCTCGGCTTCGGGCTGGTGCAGGTGGCGGTGGCGGTCGGCATCGGCTCGGTGGGCAGCTTCGCGCGCATCATGCGATCGGAAGTGATCCGGGTGAAGAACCTCACTTTCGTGGAATCGAGCCTGCTGCTCGGCGCCTCGCCCGCCCATGTGGCTGTGCGCCACGTACTGCCGCATTCCTGGGGGCCGGTGGTGGCGCTATCGGCGATCGAGTTCGGCAGCGCCGTGCTCTCGGTCTCGGCGCTGAGCTTCCTTGGCTTCGGCGCGCCGCCGCCCGAGATCGAATGGGGGCTCCTCGTCTCCGAGGGCCGGCGCTTCATCAACGTCGGCTGGTGGCTGATCGCCATCCCGAGCCTCTTCATCGTCCTCACGGTGGTGTCCGCGAACATCATTGGCCGGTTCCTGGAGGCGCGCTATGGCATTGTCCGCTAGCCGCGTCGCCGCCACGCCGGCTGCCGAGACCCTGCTCAAGGTCGGCAACCTCTCGTTCTGGTACGGCGATCCCGACCGCCAGCGCCCGGTGCTCGACCGCGTCAGCCTCTCGATGAACCGGGGCGAGACGCTCGCGCTCGTCGGCGAGTCCGGCTCGGGCAAGTCGACGCTGATCAACTGCATCATCGGCCTGCATTCGAGCCGCCGGGTGACCCTGCGCGCGGATGCGCTGCGCTTTGCCGACACCGACCTCCTGTCGCTCGACCATCGCGGCTGGCGCAGCCTGCGCGGCCGGCGGATCGCCTATGTCTCGCAGGATCCCGCCGGCTCGCTCAACCCGCTCGCCACGGTCGGCGACCAGATCGTCGAGATCCTGCGGATCTACCGCCCGGAGCTGAGCCGCCGGGACGCCCGGTCCGAGGCACTCAGCCTGATGGCCCGCTTCGGCTTTTCCGATCCGCAGCAGGTCTTCGTCAAGTACCCGCACCAGCTCTCGGGCGGCATGAACCAGCGGATCTCGATCGCCGCCGCCCTCTGCGGCGAGCCGGACCTGCTGCGTGCCGACGAGCCGACCAGCGCGCTCGACGTCTCGGTGCAAAAGCGCGTGCTCGACCACATGGCCGATCTGGTGGCGCGCACGGGCACGTCGCTCCTCTTCATCACCCACGACCTCGCCGTCGCCGCCGACCGGGCCGAGCGGATCATCGTCCTCCAGAACGGCTCCATCGTCGAGGAGGGGGGCGTGCGCGCGGTCATCACCGCGCCGCGCCACGCGTATACCCGCGACCTGCTCGGCGCCGCCCCCTTCCTGCGCGAGGTGGTGGCCGGTGAGCCACCCGCCGAGCCCGTGGCGCCGCAAGCCGTCCCCGACGGTGCGGCACTCCTTGCAGTCCGCAAGCTCCACAAGAGCTTCACCGCCCGCGACGGGCGTCTCCTCGCGGCGGTGAACGGCGTGAGCCTCGATCTCCGCCAGGGCGAGACGGTCTGCGTCGTCGGCGAATCCGGCTCGGGCAAGACCACGCTCGCGCGCACCATCCTCAAGCTCGCCGAGGCCGATGCGGGCGAGATCCGCTTCAACGGCTACGACATCCCCGGGCTTTCGGGCGTGGCCCTGCGGCAGTATCGCCGCGAGGCGCAGATGGTCTACCAGAACCCCTTCGCCTCGCTCGACCTGCGCTATTCGGTCGATGCCATCCTTCGCGAGCCGCTCGAGATCCACCGCATCGGCGACCGGGCCGCGCAGCGGGTCGCGGCCCGGCGGATGCTCGACCTCGTCGGCCTGCCCGCGAGCTTCCTCGACCGGCGTCCCGGCGCGCTCTCGGGAGGCCAGCGCCAGCGCGTCGCCATTGCCCGCGCG
>CAZESN010000179.1:0-5461 GCA_964514775.1 uncultured Rhodovulum sp.
AAGGTCGGCATCCCCCGCGCCATGCCCTATTTCTTCGGCTCGCTGAAGGTCGCGATCACCCTTGCCTTCATCGGCTCGGTGCTGTCGGAGACGGTCGCGGCCAACAAGGGCCTCGGCTTCATGATGCTGTCGGCGCAGGCGGCCTTTCAGGTGCCCCTCGTCTTCGCCTGCCTGATCGCCCTCGCGGTGCTCGGCATCGTGATGTACGCGCTGATGGCCTGGATCGAGATGCGCACGACCGGATGGGCCCATCGCTCGGGTTTCAACCGGTAAGTCGGGGCGGTAACACCACCTTAAGCTTTGGGGCGCAGTGTCCCCTCGCGTCGCGTTGACCGAGGAGAACGGGATGGCAGCCGGGTTTCTTGAGTGTGTTTCGGCAGGTCTTGGCCTGCTGCTTTTGGCTGCGGCGCGCCGGGCATGGTCCGCCCCTGTGCGACCGGCCCGCGTGCCGGCGTCCCGCGACACCGAGGACGGCGCGGCGCACCCGCCGCGCTGATCGCCGGGAAAACGAGCCCCCGCGCCCCGGGGGCCGCCCCCCGCCCCTATTCGACGATGATCTCCGCCAGCGCGTCGAGATCCGCGGGCAGCTCGGTATCGCCGGGCTCGAAGCCGTTGTGGCTGAGGATGAGCGCGAGGATGTCCGTGTAGGTCTGGAGGCTGAAGGTGCCGGGGCGGTCCGGCGGCATCGTTCCCATCATGAACTGGATGAGCGCATCCGCCGGCATCCCGAACCACTTGTCGCGGAACGCCATGCCGCGCAGCGGCGGGCCGCCGAACTCGCCGTCGTCGAGGTTCGGTCCATGGCAGTCCGAGCAGCTGCGCGTATACTCGCGCACCGCGCGGGTCGCCTGTTCCTGGGTGAACAGGGGCGCCGTCTCCTGGGCCTGCGCCGCCGGCATGCTGAACCCGCTGAGGGTGAGGCAGGCGACTGCCGCGCCCAGACGCACGATCCCGTGCTTTCGCATTGGCTGGTTCCTTTCCTGAGTCGGGTCGGGACTGGCTGCCACCCCCGCCGTTGCGGAGGTTTTCCCGGCAGGGACGCCCGGAATCACGCAGCCGTTTGATAAGCCCGAGCCCACGGTATCGTCCATGTCATTGTTCCGGATTGCATTTTCCAACCCGTCCGCGTTCGAGATTGACGACGCGACAAACGGACGTCAAGCTCCGATGTGCTGGTGCCCTCGGCACGTCCGCAGAAGCAGGCGCCGGCGCTCTCTGGAGGAGGAAAGAGATGAAGATGATGCTTCTGGCGTCGTCGGCGGTCGTTTTCGGCCTGATCGGCGCCGCGCCCCTGGCCGCGCAGGACGGCCGCCTGGGAACCTTCACCAACGTGACCGGCGACGCCCTGCTCAACCCTGGCGACGGTGACTGGCTGCACTGGCGCCGCACCTACGACGGCTGGGGCTACAGCCCGCTCGACCAGATCAACAAGGAAAACGTCGGCAATCTCCAGGTTGCCTGGAGCTGGTCGCTCACCCCCGGCGCGACCGAGACCACCCCGCTCGTCCGCGACGGCATCCTCTACATCCACAACAACCTCGACAAGGTCCAGGCGCTCGACGGCGCCACCGGCGACCTGCTGTGGGAGTACACCCGCGACCTGCCCGAGGCGGTGGTCGCGGCCGGCACCGGCAACAGCGCGAGCAAGCGCAACATCGCGATCGTCGACGACAAGATCATCGTGGCCACCAGCGACACCCATATCATCGCGCTCGACGCGAAGAGCGGGCAGGAAGTCTGGAGCGTCCAGCCCGCGTCCTGGGATGACGGGTTCCGCTACTCCGGCGGTCCGCTGATCGCCGACGGCGTCATCGTGCAGGGCATGACCGGCTGCGGCAACGCCCAGCCCGGCGGCTGCTTCATCACCGGCCACAACCCCGACACCGGCGAGGAGCTCTGGCGCTTCAACACCATCGCCCAGGATGGCGAGGCCGGCGACACCTGGAACGGCCTGCCGATCGAGGCGCGCCACGGGGCCTCGGTCTGGATCGCGGCGACCTACGACCCCGAGACCAACACCGTCTTCAGCGGCGTCGGCCAGCCCTACCCCTGGGTCGCCGAGATGAGCGGCCTGCTGCCCCCGAGCGAGGAAGCCGGCGTCACCAGCGACGCGCTCTACACCGACGCGACGCTGGCGCTCGACCCGCAGAGCGGCGAGCTGAAGTGGTACTTCCAGCACCTGCCGAACGACACCTGGGACCTCGACTACATCTACGAGCGGATCCTCGTGGACCTGCCGGTGAACGGCGAGACCCGCAAGCAGGTGGTCACCACCGGCAAGCTCGGCATCATCGAGGCGCTCGACCGCACCGACGGCAGCTGGCTCTGGCATGTCGAGACCGTGCCCCAGAACGTCGTGGCCTCGATCGATCCCGAGACCGGCGCCAAGACGATCAACGAGGAGACGATCCCCCGGATCGGCCAGACCACCTTCAACTGCCCGGCGGACCCGGGCGGCCGGGGCTGGCCGGCGACGGCCTACAGCCCGCGCACCCAGACCCTCTACCTGCCGCTGGCCGAGTTCTGCTCGAACACCACCCCGCAGCCGCTCGATCCGGGCCAGGCCTATACGGGTGGCGGACGGGCGACCTTCGCGCGCGTCCCGGTCGAGGGCAGCGACGGCAACATCGGCCGGCTCGACGCGGTCAGCCTCGCCGACCACTCCGAGGTCTGGAGCCACCGCCAGCGCTCGCCGATCACCAGCGCCGCACTGCCCACCGGCGGCGGCCTCGTGTTCGCGGGTGACTGGAACCGCTGGTTCTACGCCTTCGACGACGAGACCGGCGATGTGCTCTGGCAGGTCCGCACCAACAACGCGGTCAACTCCTTCCCGATCAGCTACGAGGCCGACGGCAAGCAGTATGTCGCGGTCGCGGTCGGCAACGGCTCGAGCCAGGCGCGCTCGCTCGCCACGCTGACGCCGGAGCTGCGCAACCCGGCCGCCGGTTCGGTGCTCTGGGTCTTCGCGCTGCCCGAGTAAGGACCTCCACCAGGGCCGCGCGCGCCGCCCCGGCGCGCGCGGCCACCAGGACCAGCCGAGGTAGCGATGGCAGCTTTGCGCCTCCGTCCCGCCCGCCGGCTCTCCCGGCTCCTGCTGGGGGCGGTCCTGGCCGGCTGCATCTGCGCCGCCGGGCAGGGCCACGCCCAGGAGCCTCCCTTCCTCGACAACGAGGAGGATTACGGCCGGCCCATGGACGGCTCGGCCCTCAAGGTCTGCATCGATCCGCGCGACCCCGCCTGGGAGATCGATCGCGACATCGCCGGGGCGGTGGCGGGGCTCCTGCTGCTCGAGCCCGAGATCTATCTCGTCCCCGACACCCGCAACACCTCGGTCCTCGACGACGTCTATGCGCATCTGCGCGGCAACTGCCGGGCGTTCTTCGGGTTCAAGCTGATCGCCGCGTTCTATCCCGAATGGCTGACCGCGACCCGGCCCTATTACCAGGCGCATTACGTCTTCGTCGGCCGCCACCCCCTGCCCGACCGGCTCGGCGCGATCCCGCCCGGCACCGCGGTCGGCGCGACGCTCGGCACGGCGGCGGATTTCGGCTTTCTCCAGCACAACAACCTTCAGCCCGCCGAGCGGCGCTGGCGGCGCGTGCCCTTCGGCGCCGACGACCGCGCGCTCGCGGCGGTGCGCGACGGGAGCGTGGCGGCGGCGCTGGTCTGGGGGCCCTCGGCGCTGCCGCTCGTCACCGGCGAGGGTGCGGCCTTCGGCATCGTGGCCCCGGACCCTGTGCGGATCGCGCCGATGCCGGTGGGGGCGCTCCTGCTCTCGAGCGACACCTATCTGCGGCAGAGCATCGACCGCGCGATCGAGGCGCTGATCGCCGGGGGCGAGATCGACGCGATCCTCGCCGCACACGGAACCGAGGGGCTGATCTCGGGGTTCTGAAACCGGTGACACAGTGTCACCGATCGCAACATATTGTTATACATACATAAATTGAAAACGACCTTCGCGACGCAGGCGTGTCACGAGGCGATGGACTGCCGCAAGGGGGCCTCGTCTGCGCGCGGCGAGAGCAGGGCGAAGACCGCGGCGGGCGGGATCATGCCCCGCATCCCCGACGCATCCGCCACCCAGACCGGCGCATCGGCGGCGGCGAAGAGCGGCAGCGTGTCGCGAAGCGCCGTGCCCGGCGCGACCACCCGCCCCGGCGCGGGCTCGGGCCCCGCCGGCGCCATCACGTCCTCGACCCGGAGCACGCTGAGGGGATTCAGCCGGGCGACGAAATCGGCGACATAGTCGTTGCCGGGGCGCAGCACGATGTCCTGCGGCGCGCCCGACTGCACGATCCGCCCGCCCTCGAGGATGGTGATGGTGTCGCCGAGCTTCACCGCCTCCTCGAGGTCATGGCTCACGAAGACGATGGTCACGCCCATCCGCGCCTGAAGCGCGAGCAGCTCGTCCTGAAGCCGCGCCCGGATCAGCGGGTCGAGCGCCGAGAAGGGCTCGTCCATCAGCAGAAGATCCGCCTCGGTGGCGAAGGCGCGCGCGAGGCCCACGCGCTGCTGCATGCCGCCCGAGAGCTCGGACACGCGCTTGTCGGCCCAGCCGTCGAGCCCGACCGTCGCGAGGACCGCCCGCGCCCGGTCGAGGCGCGCGGCGCGCGGCACCCGCGCGAGCTCGAGCCCGAGCGCGACGTTCTCGATCACGCTGCGCCAGGGCAGGAGCGCGAACTGCTGGAAGACCATCGACACCGCGCCCCGGCGCAGCGCGCGGAGCTGCGCCGGCGGGCAGGCGCCGACATCGACCATGCCGCCCTCGCCCGAGCGGACCCGCACCGCGCCGCGCACGACCGGGTTGAGCCCGTTGATCGCGCGCAGGAGCGTCGACTTGCCCGAGCCCGAGAGGCCCATCAGCACCGAGATCTCGCCCTCGCGGATCGCGAGCGAGCAGTCATGGACGCCGAGGACCAGCCCGGTGGCGGCCTGGAGCTCGGCCCGGCTCCGGCCCGCGTCGAGAAGCGGCAGGGCGCGGGCGGGCTCCCTGCCGAAGACCACCGTCACCCGGTCGAGCTCGACCATCATCCGTGGCGCCATCAGCTTCCCCTCCGGAACATGCGGTCGAGCACGATGGCGACCACGACGATCACCAGCCCGGCCTCGAAGCCGAGCGCGGTGTTGACGGTGTTGAGGGCGCGGACCACCGGCACGCCGAGCCCGTCGGCGCCGACCAGCGCCGCGATCACCACCATCGAGAGCGAGAGCATGATCGTCTGGGTCAGCCCCGCCATGATCTGCGGCATGGCATGGGGCAGCTCGATCTTGCGCAGGAGCTGGCCCGGCGTGGCGCCGAAGGCGAGCCCCGCCTCGCGCAGGTCGCGCGGGGTCGAGGCGATGCCGAGATGGGTGAGCCGGATCGGCGCGGGCAGGACGAAGATCGCAGTGGCGATCAGCCCCGGCACCATGCCGATGCCGAAGAAGACGATCGCCGGGATCAGATAGACGAAGGTCG
>CAZESN010000180.1:0-5386 GCA_964514775.1 uncultured Rhodovulum sp.
CCGGCCTGCCCGGCATGGCCGGACTTCACGTCTGCGATGTAGCGCTGGAGCAGATCGGGCGCGATCCGGGCGCGGACCCGGAACATGAGCTTCTGGCGCTCCTCCTCGGTCTCGACGGTCTTCGGCGTGAACTGCGCGACATCGGCGACGAAGCGGACCGTGGCCGGGATCACGTATTGCGGGACCGCGTCAAGGACGAGGCGCACCTCCGCGCCGATCGCCACCCGCCCCGCCTGCGCGGTCGGCAGGAAGAAGGTCATGTAGACATCGCCGAGATCGACCATGTTCAGCACCCGCCCGCCGGCGGCCAGGACCTCGCCCGGCTGGGCGACCAGATACTGGACCCGTCCCGCCCGCGGCGCCTTGAGCGTGCTGTCGTCGATATCGGCGCGGACGGCCTCGATCGCGGCCTCGGCCGCCTCGACCGCCGCTTCGGCATCGACCACCTGCGCGCGGGCCGCACCGATGCCCGCCTCGGTGGCCGCGAGCTGGGCCTCGGCCGCGCCATGCGCCGCGCGCGCCTCCTGCGCCCCGGCGCGATCGTCGTCGAGCACCTGCTGCGAGATGGCGTTTCGCTGCGCCAGCGGCTCCGAGCGGGCCAGCCGGCGCTCCGCCGCGTCGAGCGCGGCGACGCGCTGCTCGACGACCGCCGCCGCCGCCCGCTGCTCGGCCTCGCGCTGCGCGACCAGGCTGTGGGCGGTCTCCACGCCGATGGCGGCACGCCGGAGCTGGGCCTCGGCCTGGCGAAGCTGCGCCTCGAGCTGGACCGTGTCCATCCGGGCCAGCACCTGATCCGCCGCGACGAAATCGCCCTCCTCCACGTGGATCTCGCGCAGGCGGCCCGGCACCTTGGTCGATATGTCGATCTCGACCGCCTCGATCCGGCCGTTGCCGCTGGCGAATCCCGCCGGCAGGTCGTCCGCGTTCATCCGCTGCCAGGCGAGGTAGCCGCCTACGAGCAGGACCGCGGCGAGCCCCCCGAGAAACAGGCGTCTGCGGGCCGGATCCGTCATGTCATGTCCTCCTCGACGCGCGGGCGCCCCTGGCGTCGCCGGCAAGGCACGGCGTCTGCCAGCAATCTGCCCGGATACGGGCGCGCGGCAATTGATCTGTATCATGCGAGAGGCTTACCGCAAATGCGAACACGCGCGAGGCAGGACCCCGGAAGCGCCCGGAAGCCATCCGCCTGTCACCGAACTGTCGCGCAACCGGCTTAGTAGCGCTGCTGACGACATTCGGAAGGCACGTCCTTGAACCCCGCACATTTGACCCCGGAGGCGGCCGTCGCCGCGTCCGGGCTTTCCCTGAGCTACGGCGGAAATCCGGTCCTCAGGGATATCGACCTCGCCCTGCCCCGCGGCCAGGTGCTGGCACTGCTCGGCCCTTCGGGCTGCGGCAAGACCACGCTGCTGCGGCTGGTCGCGGGCCTGCTCGCACCCACCGCCGGGCGGATCGAGATCGCCGGCCGGGTGGTCGCGGACGCCGCCGGCGGCGGCTTCGTCCCGCCCGAGGCCCGCGGTCTCGGCATGGTGTTCCAGGACTATGCGCTCTGGCCGCACATGAGCGTGGCGGGCAACGTCGCCTTCCCGCTCGAGATGCGCGGCGTCGCCCGGTCCCGGCGCCCGGCGATGGTCGCGGCGGCGCTCGAGCGGGTGGGGCTCGGCGCGCTCGCCGACCGGCGGCCCTCGGACATGTCGGGCGGCCAGCAGCAGCGGGTGGCGATCGCCCGGGCGATCGTCTCCGAACCCGCGCTCGTGCTCTTCGACGAACCGCTCTCGAACCTCGACCGCGAGTTGCGCGAGACGATGGTGAGCGAGATCGGCAGCCTCGTCGCCGCCCTCGGGTTCACCGCAATCTACGTCACCCACGACCAGAGCGAGGCCTTCGCGCTCGCCGATCAGGTCGCGGTGATGCGCGGCGGGCGGATTGAGCAGATGGCCCCGCCCGAGGTGCTGGTCGACCGCCCGGCAAGCCCGGCGGTGGCCGAGTTCCTGCGCCTCGGCTGCGTGCTCCCGGTCTTGCCGCGCGACGCGGGCTGGGCGCTGGCCGAGGGTGCGGCCCCCATCGCCCTGCCCCCCGGTATCGCCGCGCCCACCCATGCGCTCGTCCCCGCGCGTTCGGTGCGCCTCGGGCCGCCGGAGGGCGCGATCCTGCACGGGCGGGTGCTCAGGACGCAATTCCGGGGCGACGCGCATCTGGCCACGGTCGCGATCGACGGCACCGACCGCGAGCTGCAGGTGGCGAGCCCGCACCGCCTGCCCGCCGGCGAGCCGCTCGGGCTCGCCGTGGATCCCGACGACCTGCGCTGGTTCGCCAGCCCGACATCATGAAAAACCCTCAGGAGCGTTCCATGACCAGATCCACCATCGCCCTTGCGCTCGCCGCGAGCCTCACGGCCTCAGCCGCCGCCGCCGACATCACCGTCTATTCGGCGGGCCCCGGCGCGCTCATCGACCGCCTCGCCCAGGGCTTCACCGCCGAGACCGGCGTTGCCGTCAACGTCTTCCAGGCGACGACCGGCCAGGTCATGGCCCGGATCGAGGCCGAGGCCGCGAACCCGGTGGTCGACGTGCTGATCTCGGCCTCCTGGGACACCGCCACCGATTTCACCGAGCGCGGCTGGCTCGTGCCCTACACCAGCCCCAACGCCGGGACGGTGCCCGATTTCCTCAAGACCGAGACCGCCGTCGCCCAGGGCGTCTCGGCGCTCGCCATCGCCTGGAACCCGGCCTCGGGCACGCCGCGCCCGGCCGAATGGGCCGATCTCGCCGCGCCCGAGTTCAAGGATCTCGTGACCCTGCCCGATCCGGCGCAGTCGGGTGCCACCTTCGAGCTCGTCTCAGCGCTGCAGGCGCAGGGCGGCTGGGAGCTCTTCGAGGGCCTGGCCGCGAACGGCGCGATCGTCGCCGGCGCCAATGCCGAGGCGCTGAACCCGGTGCTCCAGGGCGCCAAGGCCGCGGTCTTCGGCGCGGTCGACTACATCTCACTCGCCGGCCAGGCCCGCGGCGAGAGCGTCGAGGTGGTCTTCCCGACCGCCGGCACGGTGATCGCGCCCCGCCCGGTGATGATCCTCGAATGGTCGAAGAACCAGGACGAGGCGAAGCAGTTCGTCGACTACATCCTCTCGGATGCCGGCCAGGCCGCCGTGGCGGACACCTTCCTGATGCCCGCGCGCACGGACGTGCCGGCCAACCGGCCGCTGATCAGCGATCTTGAGATCCTGCCGGTCGATGCCGCGTCGGTCTATGCCCAGCGCACCGACACGCTCGGCGCCTTCGGCACGATCTTCGGGCGCTGAGGGCATGCGGGCGGGGAGCGCCACCGGGGGAAGTCCCCTTGGCTGGATCGCGGTGGCCGGGCTCGTCCTGGTCGTCGCGGTGCCCTTCGCCTTCATCCTGCTCCAGGCCATCTTCCCCGGCCTCGGGCGCGGCTCGTTCGCCGCGCCCATGGGCCATTTCGGCGCCACGCTCGGCGATCCGGCGCTGGTCCGCATGACCGGCAACACGCTGGGGCTCGGCCTCGGCGTGGTGCTCGTCTCCGCCGCGATCGCGGTGCCGCTCGCGGTCTGCCGCGCGCTCTTCCGGGTGCCGCTGGCGGGGCTCTGGGACCTCGCGATCCTCGTGCCCTTCATGATCCCGCCCTCTATCGCCACGCTCGGCTGGATCATGACGCTCCAACCGCGCGGCTATCTCCACCAGATCGCGGGCCTCCACCTCGCGCCCTTTCTCTTCTCGGTCGGGGGGGTGGTCACGATCATGGCGCTCAACGCCTTCCCCGTCGTCTATTTCGCCCTGTCGCGCACCATCGAGGCGGTGGGATCGCGCTATGCCGAGGCCGCCCGGGTCTGCGGCGCGCCGCCCGCCCGGGTCTTCTGGCGCATCACCCTGCCGCTCGCCACGCCCGGCCTCGCCGCGAGCCTCCTGCTCGCCTTCGCCATGGCGATCGAGGAATACGGCACGCCCGCGGCACTCGGCACAAGGTTCGGGTTCGAGGTGCTGGTGACCGGCATCGACCGCCGCGTCTCGGACTGGCCGATCGACCTGCCCGGTGCCGCGATCCTGTCGCTCGTCCTCATCGCGCTCTCGCTCGGCGCCTTCCTCTTCCAGCGCTGGATCCTGACCCGGCGCTCCTATGAGACCACCGGCGGCAAGCCCCAGCCCCATGTCCGCGGCGAGCTCGGCCGCTGGAAGGTGCCGGTCGTGCTCGCTTTCGCCCTTGTCGCCTTCCTCGCCACCGGCGTGCCGCTCCTCGCGATCCTCGCCACCGCGCTCTCGAAGACCATCTCGGGCGGGCTCGCCTTCGGGAACCTCGGCCTCCAGAACTTCGCCGCCATGGCCGGGGACGGCGCCGGGGCGCTGCGGGCGCTGCGCAACAGCCTCGGGCTCGGGCTGGCGGCCGCACTCACCGCCGGCCTGCTCGGCGCGGTCTCGGCCTATGTGGTGGTGCGCACCCGCTTCCGGGGGCGCGGGATTCTCGACATCCTGACCGTGCTGCCCAATGCCGCGCCGGGCATCGTCGTCGCGGTCGGGCTGATCCTTGCCTGGAACCAGCCGGCGCTGCCGGTCACCCCCTACAACACCGCGCTGATCCTCCTGCTCGCCTATGTCTGCATCCTGCTGCCGCAGCCGGTGCGCTATTCTACCGCCGCCTTCCACCAGATCGGCGACGCGCTCGAAGCCGCGGCACGGGTCAGCGGCGCCACCCCCTTCACCGCCTTTCGCCGGATCATGCTGCCGCTCATCGCGCCGAGCCTGCTCACCGCGATGATCCTCGTCTTCGCGGTCGCGGCGCGCGAGCTCGTCGCCTCGCTGCTCGTCGCACCGGTCGGCATGCAGACCATCGGCACCTTCATCTGGCGCCAGTTCGAACAGGGCTCGGTCGGGCTCGGCATGGCCATGGCCTTCGTCGCCATCGTCATCACCACCCTGGTGCCGCTCGCCTTCGTGCTGGTGATCGGCCGCGACCGGTTCAGGGCGGGATAGGGCCCGGCATCGGCGGTTGCGCCGGCCACCGCAGCGCGTATGGTCCCACGCCCCGGCACAGCACGCGAGAGACCATGTCCACCCAGACCGACCGCCGCATCGCCCAGACCATCGCGACCGAGATCGGCGCGCGGCCCGATCAGGTGGCCGCCGCCGCCGGGCTGCTCGACGGGGGCGCGACGGTGCCCTTCGTCGCGCGCTACCGCAAGGAGGTGACGGGCGGGCTCGACGACGGGCAGCTCAGGACGCTGGCCGACCGGCTCGCCTATCTGCGCGAGCTCGAGGCCCGGCGGGCGACGATCCTCGGCTCGATCCGGGACCAGGGGAAGCTCACCCCCGAACTCGAGGCACAGGTCGCCGGGGCCGAGACCAAGGCCGCGCTCGAGGACCTCTACCTGCCCTAC
>CAZESN010000181.1:0-5365 GCA_964514775.1 uncultured Rhodovulum sp.
GCCGGAACCGCGGCCCGGTCAGGTAGTCGTAGACCATCTCCATCTTGGTGCCCTGTCCGGTCCGGGCGGCCTTCGCCTGGCCGAGCTCGATCAATGACTGGCGCAGCACCAGCGCCAGCGGCAGCGCCACGGCAGGCCGCGCCACCCAGACCCCGTCGATCAGGTCGAAGCTCTCGACCCCCTTCGGCAGCGCCTCCGACATCAGGAGTGCCACCTCCGCCCCGAGCGCCCGCTGGTCGTCGCGCAGCTTCGCCAGCCAGCCGTCGGTCCAGTTGCGGGTGCGCTTCGTTTCCCACAGGATCACGCCCGCGGCCGCGCCGCCCGGCCCCACTACCCGCTGGACCAGGTCGGCGCCCGTGACCCCCTTCGGCACCGGCTGCAGCTCGTCGGCCGGGAAGCGAGCCCGGAGCAGGGCTTCGAGGTCGAGCTCCATCACCTCGCCCTGCAGCTGCTGCGAGCCCTGCTCGGCGCGCCGCTTCAGCGCCTCGATCTGCGCCTGCATCCCGGCGATCACCTGCTCCTTCTCGGCGACCTTGAGCCGCATCGCCTCCTCGGCCTGCGCCCGTGCCCGGTCGCGCTCGGCCCCGATCGCGGCGCCCACCCGCGTCTCGACCGTCAGTTCGAGCTCCCGCCGCGCCTCGTCGAGCTCGCGCGACTTGCGCAGCGCCTCTGCCTGCGCCGCCTGTGCGAGCGCGAGCTTCTCGTCCCGCGCCGCCAGCGCGGCGCGCAGCTCCGCCATCTCGGAGGCGGCCTTGCCCGCGGCCTCCGCCGCCAGCCCCTCGCGCAGGCTGGCGACACGTGCCTCGACCTCGGCCGCCACCCGCGCCTCCGCCTCGGCCACCCGCGCCTCGCGCGCCGCAATCGCCTCACGCTCGGCGGCGAGCCGGGCCTCGTAGTCGCGCCGGGTACGGGCGATCAGCGGGGCGGCGAGCGATTCGGTCACCCGGATCTCGGTCGTGCAGCTCGGGCAGGTGATGGTCATGTCGGTCATGGCGCCACTCTCCACCGCTCCGCCCCGCCGGGCAACGGCAATTCCGGCTTGCGCCGCTTCGCGTTATGGCGAAGAACCCGGGGGAGGCCAGGGGAGCGCCCATGGACGAGACACAGCACATCCCGGCCTGGCTCGACGGCCGGCTCGCACCGGTCGAGAAGCTCGAGGTGCATCGCCATGGCCTGCGCCATCCCGCCATCTCCGTCTTCATCATGGACGGCACCCGCACGCTGATCCAGCGCCGGGCCCTGGGCAAGTATCACACGCCCGGCCTCTGGGCGAATGCCTGCTGCACCCATCCCCACTGGGGCGAGGCGGCCGAAGCCTGCGCGGCGCGGCGCCTGCGCGAGGAGCTCGGCATCACCGGGCTCATCCTGGAGCCCCGCGACCGGATCGAGTACCGCGCCGAGGTGGGCGGTGGCCTGACCGAGCACGAGGTGGTCGACATCTTCACCGCCGGGGCCGGCCCGGACCTCGTGCTCGCCCCCGACCCGGCCGAGGTGATGGAGACCCGCTGGATCGACCTCGCGGCACTCCGCGCCGAGGTCGCCGAGGCTCCCGCGCGCTTCACGCCCTGGCTGCGGATCTATCTCGCCGAGCACGCCGGCACGATCTTCGCTGGCACGCGCTGAGCGGGCTGCCGGCAAGGGCCGGGCCTCGCCTGACGTCTCTTCCAG
Source organism: uncultured Rhodovulum sp. (assembly GCA_964514775.1). Classification (GTDB taxonomy): domain Bacteria; phylum Pseudomonadota; class Alphaproteobacteria; order Rhodobacterales; family Rhodobacteraceae; genus Amaricoccus. The sequence continues at coordinate 1,669 of CAZESN010000181.1, forward strand.
CCTGTACCGTTAGCCCCGCACGACTTGACCCGTGGCAAATCGTGCCGCGCCTGCCTGCCCGTCGCGCCGGAGGCACCCCTCCGGGGTGACCAGGCGCGCTCCACGCGCTCACCCAGGCTGGCGCGTCACGATTGCCAGCCGTCAGAGACATTTGCCTGCCCCCTCGGTCTCCGCGCACGCGCGCTCCAACCGGCTGAACCGGCGCGCCTCAGTGCGTCTCTATTGCCGGATCGGGGCCCCGCTCCTCGTTAACGAAGCTTTCCTAATGGTAAATCGATTTGAATACGGGCGCTAAATCAAATGGATAGCAAAGTGGGCACGCGTGCCCACCCGTGCGCGCACACCCTGCTTCACTCCGCGAAGAACCCCGGTCCCGCACGTCCCCGGAGCACTGCCGCGGCCTCGGCCCCCATCGCGACCCCGTCGACCTCCGGCCCCTCGATCTCGTAGGTCAGGCATTCCGATCCGTCCGGCCGGATGATCTCGCCCCTGAGCCGCAGCCGCCCCGCCGACAGCTCCGCAAGCCCCGCGATCGGCGTCTGGCACGACCCGTCGAGCCCTGCGAGGAACGCCCGTTCGGCCGCGAGCCGCAGCCCCGTCGGCCCGTCGTGGATCGCCGCCAGCATGCCGCCCACGATCTCGTCGCCCAGCCGCTGCTCGATCCCGATCGCCCCCTGCGCCACCGCCGGCAGCATCGCGTCGGGATCGATCGGCGCGCGCCCGAGCGCCTCGAGCCCGAGCCGCCGGAGCCCCGCCATCGCCAGGAACGTCGCGACCGCCACGCCCTCCCCGAGCTTCCGGAGCCGGGTCTGGACGTTGCCGCGGAACTCGACGACCACCAGATCCGGGCGCCTGTGCCGGAGCTGTGCCCGCCGCCGCAGGCTCGACGTCCCCACCACCGCCCCGGCTGGCAGGCTGGCGAGCGTCGCCTCGCCGAGCGTGACGAACGCGTCCCGCACATCCTCTCGCGGCAACAGGCAGGTGATCGCGAGCCCCTCGGGCTGGAGCGTCGGCATGTCCTTCATAGAGTGGACCGCGATGTCGATCGCGCCCGCGGCCAGCGCCTCCTCGATCTCTCGGGTGAAGAGCCCCTTGCCGCCGAGCGTGGCGAGCGGCCGGTCCTGCACCCGGTCGCCGGTCGTCGAGATCGGCACGATCTCGAACGCCGCCTCCGGCAGGCCGTGCGTCGCCATCAGCCGGTCGCGCGTCTCCCGCGCCTGGGCGAGCGCGAGCGGGCTGCCGCGTGTGCCGATCCGGAGCGGCTGGTCGGGGGTGGGGAGCATGCGCAGCATCTGGCCTTGGGTCCCTTTCCTTTCGGGGCCCGATCTGTAAGGTCGCGCCGGCCTGGGTGCAACGCGGGATGGGACGAGATGACTGGCACGACGAAACCTCTCCTGCGGGCTCTGGCGGGCGAGCGCCAGCCGGTGCCGCCGGTCTGGATGATGCGTCAGGCCGGCCGCTACCTGCCCGAGTACCGTGCCACCCGCGCGAAGGCCGGCAGCTTCCTCGACCTCTGCTACACGCCCGAGCTGGCCGCCGAGGTGACGCTGCAGCCGATCCGGCGCTACGGGTTCGACGCCGCCATCCTTTTCGCCGACATCCTGCTGGTGCCGCAGGCGCTCGGCCTCGACCTGAAGTTCGTCGAGGGGGAGGGCCCGCGCCTCTCGACCGTCACCTCCGCCGCGGATTTCGCGCGCCTGCGCCCGGCCGAGGCCGTCCACGACACCGTCGCACCGGTCTACGAGACCGTGGCGCGGGTGGCGGCGGAGCTGCCGCCCGGTGTCGCCCTGATCGGTTTTGCCGGCGCGCCCTGGACGGTCGCCACCTACATGATCGCCGGCCGCGGGACGCCCGACCAGGGGCCGGCCCGGCGGTTGATGTATACTGACCCCGCAACCTTCGACGCGCTGATGGAGCGGATCACCGAGGCCACGATCCTCTATCTCCTGCGCCAGATCGAGGCCGGTGCCGAGGCGGTGAAGCTTTTTGATTCCTGGGCCGGGGCGCTCCCCGGCCGCCAGTTCGCCCGCTACTGCATCGAGCCCGCCCGCCGGATCACCGCCGCGCTGCATGCGGTCCACCCCGACATTCCGGTGATCGGCTTCCCGCGCGGGGCCGGCGGCAACTACGCCGCCTTCGCCGAAGCTACCGGCGTCTCTGCCCTCGCCCTCGACGCAGGCGTCGACCCCGCCTGGGCGGCCCGCACTCTGCAACCGCGGCTCTGCGTACAGGGCAATCTCGACCCGATGCTGCTGGTGACCGGCGGCGATGCGCTCGAGCGCGAGACCCGCGCCACCGTCGAGGCCTTCGCCGGCGGCGCGCATGTGTTCAATCTCGGCCACGGCATCACGCCCGAGGCCGATCCCACGAATGTCGAGCGGATGCTGCGGGCGATCCGGGGCTGATCCGCGTTACCGCTTCAGGAAAAGAGCGGCTCCCAACGCGGCGATGCCCTGAGCCGCTCCAGACGATCCGCCACAGCTTCCCAGAAAAGCTGCTCGCCCATGGCCTCCCCCGCCGTGCGGGCCGCCATTCGTGCGACGGCGACGGCCGCCCGGCCATGCGCCTCGGCCAGGCACGCAGCCCGGTCCCGGATCGCCCGGCCATACTCGATACGCTCCACGAGGCTCTGCCGCATGTTCTCCCCCGCACCCTTTACCCGGGTGCGAGGATGGACCTCGTGTCAATTTGACACAATCTGGAGGATATTAAGCGGTTAACGGGCCTCCGGCAGACCTGCCTCCGCCAGCGCTTCGGACAGCCACGGCCAGATGCCGGTGACGGATACGGTCAGGCGGCGCATCTCGTCGCTCCCTCCGGCGAAGTCCAGCCTCAGGTCGAGCACGCGCGCGGGTCGCGCATGACCGAGCCGGTCGGGCCACTCGACGATGCAGATCGCGGAGGAAAAGGCCTCATCAAGGCCGAGTTCCGTAAGCTCTTCTGCTCCGCTCAGCCGATAGAGATCCGCATGCCAGAGTTGGACGCCGTCGAGCTCGTAGGTCTGAACCAGCGTGTAGCTCGGCGAGGGGATTGGCTCGCTGCGACCAAGCGCCGAGAGCCGGGCGCCGATAAGTGCGCGCGCGAAGTGGCTCTTGCCCGCCCCGAGCCCGCCGGAAAGCGCCAGCGTGTCTCCCGGACCGAGATGCGGGGCGATCGCATGGGCCAGCTGGTCGGTTGCTGCCGGATCAGCAAGGTGACGAATGAAGGTCAAGGTGACTCCGGGATCGGCTGCGACCGGGAGCCCTTCTATCGGGTGCGGCCCTGCCCGCAAAGAGTGTGATTTTGCTCAGACAGGATGTTGCAGGCGGTGCTGCCTGTCCGCATGTGCACATTCACGGATTCCGCCATCTGGGAGCATGGCGCCCGCCTTTGCCCTCAACGTGATTTGCCGGCTCCCCGGCGGACCCGGAATTCAACCAGGTCCAGAGCACGGTCACCCATTACAGTCCGCATCCCTAGGAAAGCTAGTTGCCGGGCGCCCGGCTCCATTCGCCGGAGATGCTCTACGACCTGCCCGTTACAAGCCGGTGTTTCTAACTGCAGGGATATGGCGCCTGAGTGCGCGGTAGGGCCACCGTAAGTGACCGCCTCTTGGGTGAGGGCTTGCGCATCAATGGCGGAAGTGGTTTTGTCCGCCGCGCTGGAGAGGTGGCCGAGTGGTCGAAGGCGCACGCCTGGAAAGTGTGTAGGCGGGGAA
>CAZESN010000182.1:0-5364 GCA_964514775.1 uncultured Rhodovulum sp.
TGCCCGAGCCGCTGAGGCCGGTGATCACCACCAGCCGGTCGCGCGGGATATCCACGTCGATCGACTTGAGGTTGTGCTCGCGTGCACCGCGGATCTCTATGAACTTCTGCTCGGCCATGCCCCGTTCCCGGCCCTCATTCCCGGATTGACCCGCCCTACATAGTGCGGCCGCGAAATGATGCGAGTCGCAGTTTGAGAACGAAACGGGATCATCCGCAAGCGGAATCGCCCGCCGGCGCTATCCTGCCCGCGTCGACAGCCGCGCGGCGCCGGCGCGCTCCTGCTGGCGGGTCCTGCCCCAGACGACGAGGTAGAGCGAGGCAACCGCCAGGACGAGGATCGCTTCACGCACCATGGGCGACGGCTCGATCCGCACCATCAGGACGGCCAGCAGGTAGTAAACGAGGATGTGGAATGAGAACACGTGGAGGGAGTGCTGGCCGAGCAGCACCAGAAACGGGCGGGTGAAGACCCAGCGCAGCCATGCCGCCGCCTTGCGCACCCAGGGCAGCGGGTCGCGGGGACCGGCCTGCAGCAGCCAGACGACGAGGAAGAGGTCGAGCGCGAAGGCGAGCGGATAGACGAAGCTGAGGTTGCTGCGATGGGTGCCGGCGATGAAGATCCGGGTGCCGTCCCGACCAAGAAGCTGCGCCTCGACCACGCGGTCGTAGAGGCCGAGGAGCACCACCGCGCCGAGCACGATGAAGAAGGTCGCCCGGTACTGCGGCTCGCGAAGGAAGCCCAGGTCGAGCCGGCCCTCAGCCATCCGGAAGCCGAAATAGAGGCCGGTGAAGAACAGCACCTGCCAGCCGAGACTGTTGAAATAGAGGCCGAAGCGCGCGGGCACGCCCATGTCCACCAGTCCGAGCTGGAGCCGGTACATGGCGAAGCCGGCAATCCCGGTCTGGGCCACGAGCCACAGCACCGCCATCACCGTAAAGAACGGCACCACCATCCCCTGGTGGAGCGCGCGGAACGCAAACGGCGTCGCCAGCAGGAAGAACATGTACATGGGGAGGATCCCCATATGCGCGGAGGAGGAGACGAGCAGCAGGCTCGACAACGCGAAGGTCGCCGGTGCCTCGACATAGGGCTGGAGATCACGGGGCGCGGCCGCCCCGAGCGCCAGAGCCGCCGCGAGCAGGATCAGGATGAGCGCGACCTGGTGGCTATAGATCGTCCGCACCCGGTCGAACAGCGGACGCGCGATCCGGGCCACGCTGGGCGCCCTGAGGAACTTGCGGCCGTAGACCAGCCCGACCATCAGGCCCGAGACGAAGACGAACCCCTGCGCGTCCTCGACGAAGCCGAAGCTGTGATGATTGATCTTCGCCAGCAGGCTGTCGGTGAGGCCGCCGAAATGCACCACCGCCATGAACAGCAGGAAAAACCCGCGAAATCCGTCGATTACCGTCAGCCGGCCCATAGGTCTCCCACCGTCTCTATGGGAACGAGCTAGAGCCCGGGGCCGGGAGGATCAACCGAAGGGGGGCCGGTCGGCGGTTGCTCGCCCAGACCGGCGGGCCGCGCTCAGCGGCCGGGCGGGGTGAAAGCGCGGCGGGCGGCCTCGGCCTCGGCGCGGACCGCGCAACCCTCGGCATGGTCGTTGACCATCCCCATCGCCTGCATGAAGGCATAGACGGTGGTGGGGCCGACGAACTTCCAGCCGCGCTTCTTGAGGTCCTTCGACAGCGCCACCGACTCGGGCGTGGTCGAGACGGTCTGCGGCTCCGCCCGCGCCTCCGGGGCCGGCTCGAAGCGCCAGAGATAGGCGGCGAGCGAGCCCTCGGCCTCCCTCATCTCTCGCGCGCGGCGGGCGTTGCTGATCACCGCCTCGATCTTGCCGCGATGGCGGACGATGCCAGCGTCGTTGAGCAGCCGCGCGACATCCGCCTCGCCGAACTCCGCGACCCGCTCGATGTCGAAGCCCGCGAAGGCCGCCCGGAAGTTCTCGCGCTTGGCGAGGATGGTGCGCCAGCTCAGGCCCGACTGGAACCCCTCGAGGCTCAGCTTCTCGAAGAGCCGCCGGTCGTCGGCGACCGGCCGGCCCCATTCGTGATCGTGATAGGCGAGGTAGTCAGGCGTCGCCCCGCACCAGGCGCAGCGCGGGCGTCCATCCGGTCCGTCGATCGTCCGCGTCATGGAGCCCCCGTCAGCGGCCGAGGATGGCCCGCACGTAGTTCTGGGTTTCGCGATAGGGCGGCACGCCGCGGTGACGCTCGACGGCGCCCGGGCCCGCATTGTAGGCGGCGAGCGCCAGACGCCAGTCACCGAACTTCTGATACTGCTGGCGCAGGTAACGCGCACCGCCTTCGAGGTTCTGCTGCGGGTCGTGCGGATTCACGCCGAGCTGCTGCGCCGTGCCGGGCATGAGCTGCGCCAGGCCGATCGCGCCCTTGCTGGAGCGCGCGGCCGGGCGGAAGCCCGATTCGGTGCGTACCAGCCTCAGGAACAGATCCTCGGGGATGTTGTGCCGGCGCGCGGCGGCGCGGGCCATGTCCTGATAGATCCCCGGCGAGCCGGTATAGGCCGGGATCGTCCACTGGTCCTCGTTCAGCCGCGAGGGCCGGCGCGGCTGGCCGGCAAGCGCGCCGGGAACCGGAGGGCGGATCAGCGACTTGTATTCGGAGGAAAGGTTCGACTGGCTGCTCAGCAGCCGGCTGAGCGGCACATCCGCCCCTGCAGGCGCCGCCAGCGCGAGCGTGCACCCGAACGCGATCAGAACCTTGCGCATCGTCCCTCGTCCACCTGTATGCGGGTGTCGTCCCCGCCCGGCCTGCCACCGATTTGCGGGGACTATAATCAAAAAACCCGGGCCCTGTCAGCTTTCAATCTGTCCTTCACGCCCCGTTAATCCTAGAACACGGAGACTTCGCGGCCCCGGCGCAACCACCGGTGGCAAAAGACAGGCGGGCGGGACGCCCAGACGGAGGATGCGGGCATGGCTGGCAGCGTGAACAAGGTGATTCTGGTCGGGAACCTCGGCCGAGATCCCGAGGTGCGGACCTTCCCCTCGGGTGGCAAGGTCGTGAACCTGCGCATCGCGACGTCCGAGCGCTGGCGCGACAAGCAGTCGGGCGAGAACCGCGAGCGCACCGAATGGCATTCGGTGGCGATCTATAACGAGAACCTCGGCCGCATCGCCGAGCAGTACCTGCGCAAGGGCTCGACCGTCTATATCGAGGGTCAGCTCGAGACCCGCAAATGGCAGGACCAGTCCGGCGCCGACCGCTATTCGACCGAGGTCGTGCTGCGCCAGTTCCGCGGCGAACTCACGCTTCTCGGCGGTCGCGGCGAGGGCGGCTCGGGCGGTGGCGGCGGCGGCGGCTACGACCAGGACCGCGGTGGCTATGGCGGCGGCGGCAGCGGCGGCCCCGGCGGCCAGATCGACGACGAAATCCCGTTCTGACGCCTCCGGCCTGCCGGCCGACAACAGGTCCCGCCGATGTCCTCTGCCTTTGCGACCGGCTGCGATGTCGTTACCCTGACCCAGGCGCTGGTGCGCCAGGGCGCTCTCTCCGGCGCCGAAGGGCCGGTCGCCAAGATCGTCATCGCGGCGATGCAGGCCCTCGGCTACGACGAGATCCGCACCGACCGCCTCGGGAATGTCGTCGGCCTCTGCGGCCCCGCGGATGCGCCGGTGGCGCTGCTCTTCGACGGGCACATGGATGTCGTGCCTGCCCCCGGTGACTGGTCGCGCGATCCCTTCTCGGGTGCCCTCGATGCGGGCCATGTCCACGGCCGTGGCACCACGGACATGAAGGGTCCGCTGGCCGCCGCGATCTGCGGCGTGGCCGCCGCCGCGCGGCAGGGCGGACTGACCCGGCGCGTCGCGGTCAGCGCCTCGGTGATGGAGGAGGTGATCGAGGGAGCGGCGCTGGCCGAGGTGCTCGACGCCTTCACCCCCGAGATGGTGGTGATCTGCGAGCCTTCCGATCTCGAGATCAAGATCGCGCAGCGCGGCTGCGTCGAACTGATCGTCCAAATCGCCGGGATCCCCGCCCATGCCGCCTTTCCCGAACGGGGGGTGAACGCCGTCGAGCTGGCCGCACGCGGGCTGCTCGCCCTCTCCGAGCTGGAGATGCCCCGCGACCCGCTGCTCGGCCGCATGGTGCTGGTCCCGACCGATATCATCAGCACGCCTCATCCCTCGGTCTCTGCCCTGCCCTCGTCGGTGACGATCCGCTACGATCGCCGCACCGGGATCGGCGAGACGGCCACGGCGATCCGCGATACCGTCCAGGAGTGCCTCGACCGGATCGATCCGGCCGCATTCCGCGTGACGATCTCGGAGCAGGATTACACCACCCATACGGGCGAGATCCTGCGCCTGCCGCGTGATCTTCCGGCCTGGCACACGCCGGAGAGCCATTCGCTGGTCGTGGCCGCACAGGCCTGTCTGGCCGGCGCGGGCCTCTCCACGCGGCTCGGAACCTATGATTTCTGCACCAACGGCTCCGAGGCCGCCGGACGCCGCGAGCTGCCGACCATCGGCCTCGGCCCCGGCCGCCCGGATGATGCGCATGTCATCGACGAAGCGATCGCGGTCGACATGCTGCACAAGGCCGAGACGGTTTATGCCGCTCTCGCCCGCCATTTCGCGGCCCCTGCCTGATCCTGCCCCTGCACTGACGCAGCCGGCGGCGCGGAGACCCTCCCGGCAACGAAAAAGGCCCGCCGTCGCCCGGCAGGCCCTGATTCAGTCTCTTGCGAAGCGGCGCGTCACTCGCGCTCTTCGATGATCTCCACCAGATGCGGAACGCTCGCCACCATGCCGCGGATCGCCGGGGTATCCTGCAGCTCGCGGGTGCGATGCATCTTGTTGAGGCCGAGCCCGACCAGCGTGGCGCGCTGGATCTTGGGACGGCGGATCGGCGAGCCGATCTGCTTGACGACGATGGTCTTGGCCATGCTCAAGCCTCCACGGTCTCGGCGACCGGCGCGTCGGTGCGCGGCAGGATGTCCGCGACCTTCTTGCCCCGCCGCTGCGCGACCATCCGCGGGCTCTGCTCGTGCAGGAGGCCGTCGATGGTGGCGCGCACCATGTTGTAGGGGTTCTGCGAGCCGAGCGACTTCGCGACCACGTCGTGGACGCCAAGCATCTCGAACACCGCGCGCATCGGGCCGCCGGCGATGATGCCGGTACCTGCGGGCGCCGCCCGCATCACCACCTTGCCCGCGCCGTGACGGCCGGCCATGTCGTGGTGCAGCGTCCGACCCTCGCGCAGGGGCACGCGGATCATCTGCCGCTTGGCCTGCTCGGTCGCCTTGCGGATCGCCTCGGGGACCTCGCGGGCCTTGCCCTTGCCGAACCCGACACGACCCTTCTGATCACCCACGACCACGAGAGCCGCAAAGCCGAAG
>CAZESN010000183.1:0-5205 GCA_964514775.1 uncultured Rhodovulum sp.
GGCGGTGGCGAACCGGGTGATCTTCATGGACCAGGGCCAGATCGTCGAGCAGAACGACCCGGTATCCTTCTTCAACAACCCGCAGTCGGACCGCACGAAGCTCTTCCTCAGCCAGATCCTCGGCCACTGAGGCATCTGCGCCGCGCGCCGGTTCGGCCCAGTCGGCGCTCGTGCATGCGGCGGCCGGGCCGCGGGGCCATCGCGGCCGTCCGTTGACCGTGTCGCGGGTCGGACCGGGGGTCAGGGCTGCGGAAAGGCGCCGAACCGCTGGGGCGGGACAGGATGATGCGACCTTCCCCTGATCCGCTTCGGGAAGGGGGACTACAAAGGTTTCAGCGCGGTTAACGTCGCGCCTAAATCACGTTCACAGTCAATGAATTACCCGTTTGTGCGAGCTCGCACACCCCGCGCCCTCGGCCCCCTGAACGGCCCTCCCGGGATCACTCCAGCGCGCGCGGCACCACGAAATCGACGAGCCGCCCCGCGCCCCATCCGGCCTCCGCCCATGTCCCGACCGGCAGGTCGATGACGGCGGTCGCCCCGGTCGGATATTTCTCGAACTCGGCATCGGCCGGGGGCACGGCCAGCAGGCGCCGGGCGAAGTCGCCGATCCCGGGCTGGTGGCCGAGCATCAGGACGCAGTCGGTTTTCGGCGCCTCGCGCAGGACCTCGAGCATCGTCTCGTCCACCGCCGCATAGAGGCTGGGCACATAGCTCGTGGGCGCCGCCCCCGTCACCTCGACCACCCGCCCCCAGGTCTCCTGGGTGCGCCGGGCACTCGAGACCAGGGCGTGGTCGGGAATATGGCCGCGCTCCCGGAGCCATTCGCCTACCGCGGTCGCAGCCCGGCGTCCGCGCTTGTTGAGCGGCCGGTCATGGTCGCGCAGGTCAGGCTCGGACCAGCACGACTTGGCGTGCCGCATCAGAATCAACCGCTTCATCTGGCTCTCCGCACCCCGGACATTAGCTTCATCTTTGCCACGAGTGGCGGCTTTTTGAAAGGATATGCCCCGGAACCGCTCTTCACATCGCTCGGATCAGCGTGCCCGCGCCATGGGCGGTGAAGAGCTCGAGCAACACCGCATGCGGCGCCCGGCCGTCAAGGATGACCGCCGCCCGCACCCCGCCCTCGACGGCGTCGAGCGCGGTCTGGACCTTGGGGATCATCCCGCCAGAGATCACGCCGCTCGCGATCATCTCGCGGACCTCGGCCGCCGTGAGCTTGGTCAGGACCGATCCCGACGCGTCCTTCACCCCGGCGACATCGGTCAGCAGCAGCAGGCGATCGGCCTTCATCGCCGCGGCGATGGCGCCGGCCGCGGTATCGCCGTTGACGTTGTAGGTCTCGCCGGCACGGCCCGTGCCCACCGGGGCGACGACGGGGATGAAATCCGAGCTGAGAAAGGTGGTCAGCACCCCGGGGTTCACCTCGACCGGGTCGCCGACGAAGCCGAGGTCGACGGTGACCTCCTTGCCGTCGCGGATCACGGTCTTGAGGTCCCTCTCGCAGACCATGAGGTTCGCGTCCTTGCCCGAGAGGCCGACCGCGCGGCCGCCCTCGGCGTTGATCGCCTGGACGATGCGCTTGTTGATCCGGCCCGAGAGGACCATTTCGACCACCTCGACGGTGGCCTCGTCCGAGACGCGCTTGCCATCGACGAAGGACGACGGGATGTCGAGCCGCTTGAGCATGTCGTTGATCATCGGGCCGCCGCCGTGGACGATGACCGGATTCAGGTTACACTGCTTCATCAGCACGATGTCGCGCGCGAAGTCGGCCATTGCCCGGTCGTCGCCCATGGCATGGCCGCCGAACTTGATGACGATGGTCGCGCCGTCGTAGCGCTGGAGGAAGGGAAGCGCCTCGCTCAGCGTGCGCGCGGTCGCGATCCAGTCCCGGGTCATGGCGGCGGATTTCTCCATTCTGCGACTCCCTCCGGTGAGCGCCCCTTGTCCTCGGGCGGCGGCAGGGGGATACTCCGGCGGCGGCAGCGGCACAAGGAGGCTGGCCCATGCGTGCACCGATCCGCCTGTTCCTCGCCGGGGGGCTTGCCGGCCTGCTCGCGGCCTGCGCGGCACCCGGCGACGCGCCCACGGGTGCATCCGGCAGCCAGTGCGTCGAGCTCTTCCGCCAGTATGACGTGATGACGCGATCGGTGCGGCGACCGGACAATGTGACGGTTCCGCTCGCCCTGCAGGGGCAGCAGGGGCGCCTGCGGCAGGCGGGGTGCATCACCATGACCCGCGATCTCGCGGGGATGGAGGCGGTCCCGGTCGTGCCGGTCAGCGACAGAGGGGCGGCGATCGTGCCGGTGTCGCTTCACGCGGGCATCGTCACCTCGGATGCGGATGACGGGCGGGCACGGGCGTTCTTCGCGGCGCGCGGGGTTCAAGTGCGCAGCGTCGGCGAGGCCGGGCTCGGCCGGCGGATCTATCTCGGCCCCTTCGCGACCGCCGGGGCGCTCGAGGGCGCGGCCGGGGCGGCGCGGGCCGCGGGGTTCGCCCATCTCTACGAGGTCAGGTTCTGATGCGGGTCGCGGTTGTCGTTGCGACGGTTCTGGGGCTGCTGGCGGGCTGCGTGGCGGGTGAGCCGCCGGTGCGCGATCCTCAGGAGTGCCTGCGGCTCTTCGAGCGCTACGACCGGGTCGAGCGGCGATCTCCGGGCAGCGGCGGGACCGTGTTCGACGGGCGCCGCACGCCGCCGCCGGATCTGGCGCGCGCAGCGCAGCAGCTGGTGGTCGCGGGCTGCCAGACGCGGGGGCGCGATCTCGACGGGATGGAGGCCCATGCCGCTACGCTGGTCGATTTCCGCATCATCGAAGGGCCGACGGCGATGCGCCGGGCGCCGGTGCATCTGGGGGTGGTGACCAGCATCGCCGACGAGCGGCGGGTGACGCAGGTGTTCCGCGGGCTCGGCTACAACTCGCGCGGGATCGGGGCGCAGGGGCTCGGGCGGCGGATCTTCATCGGACCCTTCGACAATCCCGAGGCGGCCGAACAGGCGATCGAGATCGCGCGGGCGATGGGGTTCATCGCCCCCTATCTGGCCGAGCGCACGCGGTTCTAGGCGGGCCCGAGGGTCACGCCGGGTGAGGTGGGCACGCGTGCCCACTTTGCCATGAAGCTGATTTCAAATGGAAATTCGGGACCGCTAACCATTAGGAAAGCTTCGTTAACGGCCTTGTCCGGGAGCGGACAAGGCGAGGCCCTGCCTCGCCCCGGTCCACGGCTGGAGGGCGTGCGCCCGGAGGCCGTCCGCTTCCTCAATGGAGGCCATGCCCGACGGGGATCGTGGCGCGTCTGCCTGGCGGGCGCGGAACGCGCCTGCCGGGGGCAGGCAGGCGCGTCACGATTTGCCAACGGGCAAATCGTGCAAGGGAAAAAGACGTGGCCTTTTCCGGCCTGATCAGCCGGAAATTGGCCTCACTCCATCCCGGCAACGAGCGCGCGCAGGGTCTCGAGACCCCTGCCGGTCTCGGACGAGGTGACGACGATCTCGGGAAAGGCGGCGGGGTGCCTGGCGAGCTTGAGCGCGGTCGCCTCGATCGTCGCGGCGAGATCGCGCGCGAGCGGCTTGTCGGCCTTGGTCAGCACCGCCTGGAAGGTAACGGCGGCGCGGTCGAGGAGGCCCATGATCTCCTCGTCGACCGCCTTCACCCCGTGGCGCGCGTCGAGGAGAAGGAAGGCGCGCCTGAGCGTCGGGCGGCCGGCGAGATAGGACTTCAGGAGCTTCTGCCAGCGCTCGACCACCGGCTTCGGCGCCTCGGCGAAGCCGTAGCCGGGAAGGTCGACGAGATAGACCGGGCCGAGGGTGAAATAGTTGATCTCCTGGGTCCGGCCGGGCGTGTTCGAGGCGCGGGCGAGACCCTTGCGGCCGGTGAGCGCGTTGATCAGGCTCGACTTGCCCACGTTGGAGCGGCCGGCGAAGCAGATCTCGAGCCGGTCGGCGGGCGGGAGCTGGTCCATCGCCACCACCCCCTTGAGAAAGTCGCAGGGGCCGGCAAATAGCTTGCGGCCGCGTTCGGCGAGCTCGGGATCCGGGGCGGGCGCCTCGGTGAAAGTCTGCTTCATCTCGCCTCCTCGGGCCGGCGCCCGGCGGTCACGCGAGCACCACGGCGTCGCCGAGCGCCGTGCGGCCACTCTCTATCACTTCGGCGTAGACACCGAAATCCTGATGCCGCCAGCCGTCGAAGAGCGTCCGCAGCGTGTCGGCATCGCTGACACCCGTATCGGGATTCACGGTCGTCGCCTTGCACCGGGTGATGCGCTCGCGCACCCGGAAGGTGGCCGTGCCGATGCGCAGGTCGCGCCCGAGGAGGCCGAACTCGGCCCAGGGGGCGACCCCCTCCAGCCAGACGTTGCCACGGAAACGCTCCTGCGCGAGATCCTGGCCGATGCGCGCGGAAAGCTCGGCAAGGCTTGCGACATTCAGGATCGCGATCGAGGGGAACCGGCTGTCGGTCATGCCCTGCGGGGCGCGGGTGACGAAGGCCGGCGCGGGGCGATCGGGATTGGCGAGCGGCGTCGCCCAGGCGACGAGACGGGCGGCGTCCGCGGGATCGTCCGGATCGACGGTGATCGGCGCGCTGCGGGGATGGGTCAGCGTCACGGTGCCGGCGTCCTCATCGGTGCGGGCGCGGATGGCCATCAGCTCGGGCGACTTCGCACCACGGCTGAAGTTGACGCAGGGCGCCCATCCGGCCGGGCCGGGGATCGTCCGGGCGCCGACCTGCGCGATCGCCCAGACGCGGTCCCAGGGCATGGTCGAACCCGCGATGAAGTCCGAGGCGGTGACCGCCTCGACACCATGGGCCTTGATCGGATGGCGCCAGAGGCCGCAGACGCGCGCCTCCATCGCCTCACTCCGCCTTGCGGGTTTTCTTCAGGCTGCCGAGGATATTGCCCAGCACGTTGGGGTTCACCCCCTGGGTGCGCATGATCGTGTACTGCTGGATGAAGGTGATGACGTTGTTCGCCACCCAGTAGATCACGAGGCCGCTGGCGAAGCTGCCGAGCATGAACATGAAGATCCAGGGCATCCAGGCGAAGACCATGGCCTGGGTCTTGTCGGTGGGCGCCGGGTTCAGCTTCATCTGCAGCCACATCGAGATGCCGAGCAGGATCGGCCAGATGCCGATCGACAGGATGAAGAAGAAGCTCTCGGGGCCGGGCGTCCCCCAGGGGGCGAGACCGAAGAAGTTCAGG
>CAZESN010000184.1:0-5133 GCA_964514775.1 uncultured Rhodovulum sp.
CAGCGCCCGGCAGAGCGAGGCGCGCTGCTGCATGCCGCCCGAGAGCTGCCACGGGTACTTCGCGCCCTGTCCGGCGAGGCCGACCGAGGCGAGCAGCGCCTCGGCCCGGGCGCGGTAGTCGCCCCGGTTGAAGCGGATCTGCCGGCGGTGGGGCTCGACCACCTCGAGCGGCAGCAGCACGTTGTCGATGGTCAGCCGCCAGGGCAGCATCACCGGGTTCTGGAAGGCCATGCCGGCGATCGAGACCGGGCCCGTCACCGGGCGGCCGTCGACCACGACCGCGCCCTCGGTGGGGAACTGGAGGCCGGTGGCGAGCTTCATCAGGCTCGACTTGCCGCAGCCCGAGGGGCCGACCACGGCGACGAACTCGCCGCGGGCGACCGAGAGCGACAGGCCCTCGACCGCCAGGGTGCCTTCATCGGCGCCCTGCGGCGCGTAGCGCAGGGCGACGTCGCGGACCTCGACGAGCGGGATCACTCGAAGAGCCGCTCCTCGAGGGGCGGCAGGTAGGAGGAATCGAAGATGTCCTCGGCGGCGGGGCGCGGGTTCTGGAACTCGTAGCTGAGCGCGATCTGCTCGATGCCGCGCGCGAACCGGTCCGCATCGATGCCGCCGAAGCCGTTCGCCCGGACCTCGTCGTTGATGAAATTGCCCTCGAGCGACAGGATCAGCCGCTCCTCCTCGACGTCGGCCGTCACCACGTCGTTGTGGGCGACGACCGCCGCGGCCCCGGCGGCCGGGTCGGCGATCGCGTCGCGCAGGCCGCGGATCGTGGCGCGGATGAAGCCGGTGACCGCCTCGGGATTGGCCTTGGCGAATGCCGGGTTCACGATCACCGCATTGCCGTAGAGGTCGAGCCCCCAGTCGGACATCAGCAGGACCGTGATGTCGTCCTCGGGCACGCCCGCGGCCTTGAGGTTGACGAAGGACGAGAAGGAAAAGCCGGTGATCGCATCGACCTGGCCCTGGGCGAGCATCGGCTCGCGCACCGGGAAGCCGACGTTCTCGATGGTGACGGTCGCGGGGTCGATGTCGTTCGCCTCGACGAAGGCCGCCCATTGCGCGAAGGCGCCGTCGGTGGCCGGGGCGCCGAGCTTGCGGCCCTCGAGGTCGCCGGGCGCCTCGATGCCGAGCGACTTGCGGCCCACGACCGAGAAGGCGGGGCTGTTGTAGCCCATCATCACCGCCTTCACCTCCATGTCGGGGTTCTGGTCGCGGAACTTGATGAGGCTGTTGAAGTCGGCGAATCCCATCTGATAGGTGCCGGTCGCCACGCGCGGGATCGCCTCGAGCGAGCCCTGGCCGGTGTCCATCGTCACCTCGAGGCCCTCGTCGGCATAGTAGCCGCGGTCGAGCGCGAGCAGGAACGGCGCCGCCGGCCCCTCCCAGCGCCAGTCGTTGGCATAGGCGATGCGTGTCTGCGCATCGACCGCGCCGCCCGTGAGCAGAACGGCGCCGAGCGCGCCCATGATCATCCGCATGGTGTCTTCTCCCTCACGTTATACTGCCGAAGTCTATGTGCTTCATGGGCGGGTGCAATGCCCCGGCGCAGCCGGGTCCGGCCATACTGCGGTATCGCCCGGCGATTCGGCAGCCTTTTCGCCACTGCCCGCAAAAGCGGCACTCCTCACGGCGCTTTGTCATC
This sequence comes from uncultured Rhodovulum sp., assembly GCA_964514775.1. GTDB lineage: Bacteria > Pseudomonadota > Alphaproteobacteria > Rhodobacterales > Rhodobacteraceae > Amaricoccus. The sequence continues at coordinate 1,646 of CAZESN010000184.1, forward strand.
GCCGCGCAGGTGTGGCATAGTCCCCGGCCGTGAGCCGGAGCGGTGTGTGCCCGGCTGCAACAAGGGTTGATGCCTTCGCACCTGCACGCGCATGATTGCCCGTCCGGCGCATCATCTGGAGCCAATCACATGACGACCGACGCCTTTATCCATCATGCGGAGGGCAATGCCGATGGCGGCACGCTTGCCTTCGGCTTTCATGGCACCGGCGGCAACGAGATGCAGATGCTGCCGCTGATGCGCGAGCTTCTGCCGGGGGCGGCGCTGGTGACGCCGCGCGGCGATGTGGTCGAGGACGGCGCGAACCGGTTCTTCCGCCGCCGGGCCGAGGGGGTCTACGACATGGCCGACCTCGCCCGCGCCACCGAGGCGCTGGGGGCCTTCATCGCCGCCCATGTCGAGGCGGCGAAACCGGCGCGGGTGGTCGGGATCGGCTATTCCAACGGCGCCAACATCCTCGCGAGCGTGATCTTCGCGCGCCCGGGCCTGTTTCACGACGCGGTCCTCATGCACCCCCTGATCCCCTGGGCACCCAAGGCGGTGACCGTGCGGGCCCGCATTCTCATCACCGCCGGCGAGAACGACCCGCTCTGTCCGCCGTCGCTAACCCGGTCGCTCGAATCCTGGCTGAACTGCCACGCCGGCTCGGTCACGGTCCACTGGCACCCCGGAGGCCACGAGATCGACCCCTCGGAGATCGGGGCCATGGCGAAGTTCCTCGGCACCAAGGTGCCGGTGGGAGCCGTCTGAGATGGCCGTCGATCCCACCGAGATCGCGCGCGAGGAGAGCCCGACCAAGGGGCGCTACGTCTATCGCCGCGACGGGGCTGAGGCCGAGATGACGTATTCGCGGGCGGGTACGGGCCTCATCATCATCGACCACACCGCCGTGCCCGACGTGTTTCGCGGCCAGGGCGTCGGCCAGGCGCTCGTCGCGCGCGCGGTCGCCGACGCGCGGGCGGACGGCCTGCGGATCCTGCCGCTCTGTCCCTTCGCGGCCGCGCAGTTCCGCCGCAACCCCGACTGGGCCGATGTGCTTGATGCCGGCCGCGGGCGGGGCTGACCTCCCGATCGGGCGCATGCCGCGCGTGCCCGGCTCTCCCGGGCGCGCAGGCCCCGGCGCCCTAGGGCCGTCGGTGGCGGCCGGAGCCCGCATGTGAGCCCCGCCACCGCGGTCATGCTCGGCCTCGTCGTCGCCGCGCCGGTGGCGGCCCCGCTTCCGGACACGCCCGTGGCGGTCGATGTCGAGATCCTGGGGGAGTGGAACTGCGGCGACACGGCGATCACCATAACCGCCCTCGGGATAACGCTCGAAGGCGAGGTCGCGCGCACCGGCACCCCTGAAGGCGCGGCGGGGCGTCTGGTCATCCGCTGGGATGACGGCGTGACATCGGAATGGGCCTATGCGGCGGGCGGCGGCACGCTGATCCTCGCCACCGACCGTGGCGCGAACTACGCCTGCCTCGCCCGCAAGTGACGCGGGGCTCCGCGCGGGGCTTGGATCCGCCTCGTCGCGCCGATATAGAGCCCGGGTGTGCGCGAGACGGCACGCAACGCGAGAATGTCCCATGCGCAAGGCCGAGATCAGCCGCACCACCGCCGAGACCGCGCTCACCGTGAAGCTCGACCTCGACGGCACCGGTGCCTACGACAACCAGACCGGCGTCGGTTTCTTCGACCACATGCTCGACCAGATCGCGCGGCATGCGATGATCGACCTCGAGATCCGTGCGAAGGGCGACCTGCACATCGACGACCACCACACCGTCGAGGACGTGGGCATCGCATTGGGCCGTGCGCTCGCCGAGGCGCTGGGCGACAAGGCCGGCATCCGCCGCTACGGCGCGTGCCATCTCGCGATGGACGAGGCGCTGGTGCGCGCCGCCCTCGACCTCTCGGGGCGGCCGTTCCTCGTGTGGAAGGTCGATTTCCCGGCGGAGAAGATCGGCACCTTCGACACCGAGCTCGTCCGCGAGTTCTGGACCGCGGTCGCCATGAACGCGCGCATGACGCTCAACGTGGCACTCCTCGACGGCGCCAACAGTCACCACATCGCCGAGGCCGCCTTCAAGGCTGTCGCCCGCGCGCTGCGCGAGGCGGTCGAGCCCGACCCGCGCAGTCCCGGCATCCCGTCGACCAAGGGGACGCTCAACGGATGACCTGCGTCATCGTCGACTATGCGAGCGGCAACCTGCATTCGGCGGAGAAGAGCTTCCAGCGCATGGCGGCCGAAACCGGTACCGGCCCGGTCCGCGTCAGCGCCGACCCCGACGAGATCCGTGCGGCCGACCGCATCGTGCTGCCCGGGGTCGGGGCCTTCGCCGACTGCCGCGCCGGGCTGATGGCCCGGCCCGGGCTCTTCGAGGCGATCGAGGAGCGGGTGATCGGCGGCGGCGTGCCCTTTCTCGGGATCTGCGTCGGCATGCAGATGATGGCCGACCTCGGCCGCGAGCATGGGCAGGAGACCGCCGGTTTCGGCTGGATCGGCGGCGAGGTGCGGCGCATCACGCCGTCCGACCCCTCGCTCAAGATCCCGCACATGGGCTGGAACGCGCTCGCGGACATCGCGCCGCACCCGCTCTTCAAGGGGATCGCGCCGGGCGACCACGCCTATTTCGTGCATTCCTACCACTTCGTCACGACCGATCCCGCGCATGTGCTCGCGCGCGTCGACCACGGCGGGCCGATCACCGCGGCGGTGGGGCGTGACAACATCGCCGGCACCCAGTTCCACCCGGAAAAGAGTCAGGCCGCCGGCCTCAGGCTCATCGCCAACTTCCTGGCCTGGGCGCCGTAGAGCAATATCGAACCGGACAGAGTCGTCCGGTGGTCAAGATATTGCGGAAAATCCCGCTCTGCCGGATCGGACTCAGTCCTAGTCCGCCGCCCAGCTCGCCGAGCGCATCTCCTCGAGCCGCGACACCGTCCGGCGGAACTCGAACGCCCCCTCGCCCTCGGTATAGAGCGCCTCCGGCTCGGCCGCGGCCGAGGCGATCAGCTGCACCTTCGCCTCGTAAAGCGCGTCGATCAGCGTGACGAAACGCTTCGCCTCGTTGTTGCCCGCCCGCGACAGGAGCGGGATGTCATCGAGGATCAGCACCCGCAGCGCCTCGGCGATCGCGAGGTAATCCCCCGGGCCGAGCGGCTTCGCGCAGAGATCCGCGAAGGACGCCCGCGCCACGCCGCCCCAGTGCCGGGGCAGCACCACCTCGCGCCCGTGGACATGCAGGGTCAGCGGCGTGCCCGGCCCGCGCGCGAGGCTCTCCCAGGCGGCATCGAGGGCCGCGGTCGCCTCCGGCCCGAGCGGGCTGTGGTAGACCGGCGCGCCCGCCATCCGGTCGAGGCGGTGGTCGGTGCCGCTGTCGAGCTCGTGGATCGCCATGCGCTCCTTCAGCATGGCGATGAAGGGCAGGAACAGGTGCCGGTTCAGCCCGTTCTTGTAGAGATCGTCCGGGTGGTGGTGGTGACCTCGAACCGCCACCCGGACG
>CAZESN010000185.1:0-5088 GCA_964514775.1 uncultured Rhodovulum sp.
CGGATGCCCAAGGACGAATGGGGCGTGAAGCGTGTTTGCCCGAGCTGCTCGAGCCGCTTCTACGACTTGCGCATGGACCCGATGACCTGCCCCAGCTGCGGCGCGACCTTCGCGCTCGAGAGCCTGACGGCGGCCAAGCCCAAGGCGCTGCGGCCTGAGAAGGTCAAGCCCGAGCCCGAAGATATCGAGGATCTGCCCGATATCGAGGCCGACGAGGAGATCGCGGCCGACGACGATCTCGACGACGAGATTCTCGAGGATGACGACGACAATGTCGATCTCGACGACCTCGCGGACGTGGCGGCGGACGACGAGGAAACCTGACGCGCGACGGACCGCAAATAGGGCTTGATCTGGCGGGGACACCCCCATAAAGACGGCCCCGCGGTCCGCCGCCCTGGGGCCATAGCTCAGCTGGGAGAGCGCTTGCATGGCATGCAAGAGGTCAGGGGTTCGATCCCCCTTGGCTCCACCAATCTCATCCGTGAATGCGGATGCATCCCGGAGGCCGGCGGCGATGAATACGCCCGGCCGATCGGAATAATCCAACTTGCTACATCTCCGGTAATGCAGGGTCCTGGCGCTTCTGGATGATTGTGTGGCCGGGAGGGTGCGGCAGACCAGTGCGATTTGCCCGGTCTGATCGCCGCGACTGCGGCACCGACCGTCGGCTCGTAACCAGCAGTCCTTCTCGCTCATGCGTGTGATGGACGGCCTTCCCCCTGAGAAAGGCTCGATCGCCTTCAACGCGCGTCCCAGATCCATGACATGATGGGCTGTGCATGCCTGCGCCGCCCCTTGCGTCCACGCTGCGGTAGCGTCCCGCCTTGAGGCCTGTCGGCTCCAACATCTTCCTCGACAACTCTTCCGCTTCGATCATACATCTTCAGGCGCATCGGTGCGGGTCCGAATGGCCGCCCGCGGCGGGCCGACAGCGGGAGGCGGGAGCCTGGCATGAAGACCGACACCTTCCGCAACCTCGTCCTGGGCGTATTGCTCGCCATCATGATCGGATGGGTGCTTGCGGTCGGGCGGGGGGTGATCCTGCCGGTCGTCGCGGGTCTCATTCTCGCCTATATCGTGCTCGGCCTCTCGGAGCGTATCGCGCGCCTGCCCGGAATCGGGCCCCGGATCCCGGCGCCGCTGCGGCATCTCGCGGCGATTCTGGTGATCGTCGCCGCTATGCTCTGGCTGCTCTCGCTGATCCTGTCGAACATGGGGCAGGTGGTCAGCATGGCGCCCGAGTACCAGCAGAGGCTCCTCGCCGCGATTCAGGCCGTGGCAGTGCGGTTCGGGATCGAGACCGAACCCACCTGGGAGACGCTGCGCCGCGACGTGCTCGGCCAGATCAATGTCCAGAGCCTGATAACCACGACGGTGGCATCGGTCTCGTCGATCGTCGCGACCTTCACCGTGGTGCTGGTCTACGCCGGCTTCATCCTGACCGAGACGGGCTCCTTCGCGCGCAAGATCGCTCGGCTCTCGGACGATCCCGCCCGGGTCGCGCATATCCGGCAGGTGATCGGCGACGTGAACCTGCGTATCGGCACCTATCTGGTGATGAAGACCGGGATCAACGTGCTGCTGGGCCTGCTGAGCTACACGATCCTGCGTTCAGCCGGTATCGAGTTCGCGGCGTTCTGGGCGCTGCTGATCGGGCTCTTCAACTACATCCCCTATCTGGGGGGCGTGATCGGCGTGGCCTTTCCCGTCGCGCTCGCCATCCTCCAGTTCGGTGAGCTCTGGCCGGTGGCCGTCCTTCTGCTGTCGCTGGTGGCGGCGCAGGTGCTGATGGGCAACTTCATCGAGCCCTGGCTGATGGGAAGCTCGCTCAACCTCAGCCCGATGGTGATCCTCGTGAGCCTGGTGGCCTGGAGCAGCATCTGGGGGCTGGCAGGTGCCATTCTCGCGGTGCCGATCACCGCGATCCTCGTCATCATCCTCTCGGAGTTTCGCGGCACCCGTCCGATCGCGGTCCTGCTGTCAAAGGACGGCAACGTCACCGCGGCGCGGTAGCTGCCCGCATCGCCTCGGCCCGGGCGAGGTCCTGGGGGGTGTTGACGTTGAAGAAGGGCGCACCCCGGTCGTGGAAGATCGCGCGGGCGCAGCCGTGGCGCGCGGTCCAGTCCGCCACCCGCCGGGTGCCGCCGATCAGTGCCGCGCGCAGGTCCTCGCGCAGGGCCACGGGCCAGAGGCCGAAGGTGGGGTGGTGGTCGAAGCCGCCGGCGCGGGGCGTCATGGCCATGACGAGCGGGTTCTGCGCCACCTCGGCCGCGAGGCGCAGGGCGGGGACGAGGTCGGTGGGGAAGAAGGGCGTGTCGCAGGCGGCGGTGACGAGCAGCTCCGCGCCCTCGGCCGCCGCCCAGTCGAGGCCGGCGAGGACGCCCGCGAGCGGGCCGGGATGATCGGGCAGGCTGTCGGGCAGCACCGGCAGGCCGAAGGCTTTGAGCCGCGCCGGATCGCCGTTGGCGTTCAGCGCGAGGATGTCCACCTGGGGGGCGAGGCGGTCGATGACATGGGCGAGCATCGGGCGGCCGCCGAGGGGCAGCAGGCCCTTGTCGCCGCCGCCCATGCGGCGCGCGAGCCCGCCGGCGAGGATGATGCCGGCGACCGGCGGGGGTGGGGCGATGGACGGCAATTCCGGTTGAACCTCCGCAGGCGGGCACGATAGAGCGGGCGCGACGTGGAGGACAATCCCGATATGCCGAAATCCCCGGTCCGCAACGCCTTCTGGCTCGGCTTTCGCGACGGGCTCCCGTTCCTGATCGTGCTCGTGCCCTTCGGCATGCTGTTCGGGGCGATCGCGACCGAGGCGGGGTGGAGCATCGCGGAGATCATGGCGACGAGCTTCCTGGTCATCGCGGGGGCGTCGCAGTTCACCATCCTGCAGCTCATGGAGGAGAACGCGCCGACGCTCATCGTGCTCGCCACGGCGCTGGCGGTGAACCTGCGGATGGCGATGTATTCCGCCGCCATGGCGCCGCATCTGGGGCCGGCGCCGTTCTGGCAGCGGGCGCTCGCGGCCTATTGCCTGACGGACCAGACCTACGGCGCGTCGGAGAACCGCTTCGCGTTGCAGCCGGGGATGAGCACCGCCCAGAAGATGGCCTATTTCCTCGGGGCGGCGGCGCCGGTCTGCGGGCCGTGGTACGGGGCGGCCTGGCTCGGCGCCGTGGCCGGGGCGCGGATCCCGCCGGGGATGGCGCTCGACTTCGCGGTGCCGATCACCTTCATCGCCCTGTTCGCGCCCGCCCTGCGCAGCCTCCCGCATCTGGCGGCGGCCTTCGTGTCGGTCTGCGCGGCGCTGGCCTTTGCCTGGATGCCCTACAGCTCGGGCGTGCTGGTCGCGGCGGGGCTCGCGATGGTGACCGGGGCGGGAACGGAGCTCCTGCTGGAGCGGCGCCGGGTCTGTCCGAACTCGGACAAAAAGCCATGACGCTGATATTGAAGGAAGAATTCTCCGGCGTTAACCCGGCGTCAACCGGTTCCGGGCGGCCCGGAAAGGGGGGACGGCATGACGCGTGACGTGGCGATCTGGGTCGTGATCCTCGGAGTGGGCGCGGGGACCTACCTGATCCGATTCTCGTTCATCGGCCTGATGGGGGACCGCCAGTTCCCGGGCTGGGCGATGCGGCTCCTGCGCTATGTGCCGGTGGCGGTGATGCCGGCGATCGCCGCGCCGCTGGTCGTCTGGCCGGCCGCCACGGGCGGCGCGCCGGATCCGGTACGGATGACCGCGGCGGTGGTCGCGCTGGGCGTGGGTGCCTGGCGGCGAAACCCGCTCGCCGCCATCCTTGCGGGGATGGGAACCCTTTACGTGGGGCTCTGGGTCGCGGGCTGAACCGGCGCGCCTTCGACGTCCTTCTTGAGGAGGTCGCGGATCTCGCCGAGGAGCTCTTCCTGGGTCGGGCCCTTGGGCGCGTCCGGCTCCTTGGCGGAAGTGTCGATGCTGTCGCGCAGCTTGTTCACCGCCTTGACCAGCCAGAACACCACCCAGGCGATGATCAGGAAATTGATGACCGCGGTGATGAAGGCACCGTAGCGCAGCGTGGCTGCGTGGTCACCCTCGCCGAAGCGCAGGATCAGGTTCGAGAAATCCATCCCGCCGACGACAAAGCCGATGATCGGGTTGATCAGATCGTCGACGAGGCTCGAGACGATGGCGGTGAAGGCGGCACCGATGATGATACCCACCGCGAGGTCCATCACGTTGCCGCGGGCGATGAACTGCTTGAATTCGTTGAGTGTCTTCTTGATCATGTCCGTCTCTCGCTCACTGCCGGCCGGGGGCTGGCCGGGTCATTGCGTCCTGAGGGTTCCGCCGGTCGCCTTCTCGACCGCGGCCACAACACGGGCGGATACGGCCTCGATCTCGGCTTCGGTCAAGGTGGCCACAGTTGGCTGCAAGCGGACCGCGATGGCAAGTGATTTGCGTCCAGCGCCCATCTGGGCCTCGGCCCTGGGCCCGGCGAAGACGTCGAAGACCGAGACATCGGTGATCAGGGCCTTATCCGCGCCGCGGGCGGCCTTTAGCACCGCCTCGGCCTCGGTCCGGGCATCGACCACGAAGGCGAAATCGCGCTCGACCGCCTGCAGGTCCGAGGCGGTGAGCGGCGGACGCGTCGCACCGCGCGCGCGGCTGGCCGGGATTGCCTCGGGGAAGACGGTGAAGGCGACGGCCGGTCCCTTGACGTCGAGGGCGGCCAGAACCTTCGGGTGCAGTTCCCCGAAGGCGGCGAGGACGGTCTTCGGCCCGAGCGTCAGCCGTCCGGAGCGGCCGGGGTGGAACCAGGCCGGCGCGCCGCGCTGGATCATCAGGCTGGCCGGCGCGCCGAGGGCGGCGAGCACCGCCTCGGCGTCGGCGCGGGCGTCATAGAGATCGACCGCCCGGCGGGTGCCGTGCGGGTTGCGCGGCGCGGTGGCGCCGGTGCGCAGGCCGGTCGCCTGGAGCTGTTCCTCGCCGGGCTCGCCGCCCGAGAACACCCGGCCGATCTCGAAGAGGGCGAGGTCGCCGGCGCCGCGGGCCTGGTTGCGGGCGGCGGCCTGCAGCAGGCCGGGCAGCAGGTCGGGGCGCAGGTGGCTCATCTC
>CAZESN010000186.1:0-5077 GCA_964514775.1 uncultured Rhodovulum sp.
GATCTGCCGCACGTCCACCGCCTCGGCCACCACCGCGCAGTCGTCGGGCAGATGCACGTCGGTCAGGACCGGACAGCCGATGCGCGTGCGCACCTCCGAGAGGATCCGCAGCCCCTCGTCGCGGCCGAGCCCGCGGCGGGCATCCAGCGAGGTCCGGTTCGCCTTGTCGTAGGAGCCCTTGAAGATGAACCCGGCGCCGGCCTCGGCGCAGGCGGCCGCGACCGTCTCGGCGATGGCGAGCGCGTGGTCGAGCCCCTCGAGCTGGCAGGGCCCCGCGATCAGCGTCAGCGGCGCCCGGTTCGAGACCGCGAGCGAACCGATCGCGACAGATCTCTGCACAGACCTCTGCTCGGTCATCATTCTCTCCCTGCCGCCACCCCCCGAGCGATAGCCCGCGGTCCGCCTCCATGTAAAGCAAAGGCGTATGAAGAAAACTGGAGGCGGATCGCCGCCGGCGCTAGATACGGGGCATGGATGCAGCCGCACAGCCCGGGGATCTCAGCCTGCTGACGGAAGCGATCCGCGCCTGCCGGATCTGCGCGGCGCGGTTCGCGGCGACAGCCACCCGACATGCGCCACGCCCGGTGCCCTGGCTCTCGGCCGAGGCCCCGGTGCTGCTCGCCGGACAGGCACCGGGGATGAAGGTCCACGCCCGCGGGCGGCCCTTCGACGACGCCTCGGGCGACCGGCTGCGCGACTGGCTCGGCGTCGACCGGGACGCCTTCTACGACCGGCGCCGCTTCGCCGTGCTGCCGATGGCGTTCTGCTTTCCCGGCTATGACGCGAAGGGTTCGGACCTGCCGCCGCCGCCGGTCTGCGCCGAGACCTGGCGCCGGCCCGCGCTCGCGGCGATGCCCCGGGTTCGGCTCATCCTGCTGATCGGCGGCCATGCCCAGCGCTGGCACCTCGGCCCGGGCGCGCGGAGCGTCACTGAGACGGTCCGCGCCTGGCGCGACTGGCCCGAGGGCCTCCTGCCCCTGCCCCATCCGTCCTGGCGCAACACCGGCTGGCTGAAACGCAACCCGTGGTTCGAGGCCGAGCTCGTCCCCGAGCTCAGGGCGCGCGTCGCCGCACTCCTGCCGGCGCAGGACTGTCACATTTCCGATGGACAGCCCCCCTAGGATCGGCCGAGTATCGGGCCGTACAGCCCGGGCACACGGGCGGACAACAGGAAGGATACGCCATGTTTCGGAAGCTAGCAGTCGCCGGCGCCGCAGCCCTTGCCGCGCCCCTGACCGGCATCGGCGCCACCGGCGCCGCCGCGCAGTCGGGCGAGCTTGTCTACTACTGTTCCGCCGAGGAGGCCTGGTGCCGCGCCATGGCCGAGGCCTTCCAGCGCGAGACCGGCATCAACGTGCTGATGACCCGCCGCTCCTCGGGCGAGACCTATGCCCAGGTCAAGGCCGAGGAAGGCCAGCCGCGCGGCGACGTCTGGTGGGGCGGCACCGGTGATCCGCATCTCCAGGCCGCCGCCGAGGGGCTGACCGAGGAATACCACTCACCCCAGCTCGACGAGCTCCAGGACTGGGCCGTGCGCCAGGCCGAGGCCGCCGGCCACCGCACCGTCGGCATCTACGCCGGCGCGCTCGGCTTCGGCTACAACTCCGACCTCGTCACCGAGAACCCGCCCGCCTGCTGGGCAGACCTCCTCGACGAGCGCTTCCGCGACGACATCCAGGTCGCCAACCCGAACTCGTCGGGCACCGCCTATACGATGCTCGCGACCTTCGTGCAGCTGATGGGCGAGGACGAGGCCTTCGCCTTCATGAAGGCGCTCGACGCCAACATCAGCCAGTACACCCAGTCGGGCGCAGCCCCGATCCGCGCCGCCGCGACCGGCGAGACCGCGATCGGTATCGTCTTCCAGCACGACGCCGTCGCCCAGACGGTGCAGGGCGCGCCGATCGTCACCGTCGCCCCCTGCGAGGGCACGGGCTACGAGGTCGGCTCGATGAGCCTGATCGCCGGCGGCCCGAACCCCGACAACGCCAGGATCTTCTACGACTGGGCGCTGACCCCTGCGGCGCAGGAGATCGGCGCCAGCGCCAACTCCTTCCAGGTCCCCTCGAACCGCGCGGCCGCCACCCCGTCCGAGGCGCCGGACTTCTCGCAGATCCGGTTCATCGACTACGACTTCGAGCGATACGGCGCGAGCGACGAGCGCTCCCGGCTGCTCGCCCGCTGGGATGCCGAGATCGGATCGCTCCAGCAGTGACCGCCGGCCTGCGCGCAGCCCTTGAGCGGGCCGGCGGCATCTGGCCCACGCCGGGCCTCGCCGCCGTTCTCGTCCTGCCCTGGTACCGGCTCGATCCGGGCGGGAGCGGGAGCGCGCTCGCCCATGCCCTCGACGGGCGCTACTGGCTGATGCCGGTGGTGCTGGTGATGGGCATGATCGGCGCCATCGCCTGGAACGGCGACGACTGGCGCCAACGACCGGCGGCGCTCGCGCTGCCGGTCGCCGGCCTCGTCCTCCTGCTCGCCCAGGCCTTCGCCGTCGGCCTGCGGGGCGCCTCCCCCGCGATCGAGGCCCTGTTCCCGGCCGCGGCGGACGGCCAGCCCGGCATCGGCTGGGGCGCCTGGATCACGGCCGCGGCCTTCCTCGGCGTGCTTGCCGAGGCGCTCGCCGCCCGCGGGTTCTGCCGCGGCGAGCGTTTCAACGCCACCGCGGTCGTCTTCATCACCGCCCTGCTCGCGCTCTTCGTCTTCTTCCCGATCCTCAAGCTCGCGCTGACCGCCTTCATCCGCCCCGACGGCACGTTCGCCGTCGCCCAGTTCATCGAGCGGCTGATCGCGCCCGAGCTCTGGCGGCTGAACTGCCTCACCGGCTCCGGCCGCTGCGGCGTCGTCGTCAACACGCTGATCCTCGGCCTGCTGGCCGCCACGCTCTCGACCGCGCTCGGCCTCGCCCTCGCGCTCCTGATGGCGCGCTCGAACTTCCGCTGGAAGGGCACGCTACGCGCCGTCTCGATCCTGCCGATCATCACGCCGCCCTTCGTGGTCGGCGTCGCCATCATCGTGCTCTTCGGCCGCACCGGCCTCGTCACAGGCTGGGTCTCGGACCTCTTCGGGGTGCCGCCCACCCGCTGGGTCTACGGCCTGCCCGGCATACTGATGGCGCAGACGCTCGCCTTCGCCCCCGTCACCTTCCTCGTGCTGCTCGGCACGGTCGAGGCGATCAACCCCACGCTCGAGGAGGCCTCGCGCACGCTCGGCGCCCGGCGGCTCCAGACCTTCCGCACCGTCACCTGGCCACTGCTCCGCCCCGGGCTCGCCGCGGCCTTCCTGCTCGCCTTCATCGAGAGCCTCGCCGATTTCGGCAACCCGATCGTGCTCGGCGGCGGCTATGAGGTGCTGTCGATCAAGATCTTCTTCGCCGTCGTGGGCGCGCGCTACGACCTCGGCAACGCCGCGACCCTGGCGATGATCCTGCTCGCGCTCACGCTCATCGCCTTCTGGCTCCAGCGCCGCTGGCTGGGGCGCGCGAGCTACGTCACCATCACCGGCCGCTCGGACGCCGGCCTGACCGCGCCGCTGCCGCGCGGGGTCAGCGCGCTCGCCTATGCCGCGATCCTGCCCTGGGTGCTCTTCACCCTCGCCGTCTACGCGATCATCCTGATGGGCGGGTTCGTCAACGATATCGGCCGCTGGGACCTCACGCCGACCTTCCGCCACCTCGGCACCGCCTTCAGCTTCGAGATCGACGGTGGCCTCAGGCTCTACGGCTCCGCCTGGAACTCGCTCCAGACGACGCTGATCGTCTCGGCCCTCGCCGCGCCGGTCACCACCGCCATCGGCATCCTCACCGCCTGGCTGATCGCGCGGCAGGACTTCGCGGGCAAGCGCGCCTTCGAGTTCGGCACGATGCTGAGCTTCGCCATCCCCGGCACGGTGGTCGGCGTCTCCTATGTCGCCGCCTTCAACGTGCCGCCCGTCGACATCACCGGCACGATGATCATCCTCATCATCTGCTTCACCTTCCGCAACATGCCGGTGGGGATGCGCGCGGGCCTCGCCTCGCTCGCCCAGATCGACCGCTCGATGGAGGAGGCGAGCGCCACCATGGGCGGCGGCGGTCTCGCCACCCTGCGCCGCGTCGTGCTGCCGCTGGTCAAGCCCGCGATCTTCACCGCGCTCGTCTATGCCTTCGTCACCGCGATGACCGCCGTCTCGGCAGTGATCTTCCTCGTCTCCGCCCGCCACAACATGGCGACCGCCTATATCATGGGCCGGGTGGAATCGGGGGAATATGCCCTCGCCATCACCTATTCGGCCGTTCTGATGCTGATCATGATCGCGGCGGTCGTCCTGATCCAGATCCTCATCGGCCGCCGCCGGCTCGGCCGGCGCACCGAGACCCAGGGAGCCACCGAACCCGCATGACCACCAGCCCGTCCGAGATCGCCATCGAGTTCCGCGGCGTCGAGAAGCGCTACGGCGCCGTGACCGCCGTGGCGGGCATCGACTTCGCCATCGCCCGGGGCGAGCTCGTGACCTTCCTCGGACCCTCGGGCTGCGGCAAGACCACGACGCTGCGCCTCGTCGCCGGTCTGGAACTCCCCACCGACGGCCAGATCCTGATCGCGGGGCGCGACGTCAGCCGCGATCCGGCCTCCGCGCGCAACGTCGGCATGGTCTTCCAGTCCTATGCGCTCTTTCCGCACATGAGCGTCCTCGACAATGTCGCCTATGCGCCGGTCATCCGCGGCGGCAGCAAGGCCGACGCCCGCAAGCGCGGCACCGAGATCCTGCACATGCTCGGCCTCGGCGGCCTCGGCGGGCGGATGCCGGCCGAGCTTTCCGGCGGCCAGCAGCAGCGCGTCGCCGTCGCCCGCGCCATCGTCCAGCAGCCCGACGTGCTGCTTTTCGACGAGCCGCTGTCGAACGTCGACGCGAAACTCCGCCGCCGGGTGCGCGCCGAGATCCGCGACCTCCAGCAGCGATTCGGCCTCACCGCCGTCTACGTCACCCACGATCAGGAGGAGGCGCTGGCCGTCTCGGACCGCATCGCGGTCATGAACGCGGGCCGCATCGAGCAGATCGGCTCCCCTGAGGACCTCTACCTGCGGCCCGCCTCGGC
>CAZESN010000187.1:0-2383 GCA_964514775.1 uncultured Rhodovulum sp.
GCGGTCGAGGTGAACTCCGAGACCGACTTCGTCGCGCGCAACTCCGACTTCCAGGAGATCGTGCGTGCGATCTCCGAGGTGGCGACCGGCGTGCGCACCATCGAGGACCTGCGCGGCGTCAAGCTCGGCGAGAAGACCGTCGAGGAGGCCGTGACCGAGAAGATCGCGACCATCGGCGAGAACCTGCACCTGCGGCGCATGATCGCGCTCGAGGGCGACACGGTCGCGGCCTATGTCCACAACGCCGTCGCCGACGGCCTGGGCAAGATCGGCGTCCTCGTCGCGCTCAAGGGCGCGGACAACGGCATCGGCAAGCAGATCGCCATGCACGTGGCCGCCACCTCGCCGGCCTCGCTCTCCGAGGCGGACCTCGACCCGGCGCTCGTCGACCGCGAGAAGGCGGTGCTCAGCGAGCAGGCCCGCGCGAGCGGCAAGCCCGAGGGCGTGATCGAGCGGATGATCGTCGGGCGGATGCAGAAGTTCTTCGAGGAGGTGACCCTCCTCAACCAGAAGTTCGTCATCAACCCGGACGTCACCGTCGGCCAGGCGGCCAAGGACGCGGGCGTCGAGGTCCTGGGCTTCGCCCGCCTCGAGGTCGGCGAGGGGATCGAGAAGGAGGCGGAGGACTTCGCCGCCGAGGTCGCCAAGACCGCCGGCCGCTGATTCCAGCCGCGCAATGAACCCTGGCCCTGTGTCGCGACGCGACGCGGGGCCTTTGACTTACTGGCGCCGGCCTCCGGCCGGGAGGCGGCGCTCTTCGGCAACCCGGGGAATAGGCGTTGAAACCCTACTCGAATTCCGCCATTTTGGCGCCCGTTCAATGTGACAGGGAAGTGGCCGGATGACTGACGGGGTCGCGAACATGACGGCGCCGGTCCCGCAGCCTGCCTATCGGCGGATCCTGCTGAAGATCTCCGGCGAAGCCCTGATGGGAAGCCAGCAGTACGGGCTGCATCCCCCCACCGTCGAGCGCCTCGCAGACGAGGTGCAGGCGCTGCACCGCACCGGCGTCGAGATCTGTCTCGTGATCGGCGGCGGCAACATCTTCCGCGGCCTCCAGGGCAGCGCCCAGGGCATGGAGCGCACCACCGCCGACTACATGGGCATGCTCGCCACCGTGATGAACGCGCTCGCCATGCAGGCGGCGCTCGAGGCGCGCAAGATCTTCACCCGGGTGATCTCGGCGATCCCGATGGACCAGATCTGCGAGCCCTACATCCGGCGCCGCGCGGTGCGCCACCTCGAGAAGGGCCGGGTCTGCATCTTCGCCGCCGGCACCGGCAACCCCTATTTCACCACCGACACCGCCGCGACCCTGCGCGCCTCCGAGATGTCCTGCGAGGCGATCTTCAAGGGCACCCAGGTCGACGGCGTCTACGACAGCGATCCGAAGCACAATCCGGATGCGCGCCGCTACGAGCGGATCAGCTACGACGAAGTGCTGGCCCGCAACCTGAAGGTGATGGACGCCGCCGCGATCGCGCTTGCCCGCGACAACCGGCTGCCGATCATCGTCTTCTCCCTCAATGAGCCGAACGGCCTTGCCGGCATAGTGCAGGGTCGGGGACGCTTCACCGTCGTTGAGCCCGGCTGAACAGCGCCGGGCGAGGAGGCTGCCATGTCCACCGAGGATACGGAAATCGACATCGCCGCGCTCAGGAAGCGCATGGACGGCGCTCTGGGCGCGTTGCGCAACGAATTCGCGTCGCTGCGCACCGGACGGGCCTCGGCCTCGATGCTCGACCCCGTGCTGGTCGAGGCCTACGGCTCGCCCACGCCGATCAACCAGCTCGGCACCGTCACCGTGCCCGAGCCGCGCATGGTGCTCATCAACATCTGGGACAAGGCGCTGGTGAACGCGGTCGACAAGGCGATCCGCAACTCCGGCCTCGGCATCAATCCGCAGATGGACGGCACCATCCTGCGCCTGCCGATCCCCGAGCTCAACGAAGAGCGCCGTCGTGATCTTGCAAAGGTTGCCGGGCAATATGCCGAACAGGCCCGCGTCGCCGTGCGCAACGTGCGGCGCGACGGTATGGACCAGATCAAGAAGGCCAAGGCTGCCGGCATGGGCGAGGACGACCAGAAGCTCTGGCACGACGAGATCCAGGAGCTCACGAACGACACCATTGCCAAGATCGATGCGGCCCTGACGGTCAAGCAGGACGAGATCATGCAGATCTGACGGGCGGTCTTCGGCGAATGCGCGACGGGCGAGGTTTGAGCGGGCAATGGTATCGAGTATGAGCGGGCGATCGTCTCAGGAACGGGTTCCGTCCCATGTGGCGATCATCATGGACGGCAACGGACGCTGGGCCGAGAGCCGCGGTCTGCCGCGGCTCGAGGGGCATCGCCGCGGGGCCGACCGGGTGCGCGAGATCGT
>CAZESN010000187.1:2393-4112 GCA_964514775.1 uncultured Rhodovulum sp.
GTGCGCTTCATCGGCGGCCGCGAGCGGCTCGATCCCGATCTGGTAGCGCTGATGGCGGGCCTCGAGCAGCAGACCGGCGCCAATGACAAGCTGCACCTCACCGTCGCGATCAACTACGGCGGGCGCGACGAGATCCTGCGCGCCACCCGCCGCATGGCCGAGGCGGTGCTCGCCGGCAAACTCGCGGCCGACGACATCACCCCCCAGACGATCGAGGACCATCTCGACACCGCGGGCCTGCCCGATCCGGACCTGATCCTGCGCACCTCGGGCGAGTACCGCGTCTCGGGCTTCCTGCCCTGGCAGTCGGCCTATTCGGAATTCGCCTTCGTCGACACCCGCTGGCCGGACTTCACCGCCGACCTCTTCGCCGCACACGTCCAGGGCTTCGGGCGGCGCGAGCGCCGGTTCGGCGCCGTGGCGGGATGAGCGCGCCCCAGGCCGGCGCGGGACGTTTCAGGGATCTCGGCACCCGCGTCGCCTCGGGGATCGTGCTCGCGGCCATCGCCTTCGCGGCGGTCTGGCTCGGCGGGGTCGCCGCCCTCGCGCTGGTGACGGCCGCGCTGGTCGTGATGTTCTGGGAGCTGCACCGGATGGCGACCGGCGACGGGGGCCTGCGCGCGCCGCCCCTCCTCGCGATGGCGGCCGCCGGCATCGCCGCGTCGCTCGCCACCTTCGCGGCCCCGCCGCTCTGGGGCTTCGCCTGCCTGATCGCGGGCGCCCTTGCAGTGGTCCTGCTTGCGCTCCGGCACCGGGGCCTGCTCGCTGCCGGCGTGATCTACATGGGCGTGCCGCTCTGCGCGCTGCTCGCGCTGCGCGTCGCCGGTCCCGACGGCGCGCGCGTCATCCTCTGGCTGGTGCTCGTGGTCGCCGCCGCCGACATCGGCGCCTATTTCGCCGGCCGGCTGATCGGCGGCCCGAAGCTCGCGCCGGCCATCAGCCCCGGCAAGACCCGCTCGGGCGCGGTCGGCGGCCTGATCGCCGCCGGGCTGACCGGGCTCCTCCTCGCCCTTGCCTTCGGCTGGGGTCCGGGGCGTGCACTCATGCTCGGGATCGGGGTCGCGGTCGCCTCGCAGGCCGGCGATCTCGTCGAATCCGCCGTGAAGCGCCGGTTCGACGTGAAGGACGCGAGCAACCTCATCCCCGGGCATGGCGGCGTCATGGACCGGCTCGACGCGCTGACGGGCGGGGTGTGGTTCTACGTCCTCTGGACGCTGATCGGTTCCGGCGTGAACGGCGCCTGAGCGATGCGGCGCAGGGTCAGCATCTTCGGCGCGACGGGCTCGGTCGGCTGCAACACGGTCGCCCTTCTCGAGGAGGCGGGCGGGCGCGAGGCCTTCGACGTCGTCGCCCTCTCGGGCGCCGGCAATGTCGCGCTCCTCGCCGACCAGGCCCGCAGGCTCGGGGCGCGCACCGCCGTCACCGCCGATCCCGCCCGACTGCCCGATCTGCGCGCCGCCCTCGCCGGCAGCGGCACCACCGCCGCCGCGGGACCCGAGGCGCTGGTCGAGGCGGCCTCCGAGCCCGCCGACTGGGTGATGATCGCGATCGTGGGCGCGGCCGGCCTCGCGCCCTGCCTGCGCGCGGCGGCCTCGGCCCGGGTGCTCGCCCTCGCCAACAAGGAGAGCCTCGTCTGCGCGGGCGAGCTCCTCCGGGCGACCTGCGCGCGCCACGGCACCACGCTGCTGCCGGTCGACAGCGAGCACAGCGCCATCTTCC
>CAZESN010000187.1:4122-4925 GCA_964514775.1 uncultured Rhodovulum sp.
TCACCGCCTCGGGCGGGCCGTTCCGCGACTGGGACGCCGCGCGCATGGCCGGGGTGACGCCTGCGCAGGCCCGCGCCCATCCCAACTGGGACATGGGCGAGCGGATCTCGATCGACAGCGCCACCATGTTCAACAAGGCCCTCGAGGTGCTCGAGGCCCGCGCCCTCTTCGGGGTCGCGCCCGGCCAGATCGAGGTCCTGATCCATCCCCAGTCGGTCATCCATTCGATGGTGGGGTTCCGCGACGGCGCGATCATGGCCCATCTCGGCCCCTCGGACATGCGCGGCGCCATCGGCTTCGCGCTGAACTGGCCCGAGCGCCGCGCCCTGCCGGTCGAGCGCCTCGACTTCGCCGCCCTCGGCCGTCTCGATTTCGCCCCCGCCGACCCCGGCCGCTTCCCGGCGCTGCGGCTGGTGCGCGAGGTCATGGCCACGGGCGGGCTTGCCGGCGCGGTCTTCAACGCCGCCAAGGAAGCCGCTCTCGATGGCTTTATCCATGAACGGATCGGCTTTCTTGACATGGCCCGGCTGGTTGAACATGTCCTTGAGGCCATGGGCCGCGACGCGGGCACGGCCGGCGCCGGCTACGGGCTCGGCGACGTGCTCGCCCTCGACACCGAGGCGAGGGTACGCGCCGGCGCCTGGATTGCCGCCAACGGAAGAAAGTGACGATCATGGACGCCATCGCCAGCATTCCGTTCTTCGGCGGGTTCCTCTCGACCGTGCTGCCCTTCGTGGTGGTGCTCGGGATCGTCGTCTTCGTCCACGAATACGGCCACTACATCGTCGCGCGCTGGTGCGGCA
>CAZESN010000188.1:0-3451 GCA_964514775.1 uncultured Rhodovulum sp.
TCAGCACGCGGGCGCGGCGCTGCGGGTTGGTCGCGGCCCATTTCGGCTGGGCGGCCTTGGCCTGCTCGACCGCGGTGGCGAGTTCGGCGGCGGAGGCGAGCGCGACGCGGGCCTGGACCTCGCCGGTCGCGGGGTTGAAGACCTCCGCGGAGCGCGCGGAAGTGCCGGCGGTGCGCTTGCCGTTCAGGAAATGGCCGATGTCCTGCATGTCTCCCCCCTGGAGTGATCGTGATTGCGAAGAGCCTAGCGGCAATCACCGCCGGGCGCAGGCATAAAATGCGCGGAGGCGTTTTGCAAATTTGCAGGTTGCGGGGGGTGTGCTAGAAGTCCTTCATGCAGAAAAGCGCGATGAAATGGGATGATCTGCGCGTCTTCCTGGCGGTGGCCCGGCAGAGCCGGCTGATCAATGCCGGGCGCGCGCTCGGGCTCGATCCGGCGACGGTGGGCCGACGGGTGACGGCGCTCGAGGAGGCGCTGGGGGCGAAGCTCTTCGACCGCTCGCCGCAGGGATATGCGCTGACCGAGGCGGGGCGCGGCCTCGTCGAGCATGCCCAGGCGATGGAGGCGGTCGCGGCGGCGGCCTCCGAGGAGGTCGGCGGGCATTCCGAGCGGCTGTCGGGGACGGTGCGGATCGGGGCGCCGGACGGGGTGTCGAACTACCTGCTGACCGACGCCTGCGACGCGCTGAGCCGGGACAACCCCGAGTTGCAGGTGCAGGCGGTGGCCCTGCCGCGGATGTTCTCGCTCTCGAAGCGCGAGGCGGATCTGGCGATCACCGTGTCGCCGCCTTCGGCCGGGCGGCTGACGGTGCGCAAGATCGCGGATTACCGGCTGAGGCTCTATGCCCATGCGGAGCTGCTGCGCGGCATCGGCCCAGTGCGGTCGATCGACGACCTGCAGGGGCTGCGCGGGATCGGCTACATCTCGGACATGATCTTCGACAAGGAGCTCGATTACTATACGCTGCTGGGGCGCGAGCACGAGCCGGCGCTGACCTCCAACAGCCTGATCATGCAGCTTCGCTGGTGCCTGAAGGGCTGCGGGGTCTGCATCCTGCCCGATTTTGTCGCGCGCGAGCATCCCGAGCTCGAGCCGGTGCTCGACGAGGGGATCCGGCTGGCGCGGGCGTTCTATCTGGTGCGCCACCAGGACGACGCGCGGGTCGCCCGGATCAACCGCATGGCCGAGGTGATCGTCGACCACATGCGCGCGGCGCTGGCGCCGGGTCCCTAGGCGCGGGCGGGCCGTCGCCGGCGAACACGCTCCGGTTGACAGGTTGGCAGGCGAGCGCGACACTCTGTCGGGACGTCTGACCCAGAATGCGTCCAGGGAGGGCCCCATGTTCGTCCAGAGGATCGTCGACTCCAAGCAGATCAAGCAGATCATCACCGTGAAGCCGGGCGACACGGTGCTGGCGGCCTCGCAGATCCTTGCCAGGCACCGCATCGGCGCGCTGATCGTCAGCCGCGATGGGGTGTCGGTGGACGGGATCCTGTCGGAGCGCGACATCGTCCGGGCGCTCGGCACGACCGGTGTCGGCTGCATGACGCTCGAGGTGGCGGATCTCATGACCTCGCAGGTGGTGAGCTGCGCGCCGGACGAGCGGGCGCCCTCGGTGCTCGAGCGGATGACCCGGGGCCGGTTCCGGCACATGCCGGTGGTCGAGGACGGGCGGCTGATCGGGGTGATCTCGATCGGCGACGTGGTCAAGGCCCGGATCGACGAGATCGAGCACGAGAACACCGCCCTGACGGAGATGATCTCCAACGCCTGGTGAGGCGCGGGAAGATGTGCCGGGCGCCGTGCGGACCGCTCCGCGCCGCTTGACTGCGGCGCGGGGTTGGTGTTGCGTCGCAGCGAAGACCGTGGCCTGCCGGGGGTGGCGATGCGCACAGGACTCTATCCGGGAACCTTCGACCCGATCACGCTGGGGCATCTCGACATCATCCGGCGGGCGTGCAGCCTCGTGGACCGGCTGGTGATCGGCATCGCCATCAACCGCGACAAGGGGCCGCTCTTCGATCTCGACGCGCGGGTGGCGATGGTCGAGGCGGAATGCGCGCCGATCGGGGCGGAGCTCGGGGTGGGGATCGTGGTCCATCCCTTCGAGAACCTGCTGATCCACTGCGCCGAGGACGTGGGCGCGAGCGTGATCATCCGGGGCCTGCGGGCCGTGTCGGACTTCGAGTACGAATTCCAGATGGTCGGCATGAACCGGGCGATGAACGACAGCGTCGAGACCGTGTTCCTGATGGCCGACGCCCATCACCAGGCCATCGCCTCGAAGCTCGTCAAGGAGATCGCGCGGCTTG
Organism: uncultured Rhodovulum sp.; assembly: GCA_964514775.1. Lineage (GTDB taxonomy): Bacteria > Pseudomonadota > Alphaproteobacteria > Rhodobacterales > Rhodobacteraceae > Amaricoccus. Next base: position 2,313 of record CAZESN010000188.1, read on the forward strand.
GCGGGGACGTCGCGCCCTTCGTGCCGGATGCGGTCGCGCAGGCGCTGGCGGAGCGGTTCGGCAAGGCGCCGGTGCCGCGGCCGGTGCCCTGGTCGGCCTAAGCCGCCGGCGGCCGTAGGCCCCAAGCCCCCCTCCCGGGCGGCGTGCCGCCAGACTGCCTTTGACAGAGATCAAGGACGGCATTAAATCCGACGATAATGCTCGACTATACGAGCGACCCGGTTCGGTTTCCCGACAGGCAGCCCGCGAGACGCAGCGTCCTTGAGGAGTGACCGCCATGGGTGGGGTCCTGACGATCATCGGCCGGTCGCCTGCCGGCGCGGCGGGCGGCATCCGGGCGTGACGGACGCGGCGCCTCCGCGCGGCGCCAGCCGGCGCATGGTGCTCGGCGGCCTGGGGCTGGTGGCGGCGGGCTGTCCGTTTCCGGGGGCGCCGGCAGAGGCGCGCACCGTGGATCCGGTCGCCGCGCCGATGCCGTCGGCGACCGACCGGGTGCCCTGGCTCGGCCGGCATCAGGCGGGGGTAGTGACGCCGAAGCCCGTGAGCGGCATGGTCGCGGGCTTTCACGTGGTCGCGGACACGCCCGCGGATCTCGAGGACATGTTCCGCCGGCTGACGGCGCGGATCGCCTTCCTGACCGGGGGCGGCGCGCCGCCCGAGCTCGACCCGCGCCTGCCGCCGGCGGGGTCGGGCATCCTCGGGCCGGTGGTCCCGCCCGACGCGCTGACCGTCACCGTCTCGCTCGGCGCCTCGCTCTTCGAGAACAGGCCCTGGCTCGCGCCGCTCCGGCCGCGCGGGCTGACGCGGATGGCGCAGTTCCCCAACGACGCGCTCGACGCGCGGCTCTGCCACGGCGACCTGAGCCTGCAGATCTGCGCCAACACCCCGGACACGACGATCCACGCGCTGCGCGACATCGTGAAGGCCCTGCCCGACCGGCTGGTGCTGAAGTGGAAGCAGGAGGGCCATGTGCCGTTCCGCCGGCCCGGCCCGGACGGGCGGATGCCGAGCGAGCGCAACTTCCTCGGCTTCCTCGACGGATCGGCCAATGCGGATGCCGGCGACGGGGCGCTGATGGACGCGCTGGTCTGGGTCGGCGCGGACCGGGACGAGCCCGGCTGGACGCGGGGCGGCAGCTA
>CAZESN010000188.1:3461-4876 GCA_964514775.1 uncultured Rhodovulum sp.
ATCCGCAACCTCGTCGAGCGCTGGGACCGCACCCCGCTCGGCGAGCAGGAGCGGATCATCGGCCGGCACCGCGCGACCGGCGCGCCGCTCGGCCGGCCGCAGGCGGGCGAGTTCGACCTGCCGGATTTCGCCGCCGATCCAGGTGGCGTGGTGACGCCGCTCGACGCCCATATCCGGCTCGCCAATCCGCGCAGCCCGGAGACCGGCCGGGGCATCCTTTTGCGCCGGGGGTTCAACTACTCGAACGGGCTCACCCCCGCCGGGCAGCTCGACCAGGGGCTCCTGTTCATCTGCTATCAGGCCGATCTCGCGGCCGGGTTCATCGCCATCCAGCGGCGCCTCGATGGCGAGCCACTGGAGGAATACATCCGCCCCGTCGGCGGGGGCTATTTCTTCACCCTTCCGGGCGTCGAGGACGCCGCGGACCATCTCGGCAGCACGCTCATCGCGGCCCTCTGACCGCGCGCCACCTCGCATACCGACAACCCAGGAGACCGACATGCGACTGACCCATTTCCTCGCGACAGCCGCGGTGGCGCTGGCGACCGCCGGCACCGCCCTTGCCCAGCCCGCCCCCGCCGACCTCGAGGGGCCCATCGCCGAGTACCGCGTCTATGTGACCGACCGCTCGCAGGATCTCGTCGAGGGCGTCGCCGCCTTCGTCGCGGCGATCAAGGCGGGCGATCTGGAGCGGGCGCGCGCGCTCTATGCGCCGGCGCGCACCCCCTATGAGGAGATCGAGCCCATCGCCGAGATCTTCGGCGAGCTCGATGCCGCGATCGATTCGCGGGCCGACGACTACGAGCTTGCCGAGGCCGATCCCGGGTTCCCGGGCTTCCACCGGATCGAATACGGCCTCTGGGCGAAGAACTCGACCGAGGGGCTGGAGCCGGTGGCCGACAAGCTGCTGGCCGACGTGACCGAGCTTCGCGACGGGATCGCCGGCCTCGCCTTCCCGCCCGAGGTGGTGGTCGGCGGTGCCGCGGCGCTGCTCGAGGAGATCGTCGAGGGCAAGATCTCGGGCGAGGAGAACCGCTACAGCCGTACCGACCTCTGGGACTTCAAGGCCAATGTCGACGGCTCGCAGAAGATCGTCGAGCTGGTCCGCCCGCTGGTCGCGGAGGAGGGCGCGTTCCTGGACACCGTCGACGGGAATTTCGCCCGCGTGCACGGGATCCTCGCGACCTATGAGAAGGACGGGGGCTATGTCAGCTATCTGGAGCTGAGCGAGGGCGACCGGGTGACGCTCGCGGCCGCCGTCAACACGCTGGCGGAGGATCTGGCCACGCTGCGCGGGAAGCTCGGGCTCGACTGAGGCCGGGTTTGGCTGAGGGCCTGTCTTTCTGCACGATTTGACCGTTGGCAAATCGTGACGCGCCTGCCTGCCCCCGGCAGGCGCGTTCCGCACCCGCCAG
>CAZESN010000189.1:0-4851 GCA_964514775.1 uncultured Rhodovulum sp.
CCATCAGCACCTTGCGCGCCTCGGGCCGGGCCACCAGCCGGCGATGCGCCCATTCCAGCGCCTCGCCGTCGATGTTCTCCTTGAGAAGCCCCTCCTTCATCATCAGCCCGAGATTGGCCCGCGCCCGCCGCCAGGGGGCATCGGCGGGCTTGTAGATGATGTGGCGCAGGTCGTTGAGACGGCCCGGGAGCGGCGGGCGCTGGGCGCCGAGCCAGGTCTCGCGGCTCTGGCCGCCCTTCCAGGCGCGGGTGGTGAAGCCCAGAAGCTCGACCTTGACCTGGCAGCGCTCGAGCGTGCGGGCGAGCACGTCCGCCGAGATCGCCGCGATCGAGATCGGCCGGCCGCGCATCGATCCGGAGTTGTCGATCAGGAGCGTGACAACCGTGTCGCGGAACTCGGTGTCGCGCTCCATCTTGAAGCTGAGCGGCGTCATCGGGTTGGCCACCACGCGGGCCAGCCGGCCGGCGTCGAGCGTGCCCTCCTCGAGGTCGAAGTCCCAGGCGCGGTTCTGCTGCGCCTGGAGCCGGCGCTGGAGGCGGTTGGCGAGGCGCGAGACCGCGCCCTTCAGCGGCTCGAGCTGCTGGTCGAGATAGGCGCGCAGGCGGTCGAGCTCGGCGGGATCCGCCAGATCCTCGGCGGCGATCTCCTCGTCGAAGCGGGTCGTGTAGACCTTGTAGCCGGGATCGGCGTCGGAATGGGGCGGCGGCTGGTAGGGCTGCGGCTCGCCCTCCTCGGATTCGGCGGCCTCGACCTCCTCGGTGGTCTCCTCGGTGTCGGTCGAGGCCTGCATCTCGCGCGAATCCGCGCTCTCGTCGGTCGCGTTCTCGTCGCGGGCGGCTTCCTCCTGCGACTGGTCCTCGCTGTCGCCGCCGGTGGTGTCCTGGTCGAGGTCGTCGTCGGAGCCCTCGGCCGCGTCGTCGTCCTCGTCGCCGGTGTCGTCGGGGTTGTCGCCGAGCTGGTCGCCGTAGCCGAGGTCCTCGATCACCTGCCGGGAGAACCGCGCGAAGGCCTGCTGGTCGTCGAGCACGTCCTCGAGCCCCTCGAAGGCGCCGCCCGCGTGGCTGTCGAGGAACCCTCGCCAGAGGTCGAGGATGTTCTGGGCGCCGGCGGGCAGCGGCCGGCCGGTGGCGCGCTGGCGCACCAGATAGCCCGCGGCCTGGGCAAGCGGCGCGCGCGAGGTGTCGGTGATCTCGGCGTAGCCGTTGCGGCGGGCCTCGTCGGCGATCTTCGCGTCGATGTTGCCGGCCGTGCCCGGCATGGCCCGCGCGCCCATCGCCTCGCAGCGCGCAGTCTCCATCGCCTCGAAGAGCGCCGAGGCGGTCTCGCCCGGCGGCGCGTAGCGGCGGTGGGTGGCGTTGTCGTGGTAGCGCAGGCGCAGCGCCAGCGCATCGGCGGTGCCGCGCGCCAGCAGCACCTCGTCGCGGGTCATCCGCCGGGTGACCTGCGGCAGGCGCATGGTGCCGGCGCCGAGCCCGGGCGGGTCGACGGAGAAGGCGACGGTGAGCTCGGGCTCGCCCGCCATGGCGCGGGTGGCGTCGGTCAGCGCCTTCTTGAACGGATCGGCCGGGTTGTCGGAGGGCTTGCTCATGGCCGGTGATAGATCATCACCCGGGCGCATTCCGCAAGGGGTGCGGGGCACCGGCCATGCCGCAAAGTTCACCGCGCCGACATCGAACCGTTAACCAATACGCCGAGAGTGCGCCGGCTCCGCCACAGCTCCACCAGAGGCTCACAATGCTTGCAAACCTGTTCAAATCCGCCGCACTCGCGGCGGTCCTCGGCCTGTTCGCCGCGCCGGCGATGGCCACCGTGGTCACCACCCTGCCCTCCGAGGGCTGGACCGCCACCGCCCTCGTCGGCGGCACGGTGAGCGTCGGCGCCGAGGGCGCGACCCTCAAGACCGGCGCCGATGCCCGCGGCCGCGCCGAGCTGCGTCTCGGATCGACCTACGGCGACCGCATGGGCACCGTCACCAGCGCGATCGCGAACAACACGGTCTTCTCCTACACGGTGAAGGCGGTCAGCGGCTATGTGCCGGAGCTCGCGATCGCGATCGGCGTCAGCGACTTCGCCGACCTGCGCTATGCCTTTGACCCCTCCCATGCCACGACGGCCGGCGGCTGGACCACCTACACGCTCGACATCGCCAGCGCCAAGTTCTGGGCGCTGAGCAACCAGAACCGCCTCGACATCGTCGGCGGCCGCGAGAATGCCCGCACGCTGGCGGACTGGTCGAACGAGATCAACCGCAATGCCGGCAACGCGGGTATGAACGAGGCGAACAACAACCGCTTCAAGGCCGCGACGATCAACTCGCTGATCCTGACGATCTATCAGCAGGCGGACGAGGAAGCCGTGGTCGGCGCCTTCTCGATGAGCGGCAGCGGCACGCATCACGACGGCGCCTACACCTTCGGCGACTACGCCCCGATCCCGCTGCCGGCGGCGCTGCCGATGCTGATCGCGGGCCTCGGCGTGCTCGGCTTCGCCGCCCGCCGCCGCAAGGCCGCCTGACACCCGCGCCAACCGGACGCCCGCGCCGTCGCGCGGGCGTCACGGGCCGCGGATCCGGCTAGGGCGCGGCGCCCCCCGCGAAGCTCAGCTTGATGCGGTTGGTCGCACCGCCGGTCCATTTCCCCTCACCCCCGACCGAGACGACCAGGAAGGTGACCTTGCCGGTCGGCCCTCCGGCGCGCTCGACGGCGAATTCGAGGTGGTACTCGGCCTTCTTCGGCAGGAGCCTCGGCTCCTCCTCGAGCCCGGCGACGAGCTGGCTGCGGATGTCGACGATCGCCGCGGCGATGCCGAGATCGCCGATGCCCCCGTCGCGGAGCAGCAGGCTCGGCGCGGGCGGGGCAAGCACGACCTTCACCTTCGAGGCCTGTTTATCGGTCAGGGCGCCGCCGCCGCCGAGCTCGACGCCGAGCACCGGCACGCCGACGCTGAGCTTGCCGCCCGCCGTGCGGCTGCGGGTGACGCTGAGCTCGATCTCGACCTCGTCAAGCACCAGGCCGGCCCGGGGGCCGGCTTCGCCTTCGGCGGCGGCGAGCTCGCGCTTCACCGCCGAGATCACCTCGGCCAATGTGGCCTGCGCCACCGGCTCCGTTTCCGCCAAGATCCGTCCTCCCGCCTCGGTCGCGCCGCGACGGCCGCCCGGCCGCCGGTGCGCATCATGTCACGTCTCCACGACCTTCTCACCGGTCACCGCCGGCTGGACGAGGCCGAAGGCCCCGAACTGCGCGTCGACAAGGCTGCGCGACACGAATCCCGCGCCGACCTCGTGCATGGCATAGCCCGGCATGTCGATCGCCGTGTCGATCAGGAGCTGCTTGATCAGCCGCCACGGCGTGTCGATGCCGTAGCGCACGACGACCTCGCCGCCGCGCCCATCGACCATCCCGCCGGTCAGGCGCGGGCGGCGCAGGCTCCGCTCCCACTTCGCGCGGGTCATCGTCAGTTCGAAGAGCCGGGCACCGGGCTCCCTGGCGCCGGCCCGGGCGATCGCGCCCTGCACGAAATGCGCGATCTGGGAGGCGGCACCGGTGACGACGGGGGCCGCGAAGCTGGTGCCGGTGTCGATCGTGTAGAGCCCGCGCTGCTCGGGCGGCACCCGCGCGAGGAAGACGGGATGGCTCTCGTCGCGCGCGCGCCGGGCGGCGGATTTCTCGACGCCCGTCGGCCAGGCGCCGATGCTGTCGACGCCGTGGGCAATCACGTCGGGCCAGGTTTCCGGATCGGCCGGGTCGCCCCGCGACGACCGGTCCCACAGGGTCCGCCCGTCCTCGGAGCCCGCGCCGACGCTGATCACCCATTCCGGCAGGCTCCAGGGATTGACCCAGCCGTCGCGCGTGCCGTCCGGGGCACCGAAATTCCCGACGGCCAGCACCGGCACCACGCCCTGGCGCGCGGCGTTTTCGGTCGCCCGGCTCATCGGCTCGTCGGGCCAGATGCGCATCGGCATCAGGCGCGCCGGCGGCCCGAGGCTGATGTTGGCGACGGCGGGCTTCGGCCGGTCGGGCAGCGTGAGCCGCCCGAGCGCGCCGATGATCCCGACATAGACATCCGCAAGGTCCGGGTGGAGATACCAGACGCCCGCCACCCCCGGCAGGTCGGCGAGCCCGGCGGCGATCCGCACCTCGGTCTCGACCGCCCATCCGCCGAGGAGGGGAAGCGGCGCGGCGCCGCCTGTCGCCGCGATCACCGGGGCGAGCGCAGGGGACGCGCCGGGTTCGGGGGTGACGATGAAGCGGAACACCTGCCCGGGCCGCGCCAGCAGCGCGTCCCGCTTGTCGGGCGGACCGAGGCGCGCGCCCGCGCCGGTCATCCGCCGCCTGTCGTGAGAAGGGTTGGCATCGCCCGGAACTGCTGCCGCTTGGAACATCCCGGGCGGCACCTTAGCACGCGCGGGCGGTCCGGGTCATCCCAGAGAGACGGACACCGCGCTCTCGGGCAGCTCCTGATCGAAGGCCCGCTGGTAGAACTCGGCGACCGTCTGGCGCTCGAGCTCGTCGCATTTGTTGAGGAACGTCAGGCGGAAGGCAAAGCCCACGTCCCCGAAGATGCGCGCGTTCTCGGCCCAGGCAAGCACGGTGCGCGGCGACATGACGGTCGAGAGGTCGCCGTTCATGAAGGCCGAGCGGGTGAGGTCGGCCACCGTCACCATGCGGCTGACGGTCTTGCGGCCGGCGGGCGTGGCATAGTCGGGGTGCTTGGCCAGCACGATCTCGACCTCGTCATCATGGGGCAGGTAGTTCAGCGTGACCACGAGGCTCCAGCGGTCCATCTGGCCCTGGTTGATCTGCTGTGTGCCGTGATAGAGGCCGGTGGTATCGCCGAGGCCCACCGTGTTCG
>CAZESN010000190.1:0-4833 GCA_964514775.1 uncultured Rhodovulum sp.
TTCCTGCTCGAGTTCCTGTCCGATTTCTCGATCTCGATCCCCGAGCGCGGCACCATCCGCGCCGCCGAGCACCCGGTCGTGGTCCTCACCTCGAACCGCACCCGCGAGCTCCACGAGGCACTGCGGCGCCGCTGTGTCTATCACTGGATCGACTACCCCGATCCCCGTCGCGAGGCCGAGATCGTGATGGCGCGGTCGAGCCAGGTCGCCGCAGATACCGCCTACCGCGTCGTCGCCGCCGTCGGAGCCCTCCGCCAGGAACCGCTCGCCAAGCCCCCTGGTGTCGCCGAGACGGTCGAATGGGCCGAAGCCGCGACCCTGCTCGCCGAGCAGGGCGCGCCCTGGCCAGTCGCCTTCCGCCGCGCGATCGGCGTGGCGCTCAAGGACCAGGACGACCTCCTCTACATGGAGCCGCGCCTTGACGAGCTGCTGCGCGGGGCGGCGGCATGACCGAACCCCTGCCGCGGCCGCTCGAGCCCTTCCTCCAGTTTCCCTCGGTGCTGCGGGCCAACGATTTTGCGGTGGCGCCCGAGCAGACCGCGAATTTCGTCGCCGCCGTCGGCCTGCTCGGTCCGCGGTCGATGGAGGACATCCGTCGTGCGGCGCATGCGACCTTCGCCCCGATCCCCGAGCGGCGGGACGAGTTCGACGCGATTTTTCGCCTCGTCTTCCTCGGCCAGAGCCTCGGCGCGCCGGTTCCGGGCGAGCCCGAGGACGACGACGAGGTCGAGGCCTTCGACGACCGCGACGGCAGCATGGATCCCCCCGACCTCGACGAGGCCGAGGAATCGGGCGGCGCGCCTACCGGGGCCGAGCGGCTCTTCGCGCGCCAGTTCGGCACCGTCTCGGAGATCGAGGCGCTGCGCCGGTTTCGCCGCGCCGCGCCGCAGATGTTGCCCCGCCGTCGCTCGCGCCGCCTCGCGCCCGCCAGCGGCCGTGGCCGGCTCGACCTGCGCCGGGGCCTGCGCGAGGCGGTGCGCCGCGACGGCGAGCTCGTCGAGCTGCCGGCGCTGCGCCGCCGCGAGCGCCGCCGGCGGGTGCTCCTGCTCATCGACGTCTCGGGCTCGATGAAGACCCAGACCGACGAATACCTGCGTTTCGCCCATACGCTCTCGCGCGCCACCGACCGGGTCGAGGTCTTCACGCTCGGCACCCGCCTGACCCGGATCACCCGGGCCCTGCGGCGCCGGAACCCCGATCAGGCGCTCGGCCTTGCCTCGGCGCTGGTGGCCGACTGGGACGGCGGCACCCGGCTCGGCGATGCGCTGCAGGCTTTCCTCGCGGTGCCGCGCTTTGCCGGGTTCTCGCGCGGGGCGATGGTCGTGGTCCTCTCGGACGGGCTCGAGCGCGGCGATCCGGCGGCGCTGACCGACGCGGTGGAGCGGCTCTCGCGCCTTGCCTGGGCGCTCCTGTGGCTGAACCCGCTTGCGGCCGGGCGGGACTACAGCCCCGAGACCGAGGCGCTGCGCGCCATCCTGCCCCATATCGACCACCTCGGCGACGGCTCGAGCGCCGCAAGGCTCTGTGCCGAGGTGCTGGGCTTCGAGCGGAGACGAACGGCATGAAGATCATCGACGCGCATCACCACATCTGGCGGCAGGCCGATCTGCCCTGGCTGCAGGGCCCGACCCAGCCGCGGATCTTCGGCAACTACGATCCGATCAAGCGCGACTATCCGATCGAGGAATATCTCGCGGACATCAGTGGCACCGGCGTCGGGAAATCCGTCTTCGTCCAGACCAACGTCTTCCCGGAGCGGGAGGTCGCCGAAGCCGAATGGGTGCAGGCCACCGCCGACCGCACCGGCTGGCCGCACGGGATCGTCGCCTTCTGCGACATGACGGTCGCGGATGCGCGGCCCATGCTCGACCGGCTGGCGCGGATCCCGCTCCTGCGCGGCATCCGTCACCAGTTCCACTGGCACGAGAAGGAGCTCTACCGCTTCGCGAAGACCCCCGACCTCTGCCGCGATCCCAACGTGCAGCGCAACGTGGGGCATCTCGCCGACTATGGCCTCGTCTTCGACCTCCAGGTCTTCGCCGGCCAGATGGACGGCGCGGCGGAGCTGGCGGCGGCCTGTCCGAAGGTCATCTTCGCGCTCCAGCACGCGGGCATGCCCGAGGATCTGAGCGACGAGGGCCGCGCCTACTGGAAGGCGCAGATGCGCAGGCTCGCGGCCCAGCCGAACGTCACCTCGAAGCTCTCGGCCTTCGGCACCTTCATCCATCGCAACGACCCCACCCATATCGAGCGGATCCTGCACGACACGGTGGCGATCTTCGGGGCGGAGCGCTGCCTTTTCGGCTCGAACTTCCCGATCGAGAAGATCTGGACGAGCTATCCCGAACTGGTCGACGCCTTCCGCAAGGCGGCCGGCGACCTGGGGGCCGGGCAGCAGAAGGCGATCTTCCACGACACCGCGGCCCGCATCTACCGGCTTTGACGAACGACGGGGGAACCCCCGCACACAAGGGAGGACGGAATGGCGCTTGAGATCAGGGTACTCGATCTTGGGGACATCGAGCTCGAGTCGAGCTTTCTCGTGCTCGGGCGCAACTGCGGGCGCCGGGCGCGGGTCTATACCTACGGCTTCCTGATCCTCGGCGGTGAGTATCCGGTGCTCGTCGACACGGGCTTTCGCGACAATGCGATCATGGAGACGCTCGGCATGCGCGGCCTCCAGTCCCACGAGAACATGATCGAGACCCAGCTCGCCCGCCACGGCCTCAAGGTCGGCGACATCCGCTACATCTGCCATACCCATCTCCACATCGACCACGCCGGCAAGGACGACCATTTCCCGATGAACACGACCGTGGTCATCAACCGCCGCGAGATGGAATGCTCGGTGTCGGGGCTTATGCACCCGCAGTATCCCAAGCCCGACATCATGCATCTGATCGAGCGGCTGCACACGCCGCAGGCGCTGCGCTTCGAGGATCTCGAGATCTCCGGCCCGGTCGAGCTCATCCCCGGCGTGGTACTCGAGGCGGCGCATGCCCATACCGAGGGTTCGATGAACATCCATGTCGAGACGGCGGAGGGGCGTGCCACGATCTGCGGCGACGTGCTCTACGACATCCAGAACCAGGTCGTGGACCCGTTCCACCAGATCAACGCCGACGAGCCGCAGGTGACCGGCAACCACGCCGGCTCGAAGCGTGGCGAGAAGGCGCAGATCAAGAAGCTCCTGAACGGCTCGAAATTCCTGCTGCCGGTCCACGACAAGCCGGCGAAGATCGAGGGCGGCCGCGTCGTCGGGCGGCTCGACATGGCGGTGCCGGGGCCGGTCAGCCAGACGGTGCCGCAGCGCCGCTGGGTTCCGGCCTGACGGGGGCGGTCATGGCGCATGAGGCGATCCATCCCCGGTTCCGCGACCTGATCGATCCAGAGGCGCCGGTCCGCCAGATCGGCACGGGCTTTACCTTCACCGAGGGGCCGGTCTGGCATCCGGGCGAGCGGAGCCTGCTGTTCTCCGACATGCCCGCCGACACCCGACGCCGCTGGGACGGGACGCGGATCGAGGAGGTCACCCGCGCCTCGAACAAGGGCAACGGCATGACCTACGACGCGGAGTTCAACCTCCTCGTCTGTGAGCATGCGACGTCCTCCGTGGTGCGTCTTGGTCCCGGCGGGCAGCGCGAGGTCCTGGCAAGCCATTTCGAGGGGCGCGAGCTCAACAGCCCCAACGACCTCTGCGTGCATTCCTCGGGGGCGATCTATTTCTCGGATCCGTGGTACGGCCGGATGCCGGTGTTCGGGGTCGAGCGGCCGCGCGAGCTCGGCTGGCAGGGGGTGTTCCGCATCCCGCCGGGGCAGGCGGGCGGCGATCCCGAGCTCCTGGTCGACCGCTATCTCTTCGGCCAGCCGAACGGCCTCTGCTTCTCGCCCGACGAGACGCGCCTCTATGTCAACGACACCGAGCAGGCCAATATCCGGGTCTTCGACGTGCGCCCGGGCGGCAGCCTCGCCAACGGCCGGGTCTTCGCCTCGGGCATCCGCGACAGCCGCGATCCGGGCGTGCCGGACGGGATGAAATGCGATGCCGAGGGCAATGTCTGGGTGACCGCGCCGGGCGGGCTCTGGGTCTATGACCCGGACGGTCGGATCATCGGCAAGGTTGCGGTCCCCGAGCTTGCGGCCAATCTGGCCTGGGGCGGGGAGGACTGGCGGACGCTTTTCGTCTGCGCCAGCACCTCGCTCTATGCCGTCGACACCAAGGTGGGACCGAGACGGGAGCCGTACATGAACGCCAAAGCCGCCGCCGCGCCGCGCACGGGAGGCGGGCAGGGGCTCGGCCTCGATCCAGACCGCTGCGCGCTGATCATCCAGGACATGCAGAACGACGTGGTGATCGACGGCGGCGCCTTCGCCGCCTCGGGCTCGCCGCAGCACTGTCGCGAGCAGAACGCCATCGCCAACGCCGCCCGGCTGGCCGAGCGCTGCCGCGCGCTGGGGATCCCCGTCATCCACGTCTGGTTCATCGTGGCCGAGGGGGCGCGGGGGATCACCCTGAACGCGCCGCTCTTCGAGGGTCTGGTCGAGACCGGCGCGCTGGTCGAGGGAAGCTGGGGTGCGGAGCCCGTGCCCGGGCTCGAGGCGCGGCCGGGCGACCATATCGTGCGCAAGATGCGGATGAGCGCCTGGGAGGGCACGACGCTCGAGACCGTGCTGAAGGCCGAGGGCCGGGACACGATCATCGAGACCGGCGCCTGGACCAACATGTCGATCGAGCACACCGCGCGGACGGGTGCCGACAAGGGATATCTGATGATCATCCCCGAGGACGCCTGCTCGACGATGAACGCCGCCTGGCCCCGCGCCTCGATCGAC
>CAZESN010000191.1:0-4823 GCA_964514775.1 uncultured Rhodovulum sp.
GCCGGCAGGTGCGGCACATAGCGCTGGAAGTACCACTGGGTCTTCTCGCGATCCGAGGGCGCCGGCAGCGCGACCACGCGGGCGATGCGGGGGTTGAGCCGCTGGGTGATCCGCTTGATCACGCCGCCCTTGCCGGCGGAATCGCGGCCCTCGAAGATGACCACGACCTTTTCCTTGTGATGCGCGACCCAGCTCTGGAGCTTGATCAGCTCGGACTGGAGGCGCAGGAGCTCGCGGAAATAGACGATGCGGTCGATCGAGGGGGGATGCGCGCGCTTGTAGATGCGGCGGATCTCGAGCGAGAGCGCGGGCTCGGAGAGTTCGAGCTCATAGTCCTCGTCCAGGGTGTCGGCAAGTTCGGCTTCCAGCCAGTCGCGGGCGTTGTCGCCATCCGGCAGGGTCATCGCAGCATCTCCGGTCAGGGGGTCGCCAGCGCCTTCTAGCCTGCCCGTGGGCGGAGGAAAGTGAAGCTTTCTTGACGCCCTCCCCGCGCGGCGGATTCAGGCCGGATCAAGGGTCGTCCGGACCCGGCGCTCGACCCCGTCCCGGCGCAGGGTGAGCTCGACCTCCGCCCCCTCGGCGCGGCCCGCGAAGGCGGCGCGCAGGTCGGCGATACCGCGCACCGGCACGCCGTCGATCGCCACGATGATATCGACGGGCAGGATCCGCCCGTCGCCCGACACCCGTGCCGCCTCGATCCCCGCCCGCTCGGCGCCAGAGCCGGGCTCGACCCCGAGGACCACCACGCCGGGTGTGCCGCGCCGGGCGATGAGCGCATCGATCCGCGGATCCGCCTCGACGCCGATCGAGGGCGGGGCGTAGCGCCCCGTCGCGATCAGCGCCGGCACCACGCGCGCGACCACGTCGACCGGCACCGCGAACCCGATCCCGGCGCTCGCCCCCGAGGGGGAGTAGATGGCAGTGTTGACCCCGATCAGCCGGCCGGCGCTGTCGAGGAGGGGGCCACCGGAATTGCCGGGATTGATCGCGGCGTCGGTCTGGACCAGCCCGCGCAGCCGCCCCGCCTCGCGCAGGAGATCGCGCTCGAGCGCCGAGATCACCCCGGTGGTCAGCGTCCAGTCGAGCCCGAAGGGATTGCCGATCGCGAGCACCGTCTGGCCGACGCGCAGGCCGGCGCTGGTGCCCTGCGGCAGCGGTGGCAGCACTTCCGGATCCGGCGGGACGCGCAGGACGGCCAGGTCCGTGCCGGGATCGATGCCGACCAGCTCGGCGCGGGCCGTCTCGCCGTCGGCCCGCCGCACGACGGCGCTGCGCGCACCGCGCAGCACATGGGCATTGGTGACGATATGGCCGGCGGCATCCCAGACGAAGCCGGAACCGGAGCCGCCCGGGACCTCGACCGGGCTCGGCCGGCGCGGGTCGAAGGCGCGCCCGGTGGTGGAGATGAAGACGACGCTCGGGCGCGCGGCCTCGAACCGGGCGATGGTGGCGGCTTCACCCACAGGCGCGGGCTCCGTCAGGCGCCAGACCGCGACCACCAGCAGCGCGGCGGCGGCAATAGCGAGGGTGCGGATCAGGAAGCGCAGATCGGACATCGGGCGTCAGCCGTGGATACGGGCTCCGAAGATCGCCGAACCCACCCGGACATGGGTGGCGCCATGGGCGATCGCCGTCTCGAAATCGTCGGACATGCCCATGGAGAGCCCCTCAAGCCCGTTGCGCGTCGCCATCCCGGCCAGTGCCGCGAAATGCGGGGCGGGGTCTTCGTCCACCGGCGGGATGCACATCAGGCCGAAGACCGGCAGGTCCCAAGTGGTGCGGCAGGCGGTCAGGAAGGCGTCGAGCGCCTCGGGATCGATGCCGGCCTTCTGCGGCTCGCGGCCGGTGTTGACCTGGACGAAGAGCCGCGGACAGGCGCCGCGCGACTGGACGGCGCGGGCAAGCCGCGTCGCCAGGCTCTCGCGGTCGAGGCTGTGGATCGCGTCGAAGAGCTCGAGCGCGCGGGCGAGCTTGTTGGTTTGGAGCAGGCCGACGAGATGGAGGGAGATCCCCGGCGTTCCGGTCCGCAGCGGGATCCAGCGCTCCTCGGCCTCCTGTACACGGTTTTCGCCGAAGATCCGCTGGCCGGCATCGAGGACGGCACGGATCCGGTCGGGCGGCTGGACCTTGGACACGGCGATGAGGGTGACCGCGTCGGCGGGGCGGCCTGCCTCGGCAAGCGCCGTCGATATCCGGTTCCTGATCGTCGCGGTTGTCATGCAGAGGCTTCTAGGACGGCGGCGCCCCGGAGGCAACAAACCCCGTCGGATAAAAGAAAAGGCGGGCCGAGGCCCGCCTTTCCAAACTCACTGTCCCAATTTCCGGACCCGGTGTTACGGGCCCGGCGTTCTTGATCAGAAGGACATCCCGATACCGAAGTCGGCGACGATGTAGCCGTCGTCCGCATTCGCGGTGCTGAGGACCGAAGCCACACCACCCTCGACACGGGCGCCGCCGCCGAGGTTGTAGGTCACGCCCACACCGAAGGACTGCAGGCCGTCGATGTCGTTCGAGCCGGCAAAGCCCTTCGCGTCGACGATCTGGCCGTAGTAGGCGTCGACCTGGAAGTCGGCGATGTTGGTGCCGAGGCCGATGGCCGCCCAGTCAGCCTCGGGGCCGTCGTCGAGATCGATCGCGGTGTAGAGGACCTTCGCGTTGAAGAGGTCGAAGTCCACACCGACCGACGCCGACCACTGCTCGCCGCCACCGGTGACGCTGGTGATGGTGCCGCCGGGCACGTAGACTGGGTCGCCGTTCGCGTCGGTGACGACGGTCGGAGCAACGGTGCTGACGACGTCGAAGTCGTTGAAGTCGTTGTAGCCGAGGCCGATCGAGAAGGTCGAACCGCCGAACTCGCCATCGTAGCCCGCACCGACCTGGATGTCGTTGAGGTCACGGTTGGTCGACAGCGAGAGGCCGAAGCCGGCGATCTCGAAGTCATAGCGGACGGTCGGACGCGCATTCGGGTTCGACGCGAAGTTGTTGCTGTCGTCGCCGAAGCCGCCACCGTTCGAGAGGAACGGGGTCTCGAACTGCTCGCCAAGGCCGGTCAGACCGACACTGTTGACATCGCCGACCCACTTCTCGTCAGCGCCGTCGGTGTCACCGAACGTCAGGGTACCCCAGCTGCCCGAGATGAAGACGTTACCAGCGCGCTGGCCATTGGTGCCACCCTGGCCGTTGCCGGCGTTGTCCGCACGGATGGTCGCGCCGAAGGTGATGCCGTGGTCGGTCTCACCGGTCATGTTCACGCCGAAGCGGACACGGGAGATCGCGCGGACGTCATCCTCGGTGTCGCCGTTGTCGTCGAGGTCGGCGAGGTAACCGTTGTTCAGGATGTTATAGCCAAGACCCAGACGGGCGTCGCCGAAGAGCGAAATCCCCTGAGCCGAGGCGACGCCGCCGAACGCCAGAGCGGCGAGAGCGGTCGAGGTGAAGAGAATCTTCTTCATCACTTTTCCTCGTGGTCCTTAGTTTTGAAACCCATCTCAAATCCGGCTCGCCCGGATCAAGTGAGACTGTCATCCATCATACCCCCCCGCACGGTCAAGCGAATGGCAGAGGCCCGTTTACTTGTCCGCAAGGCTGATGCACGGATGCCACACTGGCGTCATACCACCGGCGCCAGCTTTGCTCTTGCCGGTCCGGGCGGCAGTCTTTATTCGTCGGCCGGACTACAGCTTTCTGGCTCACGGACAGGTTCTTGCGACAGATGCGTCCCGTCTCGATCCTCGCCCCGGCCCTGCTCGGCGCCGTGCTTCTGGCCGGTTGCGGCAACAACGATGCCGCGCCGACGACCGAAGACCGGCTCGCCCAGCGTGACGAGGACCTGCGTCGCGAATTCGACATGAGCGACGAGAGCTTCTTCGACCTGTTCAAGGACCAGGGCGATCCCGAGCGCGGCGTCGTGGTCAACCGCTACCTGTGGCAGGCCTCGCTCGACATCTTGTCGTTCCTGCCGCTCGAGGCCGCCGATCCGTTCTCGGGGATCATCACCACCGGCTGGGGCAGCCTCTCGGGCACCGGCGCCTACCGGGTCACGGTCTTCATCTCCGAGCCCGCGCTCGATGCGCGCTCGCTCAGGGTCGCGGCCTTCCGTCAGGGCGGCGGCGGGGGCGTGCCGGTGAGCGACGCCCAGAACCGGGCGATCGAGGACGCGATCCTCACCCGCGCCCGGCAGCTTCGTATCGCGGCGGCCGGACGCTAGCCGCTGGGGGATTGAGCCTGATGTCTCGCTATGATGCCGCCGCGCTCGAGCCGAAATGGCAGCGGGCCTGGGACGATGCCGGCGTGTTCCGCGCCGAGCGCGATCCCGCGCGTCCCAAGTACTACGTGCTCGAGATGTTCCCCTATCCGTCGGGGCGCATCCACATGGGGCATGTGCGCAACTACACGATGGGCGACGTGGTCGCTCGCTACAAGAGCGTGAGCGGATTCAACGTCTTGCATCCGATGGGCTGGGACGCGTTCGGCATGCCGGCCGAGAATGCGGCGATGGAGAAGGGCGTGCATCCGGGCACCTGGACCCGCGCCAACATCGACGCGATGCGGACCCAGATGAAGCCCATGGGCCTCTCGATCGACTGGAGCCGCGAGTTCGCGACCTGCGACCCCGAGTACTACGGCCAGCAGCAAGCACTCTTTCTCGACATGCTCGAGGCGGGGCTCGTCACCCGCAAGGCGGCGGTGGTGAACTGGGACCCGGTCGACATGACCGTGCTCGCCAACGAGCAGGTGATCGACGGCAAGGGCTGGCGCTCGGGCGCGCCGGTCGAGAGGCGCGAGCTGGTGCAGTGGTTCTTCCGCATCTCGGACATGGCCGA
>CAZESN010000192.1:0-4823 GCA_964514775.1 uncultured Rhodovulum sp.
ATGTGCCACTGCCAGCTGTCGGGGCCCATGTTGCCCAAGGACGCGGCGATGCCGCCCTGGGCGGCGACGGTGTGGCTGCGGGTGGGGAAGACCTTGGTGACGCAGGCGGTCTTCAGCCCCTGTTCGGCCATGCCGAGCGTGGCGCGCAGGCCCGATCCGCCGGCGCCGACCACGACCACGTCATAGGTGTGGTCGGTGAACTGATATGCAGGCATGGAGCGCCTCCTCAGGCGGTGAAGGCGATGCGCGCGACGGCGAAGACGCCGGTCAGCGCGAGCGCCCAGGTCAGCAGCGTGTTGGCGAGCAGCGCCGTGAAGAGCAGGGGCTTGCTGTGCACGTAGTCCTCGATCACCACCTGCAGGCCGAGCTGGAGGTGGATGCAGGCGGTGACGATGAAGAGGATCGCCACCATCGCGTTGAACGGGTTCGAATAGACCGCCTGCACCGTCTCGATGTCGGCGCCGAGGTTGCGGGCGAAGGGGAAGAGGAAGAGCAGCGTCAGCGGCAGCAGCGCCACCGCCGTCACCCGCTGCCGCCACCAGTGCTCGACGCCTTCCTTGGCGGAACCGAGGCCCTGAACTCGCTGCCTGTCTGTTCGGTAGCTCATGTCCGGTGTCCCTCTCAGAAGGCCGCTATCAATGTGATCACGGTCATCACGGCGGTGGCCACGAAGACGCCGATGCCGGTCTTGTGGACCATGTCGAGCTCGAACCAGTGGCCCGCGTCCCAGACGAGGTGCCGGATGCCGTTGAAGACGTGGTACCAGAAGGCCACCAGCGACAGGATCAGGACGAGCCCGCCGATCCAGGAGGTCAGCAGCCCGTCGACGAAGGCGAAATGCCCAGGCGTCGAGCCGGCGGCCAGGAACCACCAGACCACAAGCACCGCGGCGAGCGTCAGGCTTACGCCGGTGACCCGGTGCAGTAGCGACATCGCCGAGTTCAGTTGGAGCCGGTAGTACTGCCCCAGCATGAAGGGCGAGAGCGGGCGGTTGCCGCGATTGACGTCTGCCATGGTCTTTCTCTCCTCGCGCGCGGGGGCGGATCTAGCCCCCGGCAGGGCGCCGGATTCTGGCGGAATGCCGGGTTATTCTCACGGACGGGTAGGGTAAGGCAAGGACATCCGGATCTGTGATCACGTACTGAAAATTCGTGATCACAGTGATCATTCAGGCATCAGGACCCAGTAGTCGAGGTCGAGCAGGACCTCCGGCAGGTAGCGCCCCTCGTCGTCGCGGAGCGCGAAGGCGGGCGCCTCGGCACGGGTCGCGACGGTCCGCAACCGGAGCGCGGCGACGCCCGGGGCGGGTGTGGACGCCCGGTCCAGGACCTCGGACCAGGCCCCGACCGTGTCGCCGGCGAAGCAGGGGTTCACATGGCTGCCTGCATTGATCGCGGCGATCAGCTGGGCATTGGCGAGACCGTTGAACGACAGCGCGCGGGCGAGGCTGATGACATGGCCGCCGTAGATCAGCCGGCGGCCGTCCTCGCGCGCGGTGACGTCGAAATGCACCTTGGCCGTGTTCTGCCAGAGGCGGGTGGCGAGCATGTGCTCGGCCTCCTCGATCGTCGTGCGGTCGACGTGGTCGATGCGCTCGCCGATCGCATAGTCGCCGGCGCGCCGGTCGTCGCCGGCGAGGCCGAAGTCGTAGCCGGTGAAGTCGAGCCCGGGCGGGATCGCGAGATCGGCCGCCGCGACATAGGGCGCGAGGTCGGGCACGACCGGCTCCGGCGCGGGGGAGCCTGCGTCGCGCTTGCGCACCATCACCCAGCGGCAATAGCTCAGCACGGGGGCGCCCTGCTGGTTGCGGCCCTCGGTGCGCACCCAGACCACGCCGGCCTTGCCGTTCGAGGTCTCGCGCAGGCCGATCACCTCGCTCGAGGCGGTGAGCGTGTCGCCCGGGAAGACCGGGGCGAGGAAACGCCCCTCGCCGTAGCCGAGGTTCGCCACGGCGTTGAGGCTGACGTCGGGCACGGTCTTGCCGAAGACGACGTGGAAGGCGATCAGGTCATCCACCGGCGCGCGGGCAAGGCCCGAGGCCCGGGCGAATTCGTCCGACGAGGCAAGGGCGAAGCGGGTCGGGTAGAGCGCCGTGTAGAGCACGCGGTCGCCGTCGGTCACCGTGCGCGGCACCGCGTGGCGCAGGCTCTGGCCGATCGCGTAATCCTCGAAGAAGCGTCCCGTACGCGGTCCGGCCATCGCTCAGAGCCCCCCGAGCTTCGTGTCCGGGGTATAGGTCCCCTCGACCTCCTTCACCACCGCCTGCCCGCAGCGCATCACGCCCCGGGCGGCGTCGAAGGCATAGGTCGGCTGGCCGTGCAGCGACCAGCCGGCGTCGAGCGCCGCGGTCACCTTGTGGCAGAAGGCCGAGGTGTCGTCCTCGGTGAGGAAGCGGTAGGCGGGAAATCGGTTCATCGCGGAAAGGGCCAGTACCCGAGCCAGGTGTGGACGGTGGTGATCGCGGCGAAGGCAAGCACCGTGATCACGACGAGACGGATGTCGCCGCTGAGCGGGCCGGGGGCCGGGCGCTGCCACGGACCCTCGATCGCGCTGACGACCGGAATGGAGACGAGCGCCCAGAGGCCGAGCACGCCGAACATCACCAGCGAGGCGAGATCGCCGTTCACCAGCAGATGCGCCGCCGCCCAGACCGCGGTCGCGGTGTACATCGGGTGGCGCAGCCAGGCGCGCGAGCGGCCCTTCGACATGCTCATGCCGAAGATGAAGACGGCCACCGGCATCATCAGGTTGTTGAGGTGGATCGTCCAGGCGGGCGGATCGTAGACCGGGACGAAGTCGGCGCCGCGATAGCCGATGACGATCAGGATCGTGCCGATCCCGACCACGGTCCCGGTGACCGCCCGCGCGCCGGCGAGGCCGTAGCGGTCGATCAGCCCGGCCCATGCGGCGGGGGCGAAGCGGCGGACCATGTGGCCCGCGATGAAGAGCGCGAGGCCAAGCGCGAGCAGGGTCATGGCGCGCCGCCTTCGAGTGCCGCGATCGCCTCGGCGCGGGCGAGGAGCCGGCGGGCGATCTCGACATGGAGGTTCTCGACGATGCGTCCGTCGACGACCGCGACGCCCTCGCCGCGCGCGGTGGCTTCCTCGAAGGCCGCGACCTGGGTCCGGGCCAGCGCGAGGTCGTCGGGCGAGGGGGCGAAGACCTCGTTGGTCACGGCGATCTGGGCCGGGTGGATCAGGGTCTTGCCGTCGAAGCCCATCTGGAAGCCCTGCAGGGCCTCGGCCGCGAACCCGTCGGGGTTCTTCACGTCGTTGTAGACGCCGTCGAGGATCACCTGCCCCTCGGCGCGGGCGGCCAGCAGGCAGATCCCGAGGCTCGCGAGCATCGGCGTGCGCTCGGGCGTATGGGCGGCACCGAGTTCCTTGGCGAGGTCGTTCGTGCCCATCACGAAGCCCTCGAGCCGCGGGTGTCCGGCGGCGATGCTGGCGGCGTTGAGGACGCCGCGCGGGGTCTCCATCATCGCCCAGATCCGGGTGTGCTCGGGGGCGCCCAGGGCCGCCATCTCGGCGGCGACGCGGGCGATGGTGTCGGGGCTCTCGACCTTGGGAAGCAGGATCGCGTCCGCGCCGGCGCGGCTGGCGGCGGCGAGGTCCTCGGCCCCCCATTCGGTGTCGAGCCCGTTGATGCGGATGATCAGCCGGCGCCGGCCGTAGCCGCCGGCCGCCACCGCCGCGGCGACGAGCTCGCGGCCGCGCGGCTTCTCGGCGGGCGTGACCGCGTCCTCGAGGTCGAGGATCAGCGCGTCGGCGGGCAGGCCGCGGGCCTTGTCGAGCGCCCGCTCGCGCGAGCCTGGCATGTAGAGCACCGAACGATAGGGATGGGCATCCTGTCCCATGGCGTGGCGTTCCCCCTTCTGCTGCGCTGCGGCAAAGACATACCAGCCGGCGGGAAAACACAAGGCCGGAAAGTACGGATGTTGCGCGGCGGGGTGCCGGGGCGAACGCATCGTTAACCCTCCGTTCGCCATTGAGGCGCAGATTAACCAACAGTTCGGAATGCCCGCCTCCCCTGGCCGGCGCATCCCGCATCCGCCGCTCCCCCGGAGGGCGCGGCTTCCGGCGAGACCACCGCATCACTGCGGGAGCCGGGTGCCACGCGTCTCCGATCCCGCGAAGGGACAAGGAACCGAGCATGCCCTACGCCGCCGCCTTCGCCCGCGCCGTCGTCACTCTCTCCCTCGCCGCGGCCACGCCGCAGGCGGAGGCCCAGACGCAGATCCAGGCGCCCTGCGCCGACCGCGACCAGGTCGTCGCCCAGCTCGAGGAGCGCTACGGCGAGACCCTGCAGAGCCTGGGGCTCCACCAGAACAACGCCCTCGTCGAGGTCTATGCCTCGGAGGAGACCGGCACCTGGACGATCCTCCTGACGCGGCCCGACGGGCTCACCTGCCTGATCGCCGCCGGCCAGATGTGGGACGGCGCGCCGTCGCCCGCCCGCGCCCGTGGCAAGGACGCCTGAGCCGGAGGCATCCCGTCCGGACGGGTCCCCGTCGCGGCGCGCCCCGCCGATCCGGCTTGCGGAAATCGGCGCGAACCGCTAGCCCATCCCCGTTTTCACAACGGAACGGAGACGGGCCAGATGGCAAGACCGAAGATCGCGCTGATCGGGGCGGGGCAGATCGGGGGCACGCTGGCCCATCTGGCCGCGCTCAGCGAGCTTGGCGACGTGGTGCTTTTCGACATCGCCGACGGTATCCCGCAGGGTAAGGCCCTCGACATCGCGCAGTCCGGCCCGGTGGACGGGTTCGACGCGACGATGAGCGGCACCTCGGACTATGCCGGGATCGCCGGCGCGGATGTCTG
>CAZESN010000193.1:0-4763 GCA_964514775.1 uncultured Rhodovulum sp.
ACGTCGGCGCCGAAGCCCATGGCCGAGCCCCTGCCCCGCTGGGCGATGATCTTGTCGAGCCCGGCGAACGCGCCGCCGCAGATGAACAGGATGTTGGTCGTGTCCACCTGCAGGAACTCCTGCTGGGGATGCTTGCGGCCGCCCTGCGGCGGCACCGAGGCCACGGTGCCTTCCATGATCTTGAGCAGGGCCTGCTGCACGCCCTCGCCCGAGACGTCGCGGGTGATCGAGGGGTTGTCGGACTTGCGGCTGATCTTGTCGACCTCGTCGATATAGACGATGCCGCGCTGCGCCCGCTCGACGTTGTACTCGGCCGCCTGCAGGAGCTTCAGGATGATGTTCTCGACATCCTCGCCGACGTAACCCGCCTCGGTCAGCGTGGTGGCATCGGCCATGGTGAAGGGCACGTCGAGGATGCGTGCCAGCGTCTGCGCCAGCAGCGTCTTGCCGCAGCCCGTGGGGCCGATCAGCATGATGTTCGACTTCTGCAGCTCGACATCGGCGTTCTTCTGGGCGTGGTTCAACCGCTTGTAATGGTTGTGCACCGCAACAGAGAGCACGCGCTTGGCCACCTGCTGGCCGATCACGTAGTCGTCGAGCACCTTGCAGATCTCATGCGGGGTCGGCACTCCGTCCGACGATTTGACCAGATTGCTCTTGGTCTCTTCGCGGATGATGTCCATGCAGAGCTCGACGCATTCGTCGCAGATGAACACGGTGGGCCCCGCGATCAGCTTGCGCACCTCGTGCTGGCTCTTGCCGCAGAACGAGCAGTAGAGGGTGTTTTTCGAGTCGCTTCCGCCCGATTTGCTCATATTCAGCCTCCGGCTTTCGCCACTGCAATCCTCGCCACCACCCTCACGCGCCGTGACCCCAGCGCTTCGGAATCATTGGAACATGCTTGTGACGGCAATTACAAGTCCAAAGCCGCCCGGATGCCGAGGCGGCCTGTCCGCTCACGAAGGCGTGGGCGCGGCTTCACGCTTGTCGACGATCGCGTCGATATGGCCCCAGTCCTTCGCCTCATCCGGGGTCATGTAGCGATCGCGCTCGAGCGCCAGTTCGACCGTCTCGATATCCTGGCCCGAGTGCTTCGCATAAATCTCGTTCAGCCGCTTCTTGATCTTCAGCGTCTGCTCGGCATGGATCATGATGTCCGTCGCCTGGCCCTGATAGCCGCCCGAGGGCTGGTGCACCATGATCGAGGCGTTCGGCAGCGAATAGCGCATCCCCTTCTCGCCCGAGATGAGGAGGAGCGACGCCGCCGAGGCGGCCAGCCCCACGCAGATCGTCGAGACCGGCGGGCGGATGTACTGCATCGTATCGTACATCGACAGACCCGCGGTTACGACACCGCCGGGGCTGTTGATGTACATCGAAATCTCTTTCTTCGGGTTCTCCGCCTCCAGGAACAGGAGCTGCGCGACGACGAGCGTCGACATCCCATCGTGGATCGGGCCGGAGACGAAGATGATCCTCTCCTTCAGCAGGCGCGAGAAGATGTCATAGGCCCGCTCACCCCGTGCGGTCTGCTCGACCACCATCGGCACGAGGTTCATGTAGGTCTCGACGGGATCGGGCATGGAGGACAGGCCTTTCGCTAGGGGCGGCGAAAAACGCAGCCCGAGTTGTCCAGAGGAATAATCATCGCACCGGCCCTCCGCAAGAGGCGCCCCCAGCGAACCGCGGCGCACGTGCAAGCCCACCTAGCGGTGAGCCTTAGGGGCAGGGTTGGAGGCATTTCGCAAATGCCTACACAATGTGTAGACACAAAACTTCATCAGTCAATTCAAGCTGATGAACGGTGTAGCTCAGTGATGCTCTCAGTTGCGCCCGCTAGAGGCATGATCTGAAAAAGCAGAGGCGACGGCCGCGGCCGTCGCCCGCACGCTCAATCCCCGCCTGCTCAGCCCTCGACGGCCGGCAGCGCCTCGTCCAGCGCCTCGATCGCCTTCTGCAGCTCGTCCTTGCTGACGGGCTTCTCGTCGATCTGGGCCTGTTCCAGCACATGGTCCACCACCTTCTCCTCGAAGAGGGGCGCGCGGATCTGCTGGACGGCCTGCGGGTTCTTCTGGATGAACTCGATGAACTGCCGCTCCTGACCGGGATACTGCCGGGCCTGGGCAATCACTGCACGCTGCAGCTCCTGCTCGCCGACGGCGATCTCGTTCTTGTTGCCGATGTCGGCCAGCAGCAGGCCCAGGCGCACGCGCCGCTCCGCCAGCCGCTTGTGCTCCTCCGTCGGCTCGATCTCCGGGTGATCGTGGCCGTGGTGATCGGCATTCTCCTCGTGCCAGAGCTGATGGGCGATCTGGCGCGCCTCGACATCCACCAGCGTCGGCGGCACGTCGAAGGTCACCAACGCATCGAGCGCATCCATCAGGTTGCGCTTTACGATGGCCCTGCTCGCCTGGGCGTATTCCGCCCCCAGACGCGCGCGGATCTGCTCCTTCAGCGCGTCCAGCGTCTCGAGGCCGAAGCGCGTGGCCAGTTCGTCGTCGATCTCTGCCGGCTTGGGTGCCTTGACCGCCTTAACGGTGCAGGCAAAGACGGCATCCTTGCCGGCGAGCGCGGCCGCCCCGTAGTTCTCGGGGAAGGTCACCTTGACCTCGACCTCGTCGCCAGCCTTGGCGCCGACGAGCTGGTCCTCGAAGCCCGGGATGAAGCTCTTGGAGCCGAGCACCAGCGGGAAATCCTCGGCGGTGCCGCCCTCGAAGACCTCGCCGTCGACCGAACCCTTGAAGTCGATGACGACCTGGTCGCCGTCCTTCGCCTTCGAGCCCTTGCGGCGGTCCTCGAAGTTGTTGGCCGTCTGCGCGAGATTCTGCAGCGCCTCGTCGACCGCGGTGTCCTCGATCTCGGCGACGAGCTTCTCGATCCTGATGTCGCCGAGCGCCAGAGCGGGCACCTCCGGCAGCGCCTCATAGGTCATCGAGACCTCGACATCGTCGCCTTCCTTCCAGTCCTCGCGGGTCATCTTGACCTCGGGCTGGAGTGCGGGCCGGTCGCCGGTTTCGTCGAAATGCGCGCGCATGGCGCTGTCGATCGTCTCCTGCATCGCCTCGCCGAGGACGGACTTGCCGAACATCTTCTTCATCAGCGACGCGGGCGCCTTGCCCTTGCGGAAGCCCTTCATCTGGAAGTCCTTGCGGGCCTCCTCGAGCTTCTCGGTCACCTTGGCCTCGAGCTCTCCCGCGGGCACCGTGATGGCATAGCCCCGCTTCAGGCCTTCGTTCAGGGTCTGCGTGACCTGCATAATTTCTATCCCGTTCCCAAAATCTGGTGCGGGCGGAGGGACTTGAACCCCCACGCCTTTCGGCGCCAGAACCTAAATCTGGTGCGTCTGCCAGTTCCGCCACGCCCGCCGTATCGCAGCGCCCAAGGGCCCCGACGCGGGCGCTTCCTACCAGACCGATCGCGGCCGCGCGAGCGAAAAATCACGCGGGCGTGCCCATGCCTCACGGTGGAACCGAAGAACCATCAAGCGGCGAAATCTGCCCTTGGAATGCCCACTATGCCCAAATTGTGGGCAGAAAAGCGGAATTGTCCACCGCCCGCCGCCACGATCCCCGGCGGTTCCATTGAAACCCCCGGGCCAAGCTGTTTTGTCGGTGCCGCATTCCGGCGCGACGTGACGCCGGGGACGACGGAGGAAGCACCGGATGAAGAAGATTGAGGCCATCATAAAGCCCTTCAAGCTCGACGAAGTGAAGGAAGCGCTTCAGGAAGTCGGCATCCAGGGGCTCAGCGTCATCGAGGCCAAGGGCTTCGGCCGCCAGAAGGGCCACACCGAGCTCTATCGCGGGGCCGAGTACGTCGTGGACTTCCTGCCCAAGGTCAAGATCGAGGTGGTCCTGCCCGACGAGCAGGTCGAAGCCGCCGTCGAGGCGATCGTCGCCGCGGCACGTACGGGCAAGATCGGCGATGGCAAGATCTTCGTGAGCC
Organism: uncultured Rhodovulum sp.; assembly: GCA_964514775.1. Taxonomy (GTDB): domain Bacteria; phylum Pseudomonadota; class Alphaproteobacteria; order Rhodobacterales; family Rhodobacteraceae; genus Amaricoccus. Next base: position 3,946 of record CAZESN010000193.1, read on the forward strand.
CCGTCGAACAGGCGATCCGAATCCGCACCGGTGAAGAGGGCAGCGACGCCCTCTGAGCCCGCCATGGCACCCGCCGGGCCCGGCGCGAGCCCGCGGCGCCCAGTTTTCCGCGCAGACAATCTTCAAGGAAATGAGATGAGCGACAAGGAATCCGTTCTCAAGGCCCTCAAGGACGAGGAGATCGCCTACGTCGATCTCCGCTTCACCGATCCGCGCGGCAAGCTCCAGCACGTCACCGTCATCGCCGACCTCGTCGACGAGGACTTCATCGAGGAGGGCTTCATGTTCGACGGCTCCTCGATCGCCGGCTGGAAGTCGATCGACAAGTCCGACATGAAGCTGATGCTCGACCCGTCCTCGGCCTATGTCGACCCGTTCTTCGCCGAGAAGACCCTCTGCATCCACTGCTCGGTGGTCGAGCCCGACACCAACGAGCCCTACGAGCGTGACCCGCGGGGTACGGCGGAGAAGGCCGAGGCCTATCTGAAGCAGTCCGGCATCGGCGACACCGCCTATTTCGGACCGGAGGCGGAGTTCTTCCTGTTCGACGACGTGCGCTTCTCGAACAAGCCGAACAAGGTCAGCTTCCAGATCGATGCGGTCGATGCCGCCTGGAACACCGACACCGAATACGAGAGCGGCAACAGCGGCCATCGCCCCGGCGTCAAGGGCGGCTACTTCCCGCTGCCGCCGGTGGACGCGGCACAGGACATCCGCTCCGAGATGCTCTCGACCATGAAGCGCATGGGGATGAAGGTCGACAAGCACCACCACGAGGTGGCCTCGCCCCAGCACGAGCTCGGGCTGATCTTCGGCGG
>CAZESN010000194.1:0-4707 GCA_964514775.1 uncultured Rhodovulum sp.
ACCAGAAGCTGCGCATGAAGATCCTGCAGGCCTTCCGCGACGGCGAGCTGAAGCTCCTGATCGCCTCGGACGTGGCCGCGCGCGGGCTCGACATCCCCAATGTCAGCCATGTCTTCAACTTCGACGTGCCGATCCATTCCGAGGACTATGTCCACCGGATCGGGCGCACGGGACGCGCCGGGCGCTCGGGAAAGTCGATCACCCTCTGCCTGCCGCATGAGGAGAAGTACCTCGACAAGATCGAGGAGCTGGTGAAGAAGACGATCCCCGCGATGGAGAGCCCGCTGGCGAACCGGAACGCAGGCGAAGAGACGGCCGAGGAGGCCCCGGCGCCGCGCCGTGCGCCTTCGGGCGAGCGGCGGCGGTCCGAGCGCGGCGAGCGCCGCACCGAGCGGCCGCAGGCCGAGGCAGCGGCAGCGGCAGAGGCGCCCGCCGCCGAGGCGGTGGCAGCCGCCCCGCAGCCAGAGCAGCAGGCCGCGCCGCAGCACCATCACCGGTCCCACCACCGCCACGAGCGGAGCGGCGGCAAGCCGGTGCTTGGCCTCGGCGATCACGTGCCCGCCTTCCTGCTGCGCGACTTCCGCGGCGGGGCCGATCTGAGCGCGGTGGCGGAGGACGAGACCGAAGCCGAGGCCGAGGTCATCGAGCCGCAGGTCGACGCGATCGCCGCAGAGCCCGTGGCCGAGGAAAAGCCGAAGCCCGTGCGCCGGCGCCGCAGCACTGCCGCCTCCGCCGCTTCCGCGGCGGCCTGAGGGCAGCGGCAACCCAAGGGCATTCGCCCGGACCGGATGAGGCGAGGCACTGCCTCGCCCCAGTCCACGGCCGGAGGGCGTGAGCGCGGAGGCCATTCTCTTCCTCAATGGAGGTCATGCCCGACAGGGATCGTGACGCGCCTGCCTGGCGGGCGCGGAACGCGCCTGCCGGGGGCAGGCAGGCGCGTCACGATTTGACAACGGTCAAATCGTGCAAAGGGAAAGGGCGCGGCCTTTTCTCAAGCGACCAACCGGAAACGGTCTCACAGCAGTCAAATCGTGCGGAAGATAACGACAGGGGCCGGGACCAGCGCCCGGCCCGATGCCGTTACGCCTCGAGACGGCTGATCATCACCGAACACACCGGCTTCTTGCCGATCGCGTCGTCGCAGACCTTGCCGCAGAGGCGCTGGATCGCCTCCTCGAGCGCGGCGTCGTCGTCGAGGTCGCGCGCCTTGGTGCGCCCGAGCATCTTCGTCACCTCGCGCTCGAGCGTGCCCTCGAGCCCGTCGCGCAGCTTGGCATCATCCGGCAGGCCGGTGGCCTGCACCCAGGCATCGCCGAGCGGCCGGCCGTCCTCGTCGATGATCACGCTGACCGAAACATGGCCGCGCAGCGCCATGTGGATGCGACGGCGCACGACCCCGTCGAGCGCGCCGATCAGCACGTTCCCGTCGAGATAGAGCCGGCCGGTCTCGATCTGGTCGACGACCTTCGGCAGGTCCCCGGAAAGGTCCACCATCGTGCCGTTCGGCACGATCTCGGCGGCGAGGCCGCGCGACCGCGCGAGCTCGGCATGGGTGCGCAGGTGCCGGTGCTCGCCGTGCATCGGGATCACCGACCGGGGGCGCACCAGATCCTGCATGGTCACCAGATCCGGCCGGTTCGGATGGCCCGAGACGTGATAGCCGTCGACCGAATCGTCGATCGTATGCACGCCCTTCTCGCTCAGGGCGTTGAGGATGCGGCCGACGCTGCGCTCGTTGCCGGGGATGGTCTTCGAGGAGAAGAGGAACGTGTCGCCCTCCTTCAGCTCGATCCCCATGTACTTGCCCATGGCGAGCTGCGCGGTCGCGGCGCGGCGCTCGCCCTGGCTGCCGGTGGCGAGCACCAGGAGACGGCTGCGCGGCACGCTGTCGGCGTCGAGCGCGTCGAGGAGCGGCGGGAAGTCGCCAAGCACCTCGGCCGCCTTGGCGGTGCGCAGCATGGTGTTCATGGCGCGCCCGAGGATCACCACCTCGCGCCCGGCGGCCCGGCCGGCCTCGGCCAGCGTCTTGAGCCGGGCGACGTTCGACGCGAACGTCGTCGCCGCCACCATGCCCTCGGCATCGCGCATCAGCGCCGCGATCGGCTCGGCCAGCGTCGCCTCGGAGCGGCCGGGATGGGTCGAGAAGACGTTGGTCGAATCGCAGGTCATCGCCTTGATCCCGCCCTCGCCGATGGCGCGGAACACCTCGGCGTCGAAGGGCTCGCCGACCACCGGGGTCGGGTCGACCTTGAAGTCGGCGGTGTGCAGGATCCGCCCGGCGGGCGTCTCGATCAGGAGGCTCGAGGATTCCGGGATCGAATGCGAGACCGGCACGAAGCCGACGCGGAAGGGGCCCGCCTCGACCATGTGCGGCCAGGGCGCGGCCTGGCGCACGACGCCGGTGTCGAGGCCGGCGCGCTCGAGTTTCGCCTGGCTCAGCGCGGCGGTGAAACGGCGGGCATAGACCGGCGCCCGCAGCCGCGGCCAGAGGATGCCGAGCGCGCCGATATGGTCCTCGTGACCATGGGTGATGAAGATCCCGTCGAGCCGGTCGGCGCGCGCCTGGATCCAGGCGGGATCGGCCATGATGAGCTCGACGCCGGGGCTCGTGTCCATGTCGGGGAAGGTCACGCCCATGTCGACGAGGATGAAGCGTTCCTTGCCGGCCGGCCCGTAGCCGTAGAGATACATGTTCATGCCGATCTCGCCGGCGCCCCCGAGGGGCAGGTAGATCAGCCGGTTGCGCTTGGCCATCGTGGCTCCGTTGTTGTTGGCGCCCGATAAGGGGCGCGGCAGGGTCAGTCCCGGTTCAGCCGGTCGATCAGGATCAGGCCGTGGATGGTGAGGCCGGTGTCGATCTTCTGGAGCACGTCCGTGCCCTGGGCGAAGAGCGTCGAGAGACCGCCCGTGCCCACGACGGTCATGGGTACGCCACGCTCGGCCCGGATGCGAGCGCAAATCCCCTCGATCAGGCCGACATAGCCCCAGAAGATGCCCGACTGCATGCAGGCCACGGTATTCGTGCCGACCACGTGGTCGGGCTTGGTCACGTCGATGAACGGCAGCGCGGCGGCCGCGTCGTGCAGCGCCTTGAGCGAGAGGTTCACCCCGGGCGCGATCACGCCGCCGGAATAGGCGCCGTCCTCGTCGACCACGTCGAAGGTGGTGGCGGTGCCGAAATCGACCACGATCAGGTCGCCGCCGTAGCGGTCGTGCGCGCCCACGGTGTTGACCAGACGGTCGGCGCCGACCTGGGCGGCCGGGTCGACGCGCGGCGCGACGGGCAGGCGCACGTCGGGCCGGCCGACGACCTTGGCGCGGGTGCCGCAGTAGCGGTCGGAGAAGACGCGGAGGTTGAAGACGACCTGCGGCACCACTGAGGACACGATCACCGAGGTGAAGGCGGGGCGCAGCCCGGAATGCTCCATGAGCTGGCTCAGCCAGACATAGTATTCGTCCGCCGTGCGCTGGCGCTCGGTGCGGCAGCGCCATTCGCCGACGAGCCGCTCGCCGTCATGGGCCGCGAAGACGGTGTTGGTATTGCCGACGTCGATGGCGAGCAGCATGTCCGTCGTCCTCCTCAGGGGGATGTGGCGAAATGGATCTCGGCCGCCGGCAACGCTACCCGGCCCGCCGCGGTCTCGAGCACCAGCGCGCCGGTGGCGTCGATGGTCTCGAACCGCCCCTCGATCGCGCGGCCGGGAAGCCGCGCCGTCACGGTCTGGCCGAGCCGGGCCGCGCGGTGAAGCCAGGCCTCGCGCAGGGGCGCGAAGCCGGCGGCGAGAAGGCGCTCCTCCCAGGCGGCCATGGCCGGCGCGAGGAGGTCGAGGAAATCGGGCGGGGTGATCGCGATCCCCGTCGCCTCGCTCAGGCTGACGGGCGCGACCGCGCGGGGCTCGAGCGCCTCGAAGGGCGGGGTGGCGGCGAGGTTGACGCCGAAGCCGATCACCAGCGCCTGGGCGCCGCCGCGTGGACCGCCGGTCTCGAGCAGGATGCCGGCGATCTTCCGGCCGCCGAGCAGCACGTCGTTGGGCCATTTGAGCGCGAAGCTCTCGGCGCGGCCGGTCACGGCTGCGAAGGCGTCGTGGAGCGCCAGGGCCGCGGCGAAGGAGCGGAGCGCGAGAAGCGCCGGCGGGCCGGGCGGCGAGAACAGCAGGCTGCCGGCGAAGTTGCCCTCGGCGCTCGACCAGGCGCGGCCGCGCCGGCCGCGCGCGGCGGACTGGCGCTCGGAGAGGATCCAGACCGGCCCGCGCACGCCCGCAGCCGCCCGGCGCAGCGCCTCGGCATTGGTGCTGTCGAGCTCGGCGTGGATCTCGCGACCCACGCCCGCGGGCCAGGATGCCATCCGCCTCGCCTAGTGCACGAGCGTCGCCGCGGCGGTGGCCGCGAGCGAATCCACCCCGAAGAGGTTCACGATGCCAACCACCATGGCGAGCGCCGAGAGCGCGAGCAGCCCGGCGTGGAGCGGCGGCATCGAGCTGCCGTCGAGGCGCTCGGTCTCGGCGCCGTAGTACATGAGATAGATGATCCTGAGGTAGTAGAAGGCGCCGATCACGCTCGCCACCACGCCCGCGACCGCCAGCCAGACGAGGCCCGCATTCACCGCCGCCACCAGCACGTAGTACTTGCCGAAGAAGCCGACGAGCGGCGGCACGCCGGCGAGGCTGAACATCAGCACCGCGAGCGCCGCGGCCCGGCCGGGGGCGA
>CAZESN010000195.1:0-1939 GCA_964514775.1 uncultured Rhodovulum sp.
GCAAGGGCCTGTTCTTCCGCGCCTCGGACCTGGCGCTGCCGCTGCCCGGCGCCGCGGGCCCTGCGGTGATCTCGATCCGCCCCGAGCGCATCGCGCTCGAGCCCCCCGGCGACGCCCCGCGCGGCCGCGTGCTCGCGGCGAGCTTCCTCGGCAGCCGGATCGAATACCTGGTCGGCACCGGCTTCGGCGAGATGCTCGTCTCCGCCCCCGCGACCGACGCACCCTTCGCCCCGGGCAGCAGCGTCACCCTGCGGCTCGGCACGCCGGTGCGAATCCTCGGCGGCTGACCGCCTCCGCCTTGTGCATCGTCGCCTGCGCCCCCATCTCACGGGGCGTGACGAATACGGGACCCAGAGCGATGCAAGACACTTTCGGCGCCTTCGGACACATGCCCGGCCTGCCGAACCCCGAGCGCGACCCCCAGTTCTACGAGGGCGTTCCCGCCCGCCGGCTGGTGGCCTGGCTCGTAGACATGGCCGTCATCCTGGTGGTCGGGGTGCCGATCGCGCTCGTCTTCGGGGTGGCGACCTTCGGGATCGGCTTCGCGCTCTTTCCCTTCATCCTCGCCAGCGTCGGCTTCATCTACCGCTTCGTCACCATCGCCGGCAGTTCGGCGACCTGGGGCATGCGCTTCATGGGGATCGAGCTGCGCCGGCACGACGGCAGCCGCTTCGACTCGACGACCGCGCTCCTGCACACCGCGATCTACACCGTCGCCTTCTGGACCGTCGCGCTCCAGCTCCTGAGCTGCGCCACGATCCTGATGTCGCGCTACAAGCAGGGCCTCAACGACATCATCCTGCGCACCACCGCCATCAACCGACCCGTGGACTGACGAAGCCGGGCCCCAAGGCGGCGTTCTCCGCCGGGACGAACCCCCTTCCCGCCCCTTCCCGCCGGAGCAACCTCTTCCCCGATTCATCGACTGCGGAGAATCCAGTTGCCGGCCGGGGAAGGCTGTTGTTACGCTAATATGAAGGGGAGGACCGCCGAGCGGGAAACAATCATGCGCCACAGCCTGCCGCAGTCACACCAGTTCTATGTCACTGCGCCGCAGCCCTGCCCCTATCTGCCCGGAAAGGTCGAGCGAAAGCTCTTCACCGCGCTGCAGGGGGAAGGCGCGGGGCGGCTCAATGACGTGCTCTCGCACCAGGGGTTCCGCCGCTCGCAGAACGTGCTCTACCGCCCGTCCTGCGCCGGCTGCTCGGCCTGCCTCTCGGCGCGCATCGTCGCCGGCGACTTCGTGCCCGGCGCCAGCCAGAAGCGGGTCCTGCGCCGCAACGCCGACCTCGAGCGCGTCGTGCGCAGCCCCTGGGCCACCGAGACCCAGTACGACCTCTTCCGCCGCTACCTCGACGCCCGTCACGCCACCGGCGGCATGGCCGACATGGACATGCAGGAATTCGCGGCGATGATCGAGGAGACCCCGGTGCGCAGCCGGGTGAGCGAATACTACCGCCGCACCGCCCCGGCGGGCCGGCGCGAGCTCGCCGCGGTCTGCCTCACCGACCTGCTCTCGGACGGCGTGTCGATGGTCTATTCCTTCTTCGACCCCGACCTCTCCCGCGACGGGCTGGGCAATTTCATCATCCTCGACCATATCGCCATCGCCCGCGAGGCCGGCCTGCCTTACGTCTATCTCGGCTACTGGGTGCCGGGCAGCAGCAAGATGGACTACAAGTCCCGCTACCAGCCCCTCGAGATCTTCGCCGACGGCCGCTGGAGCCTGCTCTCGGGGACCGACCCCCAGGACGCCCTCCACCGCGCCACCCGCCCCGCGATCAGCGAGCAGGTGGCGGCGATCGAGCTGCCCGCCACCCGCTGACCCGCCCCGGCCCCAGGCCTCAGAGCCCGGCGGCGACGGTCCTGAGCGGCCCCTTCTGGATCTTGCCGGTCGAGGTCTTCGGCAGCTCGCCGAACACCACGCTGCGCGGCGCCT
>CAZESN010000195.1:1949-4689 GCA_964514775.1 uncultured Rhodovulum sp.
TCGATGAAGGCGCAGGGCGTCTCGCCCCATTTCTCGTCCGGCTTCGCCACCACGGCGGCGAACGCCACCGCCGGATGGGCATGCAGCACGTTCTCGATCTCGATCGAGGAGATGTTCTCGCCGCCCGAGATGATGATGTCCTTCGCCCGGTCCTTCAGCTCGATGTAGCCGTCGGGATGCACCACCCCTAGGTCGCCGCTGTGGAACCAGCCGCCCGCGAACGCCTTGTCGGTCGCCTCGGCATCCTTGAGATAGCCCTTCATCACCACGTTGCCGCGGATCAGCACCTCGCCCAGCGTCGCGCCGTCACGGGGCACCGGCTCGAGCGTGTCGGGATCGGCGACGGTGATCCCCTCCTCGAGCACATAGGCGACGCCCTGCCGGGACTTCAGCCGCGCCTGGTCGGTGATCGGCAGCGCGTCCCATTCGCGGTGCCAGGCGCAGACCACGGCGGGCCCGTAGACCTCGGTCAGGCCGTAGACATGGGTCACGTCGAACCCGCGCTCGGCCATGGCCTGCAGCACGCTCGCCGGCGGCGGCGCGGCGGCGGTCATCACCCGGCAGCGGTGCGAGAAGGCGCGGATTTCGTGCGGCTTGGCGTGGATCATGAAGCCGAGCACGATCGGGGCGCCGCACATGTGGTCGACGCCCTCGTCGGCGATGGCGTCAAAGATCGCCTTCGCCGTCACCTTGCGCAGGCAGACGTTGGTGCCCGCCTTGGCGGCGATGGTCCAGGGAAAGCACCAGCCGTTGCAGTGGAACATCGGCAGCGTCCAGAGATAGGTCGGGTGCCGTCCCATGTCCCATTCGAGCGTGTTGCCGATCGCATTCAGCGCCGCGCCCCGGTGGTGGTAGACGACGCCCTTCGGGTTGCCGGTGGTGCCCGACGTGTAGTTGATCGCGATCGCGTCCCATTCGTCGTCGGGCTGGGTCCAGGGGTGGTCGGGATCGCCGGTGGCGAGGAAGGCCTCGTAGTCGAGATCCCCCAGAAGCGCGCCGCCCTCGACCGCCGGGTCGTCGATGTCGATGACGATCGGCCGGGCCTCGGCCAGCGCGAGCGCCTCGCGCACGGTGGCCGAGAACTCGCGGTCGGTGAGGAGCACGTCCGCCTCGGCATGGTCGAGGATATAGGCGACGGTGCGCGCATCGAGCCGGCAGTTGATGGCGTTGAGCACGCCGCCGGCGAGCGGCACGCCGAAATGCGCCTCATAGAGCTCGGGGGTGTTGGTCGCCATGACCGCGACGGTGCGGCCGGGCTTCAGCCCCGCGCGGGTCAGCGCCGAGGCGAGGCGCCGGCAGCGCGCGGCAGTCTCCGCCCAGGTCCGGCGGATGTCGCCGTAGACCACGGCCGGATGGTCGGGATAGACTTCCGCCGCCTTGCGCAGGAAGCCCACGGGCGAGAGCGGCACATGGTTGGCGGGCGTCTTGGGCAGGCTGTTTGGCATGGCGTCGGTCCTCCTGGCAGAGACGCTATCCGCAGCCGCGCCGGGCGAAAAGGGGTCCGCTGTGCTATTGCCGGGCAAGAACGGGGCCATGCGGCGCGCGCGATAAAGGGATACGCGTCAATATATTGATTTCATTATATATTAAAATTTCACCCCCTGCCCGGGACCGGACCAGGCGAGGCACTGCCTCGCTCCGGTCCACGGCTGGAGCGCGTGCGCGCGGAGGCCGTCCTCTTCCTCAATGGAGGGCGCCCACATCGGGGATCGTGACGCGCCTGCCTGGGCGGCGCGGAACGCGCCTGCCGGGGGCAGGCAGGCGCGTCACGATTTGCCAACGGTCAAATCGTGCAAAAAGAAAAAGACCCGCGGAAGGCTATCCGCCCCGAAAAACGGAACAAGGTCCGTTCACACGGATCCCGGACCGCGCCCCGACCGGGGCGCGATCCGGAAAAGCCGGATCAGTGGTTGTCGCGCGGGATCCCGCGGGTCTGGGCGATCCGCTGATACTTGACCGCCGGCTCCAGCACCGCGCCGGTCTCGAGCTCGCCGACGAAGCTGCGCTGGATCTCCTGCCAGGGCGTCTGGCTCGCGGGGTAGTTGTAGCCCCCCGCCGCATCGAGCGCCGCGCGCCGGCGGGCGATCTCGGCATCGTCGACCAGCAGGTCGAGCCGGCCCTGGTTGAGGTCGAGCACTACCCGGTCGCCGGTCTCGATCAGCGCCAGCCCGCCGCCCGAGGCGGCCTCGGGCGAGGCGTTCAGGATCGAGGGCGAGCCCGAGGTGCCGGACTGGCGGCCGTCGCCGACGCAGACGAGGCTCGTGATGCCCTGCTTCAGCAGGTAGTCTGGCGCCCGCATGTTCACCACCTCGGCCGCGCCCGGATAGCCCTTGGGGCCGGCGCCGCGCATGAAGAGCATGGTGTCGGCATCGATGGCCAGCGCCGGATCGTCGATGCGGTGGTGATAGTCCTCGGGCCCGTCGAACACGACCGCCCGGCCCTCGAACCGGTTCGGATGGTCGGGGTTGCTGAGATAGCGGTCGCGGAACTCCTTGGAGATCACGCTCATCTTCATCACGGCGGAGCTGAAGACATTGCCGGTCAGCACCCGGAACCCGGCGCGCTCCTTGAGCGGGCGGTCGAAGGGACGGATGACGTTCTCGTCGATGATCTCGGCGCCGCGATAGGCCTCGCCGACGGTCTTGCCGCTGACGGTCCTCACGTCCTCCTCGATCAGCCCCTGCGCGATGAGCTGGCCGAAGACCGCCGGCACGCCGCCCGCGTGGTAGTAGTCCTCGCC
>CAZESN010000196.1:0-4652 GCA_964514775.1 uncultured Rhodovulum sp.
TGGGCGGAGTTGCCCTTGGCTTGGTGACGTAAGGCGGTTTCGAAAAACTATCGGGCTCACTCTGTCAAACCCGAGTTAGCACGAAGCTGAATCGAGTCGCGCCGCGCCACCGCTAGCGGGCGAGATCCAAGCCCAGCGACATCAGAGCGAGTTTCTGCACAGCCTGCCCCGCAGCGCCCCCTTCAGAGTGAGAGTGCGGACGGGTTTCCCGTGACGGGTTGAGGGCTGGAAGAGAGGCTTCCGGCGCCCGTCGCGGAGATCATCCCGATGGCCAGACACGATCGCAGCCCCGCAGAAGGCGGCGCGCGCAGCAACCTTTACGACGACATCACCAACAAGATCATCGCCGAGCTGGAGCAAGGCCGGCTACCCTGGGTCCAGCCCTGGGGTGCGTCGCCCGATACCGCCCCGCTGGGCCTGCCGAGAAATGCTTCAACCGGCCGGTCATATTCAGGCATCAATATTCTCATTCTCTGGGGTGCTGTCATCCAGCACGGTTTCCCCGGTCAGGCGTGGCTGACTTTCCGACAGGCGCTTTCGCTGGGCGGCAATGTCAGGAAGGGCGAGCGCGGCACCACCGTCGTTTATGCCGACCGCTTTACGCCCGAGGACGAAAAACGCCGTGCCCGTGAGACGGGAGAGGATGCGCATGCCATTCCGTTCCTGAAGCGCTTCACCGTATTCAATGCCGCGCAATGTGATGGCCTGCCCGATGACATCTCGGCAGTCGCGCCACCGCCGCCGCCGGGGCTGATCGAACCTCGGGTCGAGGCGCTGATCGGGGCCACCGGCATCGACTTCCGTATCGGCGGCAATCGCGCTTTCTATATGCCGTCGCTGGATTATGTGCAGGTGCCGCCTCCACAAGCCTATTTCGAACCGATCAACTGGCACCGCACGGCCCTGCACGAGCTGGGCCACGCCAGCGGCCATCACAGCCGTCTCAATCGCGATCTGACCGGCTCGTTCGGCTCGAAAAAATACGCCTTCGAGGAAATGATTGCCGAGCAGACTGCGGCTTTCAGCTGCGCCGCGCTCGGGATCGTGCCGACGGTCCGCCATGCCGATTACATCGGGTCGTGGCTGGAGGTCATGCGCGAGGATTCCCGCGCCATCGTCCGCGCGGCCTCGCAGGCCAGCAAGGCGGCGGACTGGCTGCTGTCGCATCTGCCGGCCAAGGACGCCGGGGAGCCGGATGCCAGCGTAACCGAGACCGACCGGAGGGCTGCGGCATGATCCTCCTGACCGGCACACAGCGCGACCGTCTGCTGGCCAATGGTCGCCAGCGCGATCAGGATCACATCCCGGTCGTGAAGTTCTTCAACCCCCTCGGTGAAGGCGTCTGGCTCGCCACCGAACTGGATGACGATGGCGACATCATGTTCGGCCTGGCCGATCTAGGTTCTCCCGAACTGGGGTCGTGGAGCCTTGGCGAGATGCAGTCAGTCCGGCTGCCCTTCGGCATGGGGATCGAGCGCGATCTGCGGTTCACCGGCGATTTCCCGATCTCGGTCTGGGCCGAGGCCGCCCGTGAAACCGGCAGCATCCGCGCCGCCGAGCGTCTGCTCTACCGCGTCGGCGCGAGCTCCTCCCGTACATCCGCCGATACAGAAAACCGGAGTGCCTGATTTCCGGGTTTCAGATTTTGCGGCGGCGTCGCTCTCTTCAGAGGAAGAGGGCGGCGCTTCGCTTCGTGACGGGCTGATAGCCGGAGAGAGAGGCTCACCGGCGTCCGTCATGGAGTAACTGACATGGCTACTGCCGTTCAGAAGATCACCCTGTCGTCCTCGCGCGACATTCCCTTCAACAAGCTGGTGCTCAGCCAGTCCAACGTCCGCCGCGTCAAAGCCGGGATCTCGGTCGAGGAACTGGCCGAGTCCATCGCTCGTCGTGGCCTGATCCAGTCCCTGCATGTCCGCCCGGTGATGGATGCCGAGGGCAAGGAAACCGGCATGTTCGAGGTGCCAGCGGGCGGTCGCCGCTTCCGGGCGCTGGAATTGCTGGTCAAGCAGAAGCGCCTCGCCAAAACTGCGCCGGTCCCCTGCGTGGTGTCGGAGGCCAGCGCCGATGTTCTGATAGACGAGGTTTCGCTCGCCGAGAACATCGAGCGCGCTCCGCTGCATCCACTCGACCAGTTCCGCGCCTTCCAGGCCATGCGTGAGAAGGGCATGACCGAGGAAGCCATCGCCGCCGCCTTCTTCGTAGACGCCAAGGTGGTGAAGCAGCGCCTGCGTCTGGTTTCCGTCTCACCGGCATTGCTCGACATTTATGCCGAGGACGGCATGACGCTGGAACAGCTCATGGCCTTCACCGTCAGCTCTGACCATGCCCGCCAGGAACAGGTCTGGGACGCAATCAAGGATGGCTGGCAAAAGGAACCCTATTACATCCGCCGCCTGCTGACCGAAACCACGGTACGCGCCGCCGACAAGCGGGCGGTCTTCGTCGGTATCGACACCTATGAGGAGGCAGGCGGATGCGTGCTGCGCGATCTCTTCCAGCAGGACGATGGTGGCTGGCTGCAAGATCCGGTGCTGCTCGACCGGCTGGTGGGCGAAAAGCTGAAGGCCGAGGCCGAAGCCATCGGCGCCGAGGGCTGGAAGTGGATCGAGGTCGCCATCACCTTTCCCTATGGTCACGATCATGGCCTTCGCCAGATTGTCGGCACGACGGTCGATCTGAGCGAAGAGGAACGCGCCACTCGCGAGGCATTGCGCGACGAATATGACCGGCTTGAAGCCGAATATGGCGAGGCTGACGAACTGCCTGATGAGATCGACGCCCGCTTGGGTGAGATCGAACAGGCGCTGGAAGCCTTCGAGCGCCGTCCGATGACCTTCGACCCGGAACAGATCGGCATGGCGGGTGTCTTCATCAGCATCGACGCCGATGGCGCCCTGATGGTCGAACGCGGCTATGTTCGCGCCGAGGATGAAACGCCTGCGGAACCGGAGGCCGAGATCGTTGACCCGGAAACCGGCGAGGTGATCCAGCGGGCCGAATCGGAGGGCCACCATCAGCGCGCGGTGATCACCCTCGGGGGCGAACTGGCCACTGCGCCCGAAGAGGAGGAAGACGAAGGCGAGGCAATCAAGCCGCTGCCCGATCGTCTGGTCAGCGAACTGACCGCGCATCGTACGCTGGCGCTGCGTGATGCGGTGGCGGTGAACCCGCATGTCGCCATGACGGCACTGCTCCACCGGCTGGTCATGGATCGCTTCATGCCGCATTCCAGCAAGGGCTGCCTGGAAGCGCAGGTCCGAAAAGTGGATCTGCCCGCACAGGCCGAGGATCTGCGCGATAGTGCCTCGGCCAAGGCCATCGCAGACCGGCATGAACGCTGGGGCGATCATGTCCCGGCAGACGATGCCGCCCTCTGGGATTGGCTGACCAATCTGGACGATGGTTCGCGCATGGAGTTGCTCGCCCATTGCGTCAGCTACGGTATCAACGCGCTCTATGAAAAGCCCAACCCCTATAGCGGCACGGGCGTCAGTCAGCACGGGCTGGACATCCGCTTGTCACAAGCTGATCGGCTGGCCCGTTCGACCGGCCTCGACATGGTGGTCGTGGGCTGGCGGCCTACAGTTGGCAATTATCTCGGCCGCGTGACCAAGCCGCGTATCCTTGAAGCTGTGCGCGAAGGGGCCGGAGACCGGGCCGCAGATCTGATCGGACACCTCAAGAAGGGCGACATGGCCAAGGAAGCCGAACGCCTGCTGGCCGATTCCGGCTGGCTGCCTGAGCCGCTGCGCATGGTGGACGATAGTATCGAAGTCGATCCGACATCGGGCGCTGCGGCGGAAGTCGACGATCTGCCCGATTTCCTCTCCGGCGATGGCGAGGACGACCCCGCTGATGACGAGGAAGAACAGCATATGGTCGCTGCTGAATAGCACTCCTGCGGGGCGGCTTCGGTCGCCCCGTTTATCACCCGCCGTTTCCGCAACTCGCCCGGTCCTCGTGATCGGGCTTTTTCTTTGGAGACTCGCCATGTCTGCCAGCATCGACATTGACGAAATCTTGGCCCAGGATCGGGAGAACCATCCGAACGAACGCACGCTGCCCTGGGAGGAAACCCGCGACGGCATCACCGTCGTCGTGGAACCAAAGCCCCATTGGGCCGAAGAAATGCGGGTGTTCCGGCTCGATGCCCGTGAATATTGCCGCTACGCCGAATGGACTGCCCATGGCGGCCGCGCGCGCTTCTATGGTCATATCGACACATCGGGCGACGATCTGATGATGAAAGCACGCGCGATGATCGCCCGCGAAATCGCCGATGGGCTTTGGAGCTGAAGACCCGATCGCAGGGTGTCGGGCCGTGAGGATGGGAGGTCTGCAACGGACGGGTCCAATCCAGCTTCACCATGCAACCCGCCGCCTCCTTCCGGACAAGCGGCAGCCATCTCTGGCCTGAAGGGAACACGATCCTGATGCCAGCATGGCGGCAAGGCTGGCGCGGCAGAGCATCTGCGACGGGTATCCGGCATCCTGTCAGACGCGAAGAACCACCCTCGCTTCCATTCGCAAACCTTGGTCCGATCCGTCTCTTTGACATTCAACCCCAAAGGGGTCGGCTTACGCGCGCGTGCCGCCCTCGGGGATTCGGAGAAAGTCCGAACGCCCTCGGGTGATTGCAGATCCGGTCA
>CAZESN010000197.1:0-4633 GCA_964514775.1 uncultured Rhodovulum sp.
GACGACTTGCCCGACCCCGACGGCCCGACCAGCCCCAGCGTCTCGCCCCTGTGAACATCGAGTGTCACGCCCGAGAGGATATTGACCGGCCCGGCATTGCCCTTGAGGGTGAGCGCGACGTCTCTGAGCGAGATGACGGGAGAAGACATATGATCCGGACCTCGCGCTTGCCGTTGCTCCGTCGGGGATATGGGGCAGCGGTGGCGATGCGCAACCTCCTCGTCGCGCTCATCGTGCTGACTGCCTGCGCCGCGCCGCGCAGCGCCACCGCCGACCTGCGCCTGCTCGCCTTCGGCGATTCCCTGGTCCAGGGCTACGGCCTGCCCGAGGCCCAGGGCTTCGCGCCCCGGCTCGAGGCCTGGCTGGCCGCAAACGGCGCGCCGGACGTCGAGGTCGTCAACGCCGGCGTGTCCGGCGACACCACCGCCGGCGGCCTCGCCCGCATCGGCTGGGCACTCGGCGACGAGGTGGATGCGGTGATCGTGGTGCTCGGCGGCAACGACATGCTGCGCGGCATCGACCCCGGGCTGGTCCGTGCGAACCTCGACGGCATCCTTTCGGAGATCCGCACCCGCGACCTGCCCGTGCTCCTGGCCGGCATCCCGGCGGTCCCGAACTACGGCGAGGACTATGCCCGCCACTTCCGCGCCGTCTTCCCCGAGCTCGCCGAGGCCCACGGCGCCACGCTCTACCGCTCGTTCTTCACCGGCCTCGGCCAGGGCCGCAGCCCCGCCGAGGTGATGGCCCTCATGCAGCCCGACGGCATCCACCCCAGCGCGGCGGGCGTCGACCTCATCGTCGCGGACATCGGCCCCGTCGTGCTCGACCTGATCGCCGAGGCCCGCGCCCGTCCATGATCCGCGCCTTCGCAGCCATCGCCCTGCCCGAGGCGGTCCGCTTCGACCTGATGCTGCTTCAGAGCGGCCTGCCGATCCCCCGGCCGGTCCCGGCCGAGAACCTGCACCTGACGCTCCTCTTTCTGGGCGAACTGCCCGAGCCGGTCGTGGCCGACATCGACCTCGCGCTCGGCCGCCTGCGCCCACCCGCCTTCGACCTGACGCTGCGCGGCCTCGACCTCTTCGGCGGCGCAAGGGCGCGATCGGTCCATATCGGCGCCGCCGCAAATCCCGCGCTCGCCCATCTCCAGGCCAAGGTCGCCGCCGCTGCCCGTGCCGCAGGCGTCGAGATCGAGAGCCGCCGGTTCGTGCCGCACGTGACCCTCGCCCGCCTTCGGCCCGGCGAGGCCGACCGCCAGCGCCTCGAGCGGGCGATCGCGGCCCGCGGGGACTACGCCGCCCCGCCCTTCCGCGTCGAGGATTTCCGCCTCTACCGCTCCCGGCTCGGCGCCGAGCGGTCCACCTACGAAGAGCTGGCCCGCTATCCTCTCGCCTGACCCGCCGGGCAGCCCCGAAGCTCGCAGGCCACATCGGCCCGCGTCACCCCGATGTCATCGAGCATCCGGTCGTCGAGCATTCCCAGCGCCTGACGCTGCCGCCAGACCTCGTCCCAACTGGCCACGCGCGCCAGCAGCCCCCGTACCGAGACGCCCGTCCAGCTCCGGGACGGTGCGGAAACGGATGTCGCAGCAAAGAGCCGCATGTGAGCCTCCATCATGATCAGTTAGATTATCGCCCGGATGAATCATCCGACTTGATACATGCGGCGTTTGGATGTTTTATGAAAACGAAAGTTTGTCGCGCGTCTCATCACAGTTTTTGATCCATGACCCGTAACCTCGATCTCACCGCCCTGCGCTCCTTCGTTACCGTGGCCGATGCCGGTGGCGTCACCCGGGCGGCGGCCCAGCTCAACCTCACGCAGTCGGCGGTCTCGATGCAGCTCAAGCGGCTCGAGGAAGCGCTCGGCCAGCCGCTGCTGGACCGTTCGCAACGCACGATCTCGCTGACCGCGCAGGGTGAGCACCTGCTCGGATATGCCCGCCGGCTCATCGACCTCAATGACGAGACCTGGGCGCGGATGACCCATCCCGCCTTCGAGGGCGAGATCAGCTTCGGTGTGCCGCAGGACATCATGTACCCCCATATCCCGCGCGTCCTGCAGCGCTTCGCCCAGGATTATCCCCGGGTTCGGGTCGTGCTCCATTCGGACTACACCACGGCGCTGAAGCCGCGCCTTGCCCGCGCGGAGCTCGACCTCATCCTCACCACCGAGACCGGGGTGGACCCCGGCGGCCAGACGCTCGCGCGTGAGCCGCTGGTCTGGGTGGGGGCGGCGGGCGGCCAGGCCTGGCGGTCGCGGCCGCTGCGGTTCGGCTCGTCGAACCGCTGCCTGTTCAGGCGGACCGCCATCGAGGCGATGGAACAGGCCGGGCTGCCATGGGAGCTCGCGGTCGAATCGCTGACCTGCGCCACTGTCGAGGTGAGCGTCACGGCCGATCTGGCGGTCTATGTGCTGCTCGCCGGGTCGATCCCCGCCCAGTGCGAGGAGATCCGCCATGGCGGCGCCCTGCCGGACCTGCCGCCCTATAACATCAACATGTACGTCACCGACGGGCCGCGGGCGGCGCTCGCCGGGCGGCTCGCCGAGCTGCTGCAGCAGGCCTACGGCTGCAGCCCGCGACGGCTCGCGGCGGAATAGACGTCAGCCCCCGGCGACGCGGATCACGACCTTGCCCGTCGCCCGGCGCTGTCGCAGCAGGTCGAACCCCGCCTCGGCCTCGTCGAGCGGCAGGACATGGCTCACGTGCGGCCGCAGCCTGCCCTGCGCGTACCAGCGGAAGAGCGCCGACAGGCTGTCGGTGAGGGTCCCGGGATCGAGATGCGCGAGGCCGCCCCAGTAGAGGCCGAAGACAGTGAGGTTCTTGACCAGCAGGATATTGGCCGGGATCTGCGGCACGGTCCCGCTCGCGAAGCCGATCGGCAGGATCCGGGCACCGGGATTGCAGGCCCTGAGTGCGGCGTCGAAGGCCGCGCCCCCCACGGGATCGTAGAGGACATCGGCCCCTCCGAGCGCCCTGACCCGCGCCCGGACGTCGTCTTCCGCGTCGATCAGATGCGCGGCCCCCGCCGCCCCGGCGACGGCGAGCTTCGCGGGGCCACGGGCCACGGCGATCACCTCGGCCCCCATCGCCCGGCCGATCTCGACCGCCGTCAGCCCGACACCGCCCGAGGCCCCGAGCACCAGCAGCCGCTCGCCGGGGCGCAGGCGCGCCTTTGCCGCCAGCGCGACATGGCTGGTTCCGTAGGCGATCAGGAAGCCGGCCACCTCGGCGTCCGGCATCGCCCCGGGCACCGGCGTGCACCGCGCGGCCGGGACGCTGAGATATTCGGCCAGTCCGCCCCGCCCGCAGAAGGCCGCGACCCGCGTGCCGGGCGCGGGTCCGTTGACGCCGCTGCCGAGCGCCTCGACGATGCCGCAGACCTCGAGCCCGGGCGTGAAGGGCGGCTCGGCGCGCTCCTGATAGCGGCCGGCGACCATCAGCGTGTCGGCGAAGTTCAGCCCGCAGGCCAGGACCCGCAGCAGCACCTCGCCCGGCTGCGGCTCGGGGCGGGGGAGATCCACGGGCACCATCGGCTGGCCGAGCGCCACCACCTGCATCGCACGCATCGCATTCCTCCTGGCTTGCGCCGCGACTATGGGGCGGGGAGGCGCGGACTTCCATGGCCGGCGGAACGGATGCGGGGGCGGGACGTTGGTCGGGATGCTCCAAGACGAATTCCTCGGCAGCCTGACCCTCCCGCTTCCGGTGATCATCCTGCGGCTGACCGGCGCGGCGCTGCTCTGCGGGCTGATCGGGTTCGAGCGCGAGGCGACGGCCCATGAGGCGGGGGCGCGGACCCATATGACGGTCGGGGTCGCCGCGGCGACCTTCGCGCTCATCACCATCCATATCGTCGAGATCTACGCCGACCGCCCGGACACGATCCGCATGGACCCGATCCGGCTGATCGAGGCGACGACGGCGGGCGTGGCGTTCCTCGCCGCCGGCATGATCGTGCTGAGCAGGGGTTCGGTGAAGAACCTGACGACCGGCGCGGCCATGTGGCTCGCGGCCGCGATCGGGCTTGCGGCCGGGCTCGGGCTCTGGCCGGTGGCGGTGCTCGCCGCGCTGCTTGCGCTCCTGATCGTGGGGATACTGCGGCTTCTCATCCATCCGCCGCGCGACGACACCGGACGGCCCCCTGATGGATGAACCTGGACCGACCGGGGATGTCCGACGTCGGACATTCGGACAACCCGTTGTTTCAAAACAATGATTTTTACCCCGTTAACCCGGCGGAAAGCATTGTCAACCTTTCGGCCCCGGCGCCCGCACCGCGCCACCAGATCGGGTGATATCCGCGCCTCCCGGAGCGATCAGGCACAAGATGTCGGGTAAGAAAGACAAGGATACCGCCACCTTTTCGAGCACCACCCGCCGTATAAACGGCATGGGCGACGACGGATCGCGCGTTGCGTTTTGCTGCGCCTGCGTCTAAGTCGCAGGCGACTCCCAGGGACATATCGATGGACATCAGGAATATCGCGATCATCGCGCACGTAGACCATGGCAAGACGACCTTGGTCGACCAGCTGCTGAAACACTCGGGGACATTCCGAGAAAACCAGGCGATGGTCGAACGTGCCATGGACTCGAACGACCTCGAGCGCGAGCGAGGGATCACCATCCTCG
>CAZESN010000198.1:0-2417 GCA_964514775.1 uncultured Rhodovulum sp.
TCGTCGATCGCGGTCTTCGGCGCGCCCTTCCCCGAGAAGATCGGCGACGAGTATTTCACCACGCCGCGCACCAGCTACGGCGCGCAGAAGGCGATCGGGGAGCTCTTGCTCGCCGACTACAGCCGGCGGGGCTTCTTCGACGGGATCGGGATCCGGCTGCCCACGGTCTGCATCCGGCCGGGCAAGCCGAACAAGGCGGCGTCTGGCTTCTTCTCGAACATCCTGCGCGAGCCGCTGAGCGGGGTCGAGGCGGTGCTGCCGGTCGAGGATACCGTGCGTCACTGGCACGTCAGCCCGCGCCGGGCGGTCGGGTTCCTCCAGCATGCGGCGACCATCGATCTCGAGCGGGTCGGGCATCGCTGCGTGCTGAACATGCCCGGACTCTCGGCGACGGTCGGCGAGCAGATCGAGGCGCTACGCCGGGTCGCGGGGGACGGGCCGGTGTCGCTGATCCGGCGCGAGCCCGATCCGATGATCACCGGCATCGTCGACGGCTGGCCGCGAAACTTCGACGCGCGACGCGCGGAGGAGCTCGGGTTCGTCAAGGATGCGTCCTTCGACGAGATCATCCGCATCCACATCGAGGACGAGCTCGGCGGCAAGCTGCCGGGGTGACCGGGCGGCTTCGGGCCGGGGCTTCTGCTCCGGCCCACAGCCGGAGGGCGTGAGCCCGGAGGCCGTTCGGGACCTCAAGTCAGGGCGCGCAGAACACGGATCGTGACGCGCCTGCCGGGAGCAGGCAGGCGCGTCACGATTTGACAACGGTCAAATCGTGCAAGGAAAAGGGGCAAGCGGCCCCCGAACGCATCGCGAGGAAGAGACAACCATGACATCGACAGCGAAGACCGCGGGCCTCGGGGCGTTCCGGCTCGACGGCCAGTGCGCGGCCGTCACCGGCGCGGCCAGCGGGATCGGGCTCACGACCGCGAGGGTGATGGCGGAGGCCGGCGCCGAGGTCGTGCTGATCGACCGCAACCCCGAGACGCTGGAAGCGGCGCGCGCGACCATTCCCGGGGCGCGGGCAATGGTGCTCGACGTCGCGGACGCGGCGGCGGTCGACGCGGTCTTCGCCGGGCTGCCGGAGATCTCGGTGCTGGTGAACAGTGCGGGCATCGCGCTCCGCCACGCGGCGGTTGATCATCCGCTCGAGGACTGGTCGCGGGTGATCGAGGTCAACATGACCGGGAGCTTCCTCTGCGCCCGCGCCGCCGCGCGGCAGATGCTGGCGGCCGGCCGGCCGGGCAGCATCGTCAACACCGCCTCGATCATGGGGCTGTCGGGGGGCGGGCTCTATCCCAACATCTCGTACCAGACGACCAAGGGCGCGGTGGTCAACATGACCCGGGCGCTGGCGGTGGAATGGGCGGGCAACGGCATCCGGGTGAACGCGGTGGCGCCCACCTATGTGCGCACGCCGTTCATCGCGGCGCTGCTCGACCAGCCCGAGCTGATGGCGCGGATCGAGGCGATGACCCCGATGCGCCGCCTGGCCGAGCCCGAGGAGGTCGCCTATGCGGCGCTCTTCCTCGCCTCGCCGGCGGCGGGAATGGTCACCGGCCATACCCTGCCGGTGGACGGCGGCTTCCTCGCGCAGTGAGCGCGCGCAACGGCCTGCCGTCGATGGCGGCGAGGCCGAGGCCGATCAGCGCCATCCCCGCGACATGTCGCGGCATCAGGATCTCGCCGAGGACCAGGATGCCGAGCAGGATGGCGCTGACCGGGATCAGGAAGGTGACGAGCAGGAGGTTCGTCGCCCCGGCCGTCGCGAGGATGCGGAAGTAGAGGACATAGGCGAGCGCCGTCGAGATGGCGGCGACGCCGACCAGCGCGCCGATCGCCCCGGCGCCCGGCATGGGCAGCGTCCAGGGACGGTCGGCGATGAGCGCAAGCGGCACGAGCAGGCAGCTCGAGGCGATGACCTGCCCGGTCGCGGTGGCCATCGGCGACACGGCCATCGCCCGGAACCGGCGCCCGTATATCCCCGCCAGCGCATAGGAGACCGCCCCCGCGAGGCAGGCGAGCTGGGCGGGGAGGTTCATGCCCGCCCCGGTGGCCGCGTCCATGCCGATCATCACCGCGACGCCAATGAGCCCCACGATCACGCCCGCGAGCTTGCCGCGGGTGAGCTTCTCGTCGCGGGTCAGGAGATGGGCGAGGACGACCGTGAAGAGCGGCGTCGCGGCATTAAGGATCGAGGCGACGCCCGAGGCGATGTGGCTCTGGCCCCAGACGATCAGCGAGAACGGGATGGCATTGTTGAGCAGTCCCATCCCGAAGAAGGCGGCCCAGACCCCGCGCCCCGCCGGCATCCGCTCGCCGGTGAGCCTCAGCACGGCGAGCAGGATGAGGGCCGCGAGCACGACCCGGCTGACGACCACGGTGAAGACCGGCAGTTCGCGCACCGCCACGCCGTTGAA
>CAZESN010000198.1:2427-4605 GCA_964514775.1 uncultured Rhodovulum sp.
CAGACGGTGGCGAGCGCGACCAGCATCGCCCATTCGCGGGCCGTCATCGGACGGGCGGTCATCGGACGGGCAGGCTGCGTCGGGGATGACATGGCGCTTCTCCGGCCGGGGTTCCTGCCGGAAAGGTGCCCTCCTCACCGGCGCGTGGCGACCCGGTTCATGCGGTTTCGGCAAAGGGCGGGCGGACCGCGACCGGCCCGCCCGCCCCTCGCTCAGGCCGTCATCGCCCCGCGCCCGGCGCCGAACCTCTGCCAGGCGAGGTCCAGGGCCAGCATCACCAGCAGCGAGAGGCCGGTCAGCGGAAATATCAGGCCGCCGATGCCGAGGATGACGAAGAGGCCGGTGAAGGCCCTGCGGTCCGAGGGTAGCGGCGGCACGCCGAGGCTCCCCGAAGGCCGGCGCTTCCACCACATCACCGCGGCCGAGACCGCGAGCACGACGATCCCGATGCAGACGAGCAGCAGCACGATCTGGTTCAGGAGGCCGAAGGTCTGGCCCATATGGGTGTTGATCCCGAACTCCAGCCAATGCCCGAGCGGGCCGTAATCGGCATAGGTCATGTCGATCAGCGGCGCGCCGCTATACTGGTCGAGGTGGACGACCCGCTGCTGCGACAGGTCGTCGGGATAGACCGACCCGGAGTAGACGCCGCTCGCCTGCCGGGGCAGCGCCACCGAATAGCCGCGATGGAGCCCGAGTCCGTCGAGGATCGCCACGGCCTCGTCCACGCCGATCGGCGGCATGTCCATGGCCGGCGGGACGGTCTCGGGGATCCGCGCCTGTTCGAGCGACCAGGAGGTCTTGGCGACATGGTCGAGATGCTCGTCCGACATCGGCATCTCGGTCCGGAGGCCGGCGGGATAGCCGAAGTTGCTGCCATTGGCCCATTCGTTGACCTTCGCGCCCCAGACCGATGACCAGGGCATGCCCGTCACGGCGAGGAAGACGATGAAGCCGCCGACGAGGATCCCGGTCACGGCATGGGTGTCGCGCCAGAAGACCCGTTTGCGGACCGGGCCGCGCACCGAGATGACACCCTCCCTGCGCCCGCGGGGCCACCACAGATAGACCCCGGTCAGGACCAGGAGGATGGACCAGCCGCCGACGATCTCGATCCACATGCGCGGCGTGGGGCCGAAGTAGCGGAAGGAATGCAGGTAGCGCACGGTCCAGGCAAAGGTGCTGCGGTCGGGCCGGACCTCCAGCACTTCGCCGGTATACTGGTCGACATAGACGGCCATGGCGGTGCCCGCCTCGGGCTGGACCGTGATCTCGGTGGAGAGCCCGTCATGGGCGGGATCGGTGTATTTCACCGCCAGGCCCGGCTGCACGGCCAGCGCCGCCGCGATGATTTCCGAAGGCGCGAGCCGCCGGCCCTCGTCGGGGGTCACCTGCATGAAGTCGGCATGCACAAGCCGGTCGACTTCCTCGCGGAAGATGTAGATCGCCCCGGTCACCGCCATGGTGATCATGAAGGGCAGGATCAGGAGCCCGGCGAAGAAATGCCAGCGCCAGACGGCGCGGTAGAGGTTCGAGGCCCTTGCGCGACGCGCGGAAGCCTCCGGAGCCGAGGCCCCGCTGGTGATATCGGTCATGTGGTATCCGTTCTGAAAAGTCCGCTCGGAGAGGGTTCAGAACGTGAGAGGCGGCCCCGTCGACGGCGGCAGACCGGTGGCGGCGCTTGCTACGAGCACCGTCGGGCCGGTACGGGGTGCGGCGGCGCGCAGCGGCTCGACCCGACGCGGGAGGGCCGTGAGCCCGGGAGTGTCGAAGGCGGGATGCCAGGCGGCCCAGGCGCAGTATTCGGCATCACCCGCCGGCGCGTCGCGGTCGCCGGGCTCGGCGATCCGCTCCATCGTCACCGGATCGAACGAGGCCTCGACCATGCCCTCGCTCGTGCAGATCACGAGCACGATGGCGCCTTCGGGCGTCACCATCGGCATGAGGCCATTGGCGATCAGGGACGAGAAGGCGAAGGGCAACAGCATTGCCCAGACCACGATCGCGCGCAGATATCGCCTCACGGGACGCCTCATGCCCCGCAGATACACCGGCACGGATATCGCGGCAACCGCCGGAGCCCTGGCGGGCCGGAGGCGGCGGGATGGGGGGGCGGGGCGTCCTGGTGAGCCCGACAGGATTCGAACCTGTGACCCACTGATTAAAAGTCAGTTGCTC
>CAZESN010000199.1:0-4575 GCA_964514775.1 uncultured Rhodovulum sp.
CTCCGATCGACAAGCGCACCGATCGCGACTGGCTCGTCGGCCCCGGCGACCGGGCCGGCGCCCGCGAGGGTGAGCTGATCGAGGCCGAGCAGATCGGGCTGCCGCGCGGTCACGGCCTGCCGCGGGCGCGGGTGATCGCCCGGCTCGGCGATCCCTGGGCGCCCCGGGCGATCTCGCTCATCGCCATCCACGAGCACGGCATTCCCGACGAATTTCCCGAGAGCGCGCTGGCCGAGGCGGCCGTGGCCCAGCCAGTGGGGCTTGGCGGGCGCGAGGACCTGCGCGCGGTGCCGTTCGTGACCATCGACCCGGCGGATGCCCGCGACCACGACGATGCCGTCTTCGCCGAGGCGGACGAGGATCCGGGAAACCCCGGCGGGCATGTGGTCTGGGTCGCGAGCGCGGACGTCGCGCATTACGTGCCCCCGGGATCGGCGCTCGACCGGGAAGCGCGGCGGAGGGGGAATTCCACTTATTTCCCCGACCGGGTGGTGCCGATGCTGCCCGAGGGGCTGTCCGGCGATCTCTGCTCGCTGCACGAGGGGGTCGACCGGCCCTGCATCGCGGTACGCATGGTGCTGGGCGCGGACGGGGTGAAGCGGAGCCACAGGTTCGTGCGGGGGCTGATGCGCTCGGCGGGGTCGCTCACCTACGGACAGGTGCAGGCGGCGATCGACGGCGCGCCCGACGATGCCGCCGGGCCGCTGGTCGAGCCGGTGCTGAAGCCGCTCTGGGCGGCCTGGCGGGCGGCGGGACGGGCGCGTGATGCGCGCCAGCCGCTCAACCTCGACCTGCCGGAGCGGCGGATCATCCTGTCCGACGAGGGCAAGGTCCTGTCGGTCGCCTTCCGCGACCGGCTCGACGCGCACCGGGTGATCGAGGATTTCATGATCCTCGCCAATGTCGCGGCCGCCGAGGCGCTGGAGGCAAAGAAGGTGCGGCTCCTCTACCGCGTGCACGAGGAGCCGAGCCCCGAGAAGCTCGAGGCATTGCGCGAGACGGTCGAGAGCCTCGGCCTAAGCTTCGCGAAGGGCCAGGTGCTCCAGACCGCACAGCTCAACCGGCTGCTCGACGGCGTGGCGGGCACCGAGCATGCCGAGATGATCAACATGTCGGTCCTGCGCTCGATGACCCAGGCCTATTACGCGCCGGAGAATTTCGGGCATTTCGGGCTGAACTTGCCGAAATACGGGCATTTCACCTCGCCGATCCGCCGTTATGCCGACCTGATCGTGCACCGCGCCCTGATCCGGGCCCACCGGTGGGGGGACGACGGACTGACCCTCGACGAGGAGGCGGCGCTCGAGGACACCGGCGAGCATATCTCGATGACCGAGCGGCGCTCGATGATGGCCGAGCGCGACACCACCGACCGCTATCTCGCCGCCTTCCTCTCCGACCGGGTGGGCAGCGAGTTCGCCGGCGCCGTCTCGGGGATCGCGCGATTCGGGCTTTTCGTGAAGCTCGACGAGAGCGGGGCGGACGGGCTTATCCCGATCTCGTCGCTGGGGCGCGAGTTCTTCCACTATGACGCGGACAGCCAGACCCTGACTGGGGAGCGCTCGCGCCGGGTGATCGGGCTCGGCCAGCGGGTGCTGGTCAGGCTCGCCGAGGCAGCGCCGATCACCGGCGGGCTTCTGTTCGAGCTTCTGGAGGTCGAGGGGCGCAAGATGCCGACGCCGCCGAAGCGTCCGGCCGGCGGAGCGCCGCGGCGCAAGCTCGGGGCCTCCCGCGCCCGCCGGCGGGATGGAAAGGGCCGTCGCGCCTGAGCCGGCGGAGCTCTGCCGACACGCGGTTTTGAATGGTTGCAGGGGTCTGGCCTCCATAACCTGCCGCACGCAGCCCAACAAAAAGCATCCGAGGAGACGACCCATGCGACCAGTCATTGCACTTTGCGCCGCACTCGGCGCGATGACGGCAACCACGGCTTCCGCGCAGGACATGAGCTTCTTCATCACCAGCACGAATCCCGGCAGTGGCGGCGATCTGGGCGGGATCGAGGGCGCGGATGCCCATTGCGACGCTCTCGCCACCGCAGCGGGCGTGACGGGCCGGACCTGGCGGGCCTATCTCTCGACCGGCAGCGAGGATGCGCGTGACCGGATCGGGACCGGGCCGTGGTTCAACGCGAACGGCACCGAGATCGCGGCGGATGTGGCCGCACTCCACAGCGAGGCGAACAACCTCACCAAGGAGACCGCCGTCGACGAGACCGGCGCGCAGGTCACCGGCCGGGGCGACACGCCGAACCGGCACGACATCCTGACCGGTTCGCTGGCGGATGGCACGCGCGCGGGCGAGACCTGCGAGGACTGGACGAGTTCGGCGCCGGAGGGCGTATCGGCGATGGTGGGCCACCATGACCGGGCCGGGCCGGAGACGCTGCCGACCGGCACCTCGTGGAATGCGGCGCACCCGTCGCGGGGCTGCAGCCTCGAGGCGCTGCAGGGCACGGGCGGCGACGGCCTCTTCTACTGCTTCGCGACGGATTGACGGCAATCTGCTCAATCGTTGGACGAGCGGATGGGTCGTGCGCGGGCCGCTTTATTTCGTCGCGGGCCCGCGCTACCTTCCTGCACAACAAAAGCGCCATCGAGCAGGAGCCGGCCCGTTGCAAAGGATGACCCTCGCCTTTCTGTGCGCCGCCCTCGCAACTGGCGGTTGCGGTGCCGGCGCCAATCAGTCGGTCACGTCCAGCAGTCCGCCGGCCGCGCGCAGCAGTGCCCAGCACTATGCGACCTTCGGGGCCTGGCGCGACGACTTCCGCGGGCGGGCGCTGGCGCGGGGCGTCCGGCCTCAGGTCTTCGACACGGCGCTGGCCGATGTAGCGCTCAACCCCGAGGTGGTGCGGCTCGACGGGCACCAGGCCGAGTTCACCCGGCCGATCTGGGAATATCTCGACGGCGCGGTCTCGAGCGACCGCATTGCCACCGGGCGGGGGCACCGCGCGAACCTTGCCACGACGCTTGCGGCCATCGAGAACCGGTTCGGCGTCGACCGGGACGTGGTGCTCGCGATCTGGGGGATGGAATCGAATTTCGGCAGCTTCAAGGGCTCGATGTCGGTGGTGCGCAGCCTCTCGACGCTGGCCTATGACGGCCGGCGGCGCGACTTCGCCGAGGAGGAACTGGTCGCCGCGCTCCACATCCTCCAGGCGGGCGACACCACGCCCGCGAACCTCGTGGGGTCCTGGGCAGGGGCGATGGGTCATACCCAGTTCATGCCGACGAGCTTCCTCGAGCATGCGGTCGACTTCACCGGCGACGGGCGGCGCGACATCTGGGGCAGCGATCCCACCGACGCGCTGGCCTCCACCGCCAATTACCTTGCCCGCAACGGCTGGCAGCGCGGCGCGCCCTGGGGGATGGAGGTCCGGCTGCCGGCAGGGTTCAACTATGCGTCCGCCGATCAGTCGAACCGCCGGCCCGTCGCCGACTGGCGGGCGAGGGGGGTGACGCGGATCGACGGGTCGGCGCTCCCCGATCACGGCACGGTCGCGATCATCACCCCCGCGGGCGTGCGCGGGCCGGCCTTTGCCGTCTACGAGAATTTCTTCGTCATCCGGCGCTACAACAATGCCACCTCCTATGCGATCGCGGTCGGGCATCTGGGCGACCGGATCGGCGGGGCCGGGCCGATCGTGCAGTCCTGGCCGCGGGGCGAGCGGACCTTGTCGCGGGCGGAGTCGATCGAGCTTCAGGAGCGGCTGACGGCGCGCGGGTTCGACACCGGCGGCACCGACGGGATGATCGGGCCGAACACCGTCGCCGCGATCCGCCAGTTCCAGAGCGCGCAGGGCCTGACGCCGGACGGCTTCGCCACCACCGCGCTGCTCGCACGGCTGCGCTGAGATGGCCGAGCGCGGACCCAAGCTCGCCGTGCTGATCGACGCGGACAACACGTCGCCAAAGGTCGCCGACGCGCTCTTCGACGAGGTCGCCAAGATCGGCGAGGCGAGCCTGCGCCGGATCTACGGCGACTTCTCGTCGAGCCGGCTGCAGGGTTGGGCCGACATCCTCGCGCGCCACGCGATCCTGCCCTATCAGCAGTTCGCCTATACGACCGGCAAGAACTCGTCCGACATCGTGCTGGTGATCGATGCGATGGACCTGCTGCACTCAGGGCGTTTCGACGGGTTCGTGCTGGTGTCCTCCGACAGCGATTTTACCCGGCTGGCCGCGCGGATCCGCGAGCAGGGCCTCGACGTCTATGGCATCGGCCAGGCGAAGACGCCCGAGAGCTTCCGGCAGGCCTGCTCGCGCTTCATCTTCACCGAGAACCTCCTCGCGGCGGTCGCGCCGGGGCCAGCGTCGAAGCCCGGTCTCCGTCCCATGGCCGACGCGGTGCCGCTCCTGCGCAAGGCGATCGCCCAGCTCGAGGAGGGGGCGGAGGGCTGGATCCCGCTCGGCGGAGTGGGCAGCACGCTGACCAATCTCTCGCCGGAATTCGACACCCGCAGCTACGGCCATGCGCGTCTGAGCGATCTGATCGAGGCGACGGGCGAATTCGAGGTGGACCGCAAGGCGTCGGGTGGACCGCGGATGCGGGTGAAGCCAGGGGGGCCTTTGCGGAGAT
>CAZESN010000200.1:0-4508 GCA_964514775.1 uncultured Rhodovulum sp.
GCGAGCAGGAAGCCGCAGAAATAGGCGCCGCCGTCGCCGAGGAAGAGCTTGCCGTAGGGAAAGTTGACCGCGAGGAAGCCGAGCATCAGCGCTGCGTAGAGGACGGCGAGCCCGAAGACGAGGTCGTCGCCGACCTGATGCGCGACGAAGGCGAAGGCGCCGAAGAGGATGACGAGCGTGCCGGCGGCAAGTCCGTTGAACCCGTCGATGATGTTGACCGCATTGGCCACGCCGCCCATGGCGAAGCCGGTGAAGAGGAGCGCGACCCCCCAGAAGCCGAGGAGCCAGTCGATGCCGGGCAGGTTCACCTCGTCCATGACATAGCCGGTCAGGAGCGCGAAGCAGACGCCCGCGGCCATGGTGGCGAGGAGCCGCCCGCGCACCCCGACCCGACGGGTGAGGTCCTCGGCGAGGCCGGCGATCAGGGCGGGCAGGCCGGCGAGGCCGATCAGGCCCCACATGCCGGAAAGGTCGCCGGGCACCAGCGGCCAGGCGGCGAGGTAGGCCGCGGCGATGCCGAGGCCGCCGATGCGCGGGGTGGGAGCGCGGTGGAACTTCTGGACGCCCTCGACATCGTCATAGGTGATGCGCCCGTGCCAGCGGCGGGTGACGACGAGCGCAAGGCAGAAGGCGAGCGAGAACAGCAGCGTCGCGAGCGCCGCTTCCCAGAGCGGGCCCATGGCCTGGAGTGCCGGGGCGCGGAACATTCTTGGGTCAGACCCCCTGTCAGGCATCCTGTCCGGTGCCCCGGACTATCTATCGCAAGTTGCGTGATTTGGCGAGGGTGAGGTTAACGGCCGGCCGCCTGATCGGCGGGCCTGCGCGCGAGGCCAGAGGGGTTTTCCCGCAGGAAAGCCCAGGCGGAGGCGCACATGTCCGTGAGGCCGAGCCGCGCGTGCCAGCCGAGCTCGCGCCCGGCGCGGGAGGGATCGGCGTAGCAGCTCGCCACATCCCCCTGCCGGCGGGGCACGGCCTGGAGCGGGATGCGCCGGCCGGAGGCGGCCTCGAAGGCGGAGACCATGGCGCGCACCGATACGCCGGAGCCGGTGCCGAGGTTGAAGACGCGTGCACCGTGCGTCCGGCCGGTCCAGGCGAGCGCGTCGAGATGGGCGCGGGCGAGGTCGGCGACATGGAGATAGTCCCGCACGCCGGTGCCGTCGGGGGTCGGGAAATCGTCGCCGAAGATCGCAAGGGCGGGCTGGCGTCCCGTCACCACCGCGGCGATGCCGGTCATCAGGTTGTCGGGCGGGTCGGCCGGGTGCTCGCCGATCCGGCCCGAGGCATGGGCGCCGACCGGGTTGAAGTAGCGCAGGCTCGCCACCGACCAGTCCGGATCCGCCTCGGCGGCGGCGGCGAAGAGCGCCTCGGCGGCGATCTTGGTGCCGCCGTAGGGCGTGGTGGGGCGCAGCGGGTGGTCCTCGTCCACCGGCAGGTAGTCGGGCGGGCCGTAGACGGCGGCGCTCGACGAGAAGACGAGGCGGCGGCAGGCGGCGGCCTGCATCGCCGCGACGACGGCGGCGCTGCCGGTGACGTTCACGTCGTGATAGTCGTCGGGGCGCTCGAGCGACTGGGCGGGGGATTTGAGCGCGGCGCAGTGGATCACCGCCTCGGGACGGAAGCCCGTGAAGGCTTCGGCGAGCCGGGGGCGGTCGCGGATGTCGAGGCGCGAGAAGGCGAAGTCCTGCCCGGTCAGCGCTGCGACGCGCTCCAGCGCCCCGGCGTGGCCGGTGGCGAGGGAGTCGACCACATGGACCGCGTGGCCGGCGGCCAGAAGTTCGGTGAGCACATGGCTGCCGACATAGCCCGCGCCGCCGGTGACGAGCACCCGCATCAGGCGTTCGCGCCGAGCCGGGCGGCGCGGCGGGCGCCGATGCGGCGCTCGTCGATCCAGGCGTTGATCCGCCAGGCGAGGCTCTTCCAGTGCGGGTCGATCGGCAGGCCGTGGGCGCGGCCGCGCAGGACCTCGGTCTCGGCACCGTAGGCGAGGCCGAGGGTCCAGAGCTCGGTCACCGGCACGAAGGCGTCGCGGTCGCCGAGCACGGCAAGGGTCGGGGTCATCCGCCCGAGCGGCCAGGCCGGCATGTCCCAGGTGAGCGCGTCGAAGAGGGCGGCGGGGCTCTCGGGGGTGATCTCGCTCATCACCTCGCGGATCCAGTCGTCGGGCGTGTCCTCGGTGAAGAGGGCGCGGCGCATGGCCCAGGTGTCGGACACGAGCGCGCCCATCCCGGTCTGGGCGGCCAGCAGCGTCGTCAGCACGTCGCTCGAACGGGCGCTGAGCTGCCAGAGCGTCGGGCCGAGGCCGAAGGGGCCGGGCGAGGCAACGAGGACGGTGCCGCAGGCGCGGCCCTCGGCGGCGAGATGCTGGGCGATGAAGCCGCCGAGCGAATGGCCGATCACCACGGGCCGGTCGCCGAGCGCCTCGGCCGCCTCGCGCGCGGCCCGGACATAGGCGCGCAGCCGGGACTGGCCGCCATTCGCCCCGTTGAGGCGCGGCACCGCGACGCGATGGCCGCGCGCGGCGAACCAGGGCGCGACGAAGCGCGTCCAGACCTCGGGTCCCGAAAAGGCCCCGTGCAGGAAGAGGATGGGCGGCGTCTCGGGCATGCTGGGGCCTCCGGTGGACCCACATAGCCGGATCGGCGGACTCTGTCGAGGTCGGGCCTGAGGGCGAAAAGCGGAAGGCCGGCGGAGATGTCCCACAGTGGGACATTGTGTAACGAGTTGAATTTACACATATATTACATATGTCGTGCGGCGGCGGCGTCGCGGCCGGGACATGCCGCGTGCGCACCGTGCCGCCGTGCTTCGGGCCGGGCGCGCGCGGCCGGAGCGGGGTCAGTCCGTCTTCGCCAGGCGCGGGCGCAGGAGCGCCATGGGATGCGCGCGCAGGCTCAGGCGCAGGGCGGTGTGGTCGGCGACCAGCTCCTCGCCGAGCGTGGGGACCGGGAGGGGCGCGGGGGCCTCGCGGCCCTCGTCCTCGAGCCCGGCGAAGAGGGGGAGCGGGGCCTCTCGCAGGGCGGCGATCTGCCAGAGGGCCTGCCGCCGGGTGAAGCCCGCTCCGGCGAAGGCATCGGCGCCGGCGAGGGCGGTGAGCAGGCGCGGCGCCACCTCGGCCCGGCGCCAGACGCTCGCCGGGTCGGGGTAGCCGTTGCCGCGCCGCGCGGCGATCCGCTCGCCGGCGGGCTGGCTCATGCCCTTGACCTGCCGGAAGCCGAGCCTGAGGGCGAGGCCGCCCCGGTCGTCGGCCTCGAGCGTGTTGTCCCAGTCGCTGGCGTTCACGCAGACGGGACGGATCTCGACCCCGTGCTCGCGTGCGTCGCGGACGAGCTGGGCCGGGGCGTAGAAGCCCATCGGCTGGGAATTCAGCAGCGCGCAGGCAAAGACCGCCGGGTGGTGGCATTTCAGCCAGGCCGAGGCATAGACCAGCAGCGCGAAGCTCGCCGCATGGCTCTCGGGAAAGCCGTAGCTACCGAAGCCCTTGATCTGCTCGAAGCAGCGCCTGGCGAAATCCGGGGCATAGCCGTTGGCGGTCATGCCCTCGATGAATCGCTCCTCGAAGCGGTAGACCGTGCCGTCGCCCTGGAAGGTCCCGAGCGACCGGCGCAGGCCGTCGGCCTCGTCGGGGGTGAAGCGCGCGCCGATGATCGCGATCTGCATCGCCTGTTCCTGGAAGAGCGGCACGCCGAGGGTGCGCTTGAGGACCTCCCTGAGGGCCTCGGACGGGTAGGTGACGGATGCGGGGTCCGCGCGCCGTTGCAGGTAGGGATGGACCATGCCGCCCTGGATCGGGCCGGGCCGCACGATCGCCACCTCGATCACCAGATCGTAGAACTCGCGCGGGCGCATGCGCGGCAGGAAGCTGAGCTGCGCCCGGCTCTCGACCTGGAAGACGCCGATCGCGTCGGCCCGGCAGAGCATGTCGTAGACCGCCGGGTCCGCCTCGGGGATGGAGGCGAGGCTGTGGTGGATGTGGAGGTGCTCGGCGAGCAGCTTGAGCGCCTTGCGGATGCAGGTGAGCATGCCGAGCGCGAGCACGTCGACCTTGAGCATGCCGAGCGTCTCGATGTCGTCCTTGTCCCAGCAGATCACGGTGCGCTCGGCCATGGCGGCGTTCTCGATCGGCACCAGCTCGTCGAGCCGGCCCCGGGTGATGACGAAGCCGCCGACGTGCTGGCTGAGATGGCGGGGAAAGCCGGTGATCTCGGCGACGAGCGCCATGGTCCGGGCGATCCGCCGGTCGTCGGGGTCGAGGCCGAGCTCGATCAGGCGCTCGCGTTTCAGGCCCGTGCCGCCCCAGCCCCAGATCTGGCTCGCCAGGGCCGCGACGGTGTCGCGCGAGAGGCCCATGGCCGCGCCCACCTCGCGGATCGCGCGCTTGCCCCTGTAGTGGATGACGGTGGCGCAGAGGCCGGCGCGGTCGCGGCCGAAGCGTCTGTAGATGTACTGGATCACCTCCTCGCGGCGCTCGTGCTCGAAGTCGACGTCGATGTCGGGGGGCTCGTCGCGGG
>CAZESN010000201.1:0-4499 GCA_964514775.1 uncultured Rhodovulum sp.
ACCCGAGGAACAGCAGGATCACCACCACCACGATGGCGACGGCCTCGGCGATGGTCTTGAAGACCTCCTTGATCGAGGCCGAGATCGTCTCGGTCGAATCGTAGACGAGCTGGATCGTCATGCCGTCGGGCAGGGTCGCGTTGATCGCCGGCAGGTCGGCGATCACCGCGGCGGCCGTATCGAGCGGGTTGGCCGCCGGCGTCGGGAAGACGCCGATGAAGGTGCCCTGCTGGCCGGCGAAAGTCACGATCGCGTCGGACTCGGCCGACGAGAGCTCGACCCGCGCCACGTCCCTCAGCCGCACGACATCCGCGCCCTCGGCCTTGAGCGGCAGCGCGCCGAAGGCCTCGGGCGTCTGCAGAGTCGATTCGAGCGTGATGTTGTAGGCGATGTACTCGTTCTCGGTCTTGCCCGGCGCCGACAGGAAGTTCGACGCCCGGATCGCCTGGAGCACCTCGTTCGCGGTGACGCCGCGGGCGGCGAGCTGCTGGGGGTCGATCCAGACCCGCATCGCATAGTTCGCCGCGCCGAAGACCTGGATCTCGGCGACGCCGTCGATCGTCGACATGCGCGGCCGCACGACCCGCTCGAGATATTCGGTGAGCTGCTCGGGCGTCATGTTCGGGTTCTGCACCGCGAGGTACATGAGTGCGAACTGCATTCCCGTGCCCTTGACGATGACCGGGTCCTCGGCCTCGGATG
Source organism: uncultured Rhodovulum sp. (assembly GCA_964514775.1). Taxonomy (GTDB): domain Bacteria; phylum Pseudomonadota; class Alphaproteobacteria; order Rhodobacterales; family Rhodobacteraceae; genus Amaricoccus. Next base: position 703 of record CAZESN010000201.1, read on the forward strand.
GGAGCTGGCTGCGGACCTGCTGGACCTTGGCCAGCACCTCGGTCAGCGCCACGTCGGGATCGGCGCCGAGCTGCATCTGCACGCTGACGACGCTCGCCGACTGGCGGCTCGTCGAGCTGACGAAGTCGATGTTCTCGGTGGTCGCCACCGCCTGCGCGATCGGCGAGGTGATGAAGCCCTGGATCAGCTCGGGTGCGGCACCCGGATAGATCGTGGTGACGGTGACCACCGTCTCCTCGACCTCCGGATACTGGCGCACCGGCAGGTTCATGATGCCCTGGAAGCCGATCAGCAGGATGAAGGCGGCGAGCACCGTCGAGAGGACGGGCCGCCGGATGAAGAGTTCGGAGAAATGCATGGCGCGGCCCCGCGGCTACTGCGCTGCGAGCGCGGAAGCGCCCGAGGCATTCTCGACGATGGTGACGCGCGCCCCGCCCCCGAGACGGTTCTGGCCGGCGTCGACGACGCGGTCGCCGGCGGCGACCCCCTGGGTGATCTCGATGAGCGCGCCGTCGCGGCGACCGATCTGGACGAAGACCTGCTCGACGGTGAGCTGCTCGCTGCCGTCCTCGGCCTCGCCCGCGCGCACGATGAAGACCGAGTCGCCGTAGAGGTTCGAGGTCACCGCCGTCTGCGGCAGGATGATCACCCCCTCCTCCTCGGGCTGCTCGATGCGCACGCGCATGAACTGGCCGGGATAGATCGTGCCGTCCGAATTCTCGACCTCGGCGCGCAGGTTGACGAGCCGGGTGCTCGAATCGACCCGCGGATCGATGCCGCTGATCCGGCCCATGAACCGGGCGCCGCCGACCTCGGAGGAGACGGTGACCGGCATGCCGATGCTGATCAGCCGGAGCTGCTGCTCGGGGATCGAGAAATCGACATACATCGTGTCGAGGTCCTGGAGCGTCGCATAGACCGTGCCGGGCGTGACATACTGGCCGATGTCGATGCGCGGGATGCCGATCACGCCCGAGAAGGGCGCGATGATCGCCTTCTGCTGGAGGAGCGCGTTCACCTTGGCCACCTGGGCGCGGGCGTTGGTCGCCTCGACCTGGGCGGTGTCGAGGTTGGCCGTGGCGACGACGCCGCGCTGGCGCAGCGTCTCGATGCGCTCGAGCTCGGTCGTCGCGAGCTCCAGCGCCGCCTCGGCCGAGCGCAGGTCCGCCTGCTCGACCACGTCGTCCAGCTGCAGCAGATGCCGGCCGGCCTCGATGCGCTCGTTGGCGTCGAAGAGGACCTGGGTGACGAGCCCCGCCACCTCGACCGCGAGGTCGACGCCGCGCGCGGCGCGCGCCGAGCCGATCGTCTCGATGCCCGGCCGCCAGGTGGTCGGCTCGGCCTCGACGACGCTGACCGCCACCGGCGCGGGCTGCATGCCCGCGAAGAACTGGGCGATCATCTGGTTGCGGAAGATGTTGAAGCCGATGATGCCGCCGGCCACCACGCCGAGCAGCAGGACAGCCAGTATGAGACGCTTGACCATTATCCCCCGCACTCCATCCACATCCACGCCACCGACACGCGCCTTTTGGCACTTCCCTTTGCCGGGCAGCAACTGTACCGTCCGGTCGGTAAAGTCAATCCCCGAGAGCGCAGAATGGTAGCCCGAAAACGAGATTTGACCGATACGCGTCAGCGGATTCTCGCCGCTGCCGAACGGGTGAGCTTCGAGGCCGGCCCGGCGCGTATCTCGCTCGAGGCGGTCGCCGCCGAGGCCGGGATCTCGAAGGGCGGGCTCCTCTACCATTTCCGCTCCAAGCAGGAACTCCTGCGCGCGCTGGTCGAGGACCATGTCGAGCATCTGCGCCGGCGCATGGACGCCCTCGCCCCCGGCGCGCGCGAGGCCGGCGACGGCATGCAGGCCCTGCGCGCCTATGTCATCGCCACCCGCGAGATGCTGGCCGAGATCCACCCCGCCGCCTCGGGCGTCTTCGCCGCGATCGCCGAGGAGCCGACCTTCATCGCCCCGATTCGCACCTTCTGCGAGGAGATGCGGCAGCTCATCTCCACCACGCCGGACCCGGCCCGGGCGATGATCGTGTTTCTGGCCTGCGAGGGGCTCATCCACGAGAAACTGACCGATGTCGGCTGCAGCACGCCCGCCGACCTGGTCTTCGACGCGCTTCTGGAAATGATCGGCAACGCCTGACCGCAGGCCACGGCCACCGCCTGCTCAACCTATGCGTGCAAACAAGCTGTTGACAGCAGCCGCCTTAAAACCCCAATATATAGACGTCATGGTGCCGACTCGGGACGAGAGGCCAGGGTCGGAGAATAGGGAAGCCGGTGTGACGCCGGCGCTGCCCCCGCAACTGTAAGCGGCGCGCCCCTTCCATCACGCCACTGGCCCGGGGCCGGGAAGGCGGGAGGGGCGGCGAGAGCCGCGAGCCAGGAGACCTGCCATGACGCGACGTGAACCCGGGCGGGGCGCCCGGCGGGAACAGGACGGACCGCACAGAGTCCGCCGTCTCGCCATGCCTCCGTCCACAGAGCAGCGGGAAAGCTCATGCAGGCGACGGACACACTGGCGGCAGGCGAACGGACGGCAAAGGCCGGCCTTCAGGTCATCAAGCGCGACGGGCGGCTCGCCGCCTTCGACGCGAACAAGATCGCGGTGGCGCTGACCAAGGCCTTCCTCGCGGTCGAGGGCGAGGAGGCGCGCGGCTCGTCGCGGGTCCACGACCTCGTCGAGCGGATGACGGTCGACATCTCCTCGGCCATCGACCGCCGCCAGGTGGCGCGCATCGCCATCGAGGACATCCAGGACCTCGCCGAACTCGCGCTGATGCGCGGTGGCCACCACAAGGTCGCCCGCGCCTACGTGCTCTGGCGCGAGGCCCGCGCCGCCGAGCGCGCCCGCGCCGCCGCCCCCGCGCCCCAGCACTGGATGCGCGACGCCACGGGCGCCCGCGTGCCCCTCGACACCGCCGCCCTCGCCGGCCGCATCGCCGCGGCCTGCGGCGATCTGGGCGGCGTCTCGACCGACGCCGTGCTCGCCCGCACCCTCGGCACCGTCTACGACGGCGTCACTGCGCCCGAGCTGACCGAGGCGCTGATCCTCGCCGCCCGCAGCCTGATCGAGACCGAGCCGAACTACACCTATGTCGCCGCCCGCCTGCTCGCCCAGCGCATCCAGACCGAGGTGATGGGCCATGTCCTCGGCCAGCCCGACGCCACCGACCTCGGCGCCTACCTGCGCGCCTATCTCGACCGCGGCATCGGGGCGGGCCTGATCGACCCGACGCTCGCCACCTACGACCTCGGCCGGATCGCCGAGGCCCTGCGCCCCGAGCGCGACCGCGCCTTCCAGTACCTCGGCCTCCAGACGCTCTACGACCGCTACTTCCTCCACGAGAACGAGACCCGGATCGAGCTGCCGCAGGCCTTCTTCATGCGCGTCGCCATGGGCCTCGCGCTCAACGAGGCCGACCGCGAGGGCCGGGCGATCGAGTTCTACAACCTGCTGTCGTCCTTCGACTTCATGGCCTCGACGCCCACGCTCTTCAACTCGGGCACCCCGCGCGCCCAGCTCTCGTCGTGCTTCCTGACCACGATCTCCGACGATCTCGACGGGATCTTCAGCGGCATCCGCGACAACGCCCTGCTCGCGAAATACTCGGGCGGCATCGGCAACGACTGGACCCCGGTGCGCGGCCTCGGCGCCCATATCCGCGGCACCAACGGCAAGAGCCAGGGCATCGTGCCCTTCCTCAAGGTCGCGAACGACACCGCCATTGCGGTGAACCAGGGCGGCAAGCGCAAGGGCGCGGTCTGCGCGTACCTTGAGACCTGGC
>CAZESN010000202.1:0-4459 GCA_964514775.1 uncultured Rhodovulum sp.
GCGAGGAGACCAAGCGGCGGATGAAGGAAGTGCTCGAGGACATCCAGTCGGGCCGGTTCGTGTCGAACTTCATGGCCGAGAACCAGGTCGGCCAGCCGTTCTTCAAGGCGACGCGGCGCAACAACGACTCCCACCAGATCGAGGCGGTCGGTGAGAAGCTGCGCGGCATGATGCCGTGGATCTCGGCCGGCCGGATGGTCGACAAGAGCCGGAACTGACCTCAGGCGAAACTGGCGGTGCATGCGTGCACCGCCAGGTATCCTTATGAGAGTATGCGACTTTCATCGCGGCGCCAGCCGGATGGAAGCCTGGGCGGGCGCGGGGTTTGCGTGCTGGCCCGCATAACCGAGGGTTGGCTGATCCCTCCCCGTAAAGCCTTGAAAACAAAAATATAACGCCTATGTCTCCGGGCAAGGCCGCGAATGGCCCGGTTTCCGTTGAGAAGGGTGTGACCTTGAGGCGCTTCGGCTCCGGCTGGACTGGTCTGTGCATCGAACAGGCACGGGGGATGCCCCGGCCCGGGTAGCGCCGTCGGCGCGGACCGCGGGGCCGGGGAGGATCGTTTCCGCAATTCCCGTTCGAGGTCCTGTCATGTTCCGCTTTCGCCCGCCCCGGGTCTGCGCGCATTGCCGTCAGGTGATGCCGCGCGCCGCCGCCGTCCGATGCCCGCTCTGCCGCACGCCGTTCGATGCGCCGCCGCCGTCGCCCAACACCGCCCGCGAGGTTGCGGAAAGGAGGGCCGATGAGCAGGGCTGAGGCCATCTCCCTGATCACGCCGCGTCTGCGTACGATGGTCATGCTCGCGCTCCTCGTGCTCGGGGCGGTCTTCGCCGAGCCGCTGGTGGATCTCGCCGGAAGCGCCTCCGGGGAATGGCTCGAGCCGTTGCGCACGGGCGCGGTCTCGGCCGCCCTCTTCGTCGGCGCGCATCTCGTCCATGACATGGCCTCGGCGCAGCTCACGCAGCGCCGCAAGGGCCGGCGGCCGGTGCCGAAGGTGGTGCTCGACCTCCTGCGCGTGCTCCTGTTCGCCGGGGCGGCGCTGATCAGCCTGTCGCTCGTCTTCCGGCAGGGGTTCTCGGGCATTCTCGCGGGGTCGGGCATCGTGCTCGCGGTGCTCGGCTTCGCCATCCGCAACGTGGTGGCCGATGCGTTCTCGGGGCTTGCGCTCGGGATCGAGGCGCCGTTCCGGATCGGCGACTGGGTCCGGATCGAGGGGCTGGCGGAGGGGCGGGTGCAGGAGATCGGCTGGAGGACGACGCGGCTTGTCACCAGGGACAGCACCTACGTGATCCTTCCCAACAGCCAGATCTCGCGCCAGCGGATCACCAATTTCAGCGCGCCCCAGCAGGAGTACCGCGATCACGTGGATCTGACGCTGCCGGCCGATCTCGCCGTGGCCGATGCGGGGCGGATGATCCGCGAGGCACTGGCCGGGGCGGAGACGCTCTTGGAGGGCAAGCGGCCGCAGGTGCAGGTGACACGCTTCACGCCGGAGGGGATCACCTACCGCGTCCGCTACTGGATCCCCCGGCATGACCGCGAGGCGGATTGCCGCGACGAGGTCTTCAGCCGCATCGACGCGATCCTGCGCGGCGAAGGTGTGGGGCTGGCGCCGGTGTATCCGGGCGCGGGCAGATAGTCATCGACCGGTCTCAATCGATCTGGTTTACTTCCCCCAAAGCAAAACAGGGGGAGACGACCATGAAGCGTTTCAGCGTCATTGCGGCCTTGCTTGCATCGACCGGTATCGCCGCCGCTCAGGATCTCAGCGACGGCGTCGTCCGGATCGGTGTCCTGAACGACCAGAGCGGGACCTATGCCGATTTCGGCGGCCTGACCTCGATCGAGGCGGCCCAGATGGCGGTCGAGGATTTCGACGCGGCGGGCAAGGGCATCGCGGTCGAGATCGTCGCGGCCGATCACCAGAACAAGGCCGATGTCGCCTCGGCGCTGGCGCGGCGCTGGTATGAGGTCGACGGGGTCGATGCGATCGCGGACCTGACCAATTCCGCCGTCGCCATCGCGGTGAACACGATCGGCAAGGAGCAGGGCAAGATCACCCTGATGACCGGACCGGCGACGACGCGGCTGACCAACGAGGATTGCTCGCCCACGGGCTTCCACTGGGTCTTCGACACCTATTCGCAGTCGGTGGGCACGGCGTCGGCGGTGCTGGCGCAGGGGCGGACCTCCTGGTTCCTGCTGACCGCCGACTATGCCTTCGGCCATCAGATGGCGGCGGAGCTGACGCGCGTGGTCGAGGCGGGCGGCGGCACGATCGCGGGGAACGTGAACCATCCGCTGGGATCGGCCGATTTCTCGTCGTTCCTGGTACAGGCGCAATCCTCGGGGGCGGAGATCGTCGGGCTCGCGAATGCCGGCACCGATACGATCAACGCGATCAAGCAGGCCGGCGAATTCGGCGTCGCCGAGGGTGGCCAGAACCTCGCGGGACTGGTGATCGTGATCAGCGACGTTCATGCGCTGGGGCTCGACGTGGCGCAGGGGTTGCTGGCCACCACCGCCTTCTACTGGGACCGCGACGATGCGAGTCGGGCGTGGTCGCAGCGGTTCTTCGACCGGACCGGGCGCATGCCGGGGATGGTGCAGGCGGGGACCTATTCGTCGGTTCTGCATTACCTGCGGGCGATCGAGGCGGCGGGAACCGACGACGGCGCCGTGGTGGCGGAAAAGATGCGGGAATTGCCGGTCGACGACTTCTTCGCGCCGGGCGGCGAGGTCCGGGCGGACGGCCGGCTGGTGAAGGAGATGTATCTCGTCGAGGTGAAGTCGCCCGACGAGTCGAGCGGGCCGTGGGACTATTACACGGTGCTCCAGACCATCCCGGCCGAGGACGCGGCGCAGTCGCTGGAGCTCAGCGCCTGTGCGCATGTGAACGCGGGATGACGCGTGGCACCTGAGGTCTCGCCCACTCCCTGCGGATCGCGGGGAGTGGGGCACCTCACTCTTCCCTGGCTGGCGATGTGCCGCTCAGCCGCCGTGTGGCAGGGGGGCGTTCCGGTGAACTGAGGTGGGCATGATCACCTACGAGATGCTGCGGGACATGGTGCTGGCGCTGCCGGGGACGGTGGAGACCACCTCGTGGGACGCGCGCTCGTTCAAGGTGAACGGCAAGGTCATCCTGTTCTGGAACCCGACCCATGACTGCCCAGTCTTCAAGGTGCCGCTCGAAGAGCGCGATTTCCTGATCGAGGCGGACCCGCAGACGTTCTTCACAACCGACCATCACCGGCCCTGGCCGCTGGTGCTCGCCCGGCCAGCGCGGCTTGACCCGGGCTGGGCCGAGGCCAATATCATGCGGGTCTGGCGGGCACAGGCGGCGAAGCGGGTGGTCAAGGCCTGGCACGCCGCGCGCACGGCCGGATTGCCCATCGACAACCCGGGACCGAGCCGGTAGACAACCCGCTGATCCGAAGACCGAGGTTTGATGCCGCCATGGCAACCGTCATCCTGACCATCCACCTCCTGCTCGCGCTCGTGCTGATCGTCGTCGTGCTGCTCCAGCGCTCCGAAGGCGGCGGGCTCGGCATCGGTGGCGGCGGGGGCGGCGGTATCATGACCGGGCGTGGCGCGGCGACGGCGCTGGCCAAGGTCACCTGGGCCGTGGGTCTTGCCTTCGTGGTCACGAGCCTCGCGCTGACGGTCATCGCCGCGCGTGAGGCGGGGACCACTTCGGTCATCGATCGCTCGCTCGGCGGCAGCAGCGCCCCGGCAAGCTCGACCGGTCCGGTGATGCCGGGGCTGGGCGACGACCTCCTGCCGCCTATCCCGTCGGACGGGCCTTCGGCGCCACCGCCCGCGAACTGAGCCTCCGGCCAGGGCGGCCATGTCTGGTGGGAGCGATCCCACCTGTCCACAGCATATTGGGGAATGCGGCTTGCTGCGGGCCGGTATTTCCCGTATAGATTGAGTCCCGTAGGTCAGGGACCCACCTCGCGGCAATTAACGGGTTCTATTACGGGGACAGCGGCGATGGCGCGCTATATTTTTATCACGGGCGGGGTCGTGTCGTCGCTGGGCAAGGGGCTCGCCTCGGCCGCCCTCGGGGCGCTGTTGCAGGCGCGCGGCTATTCGGTGCGGTTGCGCAAGCTCGACCCCTATCTCAACGTCGATCCGGGCACGATGTCGCCCTTCGAGCACGGCGAGGTCTTCGTGACCGACGACGGCGCCGAGACCGACCTCGACCTCGGGCATTACGAGCGGTTCACCGGGGTGGCGGCGCGGCGGACGGATTCGATCTCGTCGGGGCGGATCTATTCGAACGTGCTCGAGCGCGAGCGGCGGGGCGATTACCTGGGCAAGACCATCCAGGTGATCCCGCACGTCACCAACGAGATCAAGGATTTCCTCCTCGTCGGCGAGGGCGAGGTCGACTTCATGCTCTGCGAGATCGGCGGCACGGTCGGCGACATCGAGGGCCTGCCGTTCTTCGAGGCGA
>CAZESN010000203.1:0-4442 GCA_964514775.1 uncultured Rhodovulum sp.
TGGAAGTCGCCGAATCCCTCGAGGACCGCCGGCTGCCCGCCGATCTCGCGCCATGCCGCATCGGCAGGGGCGCCGGGGCCGAGCCGTACCTGGCCCTTGCCGTCATAGCCGAAGCGCCGGGTCTTCAGGATCGCCGGGATGCCGATCGTGTCGAGGGCGGCCGCGAGGTCTTCGGGGCCGTCGACCGCCGCATGTGGCGCGACCGGCAGGCCGAGCCCGGCGATGAAGCTCTTCTCCACCAGCCGGTCCTGCGAAACCTCGAGCGCCCGTCGGCCCGGGCGGACCGGACGAAGGGCGGCCACCGCGTCCACGGCGGCGAGATCGACGTTCTCGAACTCGTAGGTGACGACGTCGACCCCGGCCGCGAAGGCCTTGAGCGCGCCGAGATCGGTCCAGTCCGCGCGCACAACCCGCTCGACCACCGGGGCGGCGCAGGGAGCGGCGACCGGGTCGTAGACATGGCAGCGCAGCCCCAGCCGGGCGGCGGCGAGCGCGAGCATGCGGCCGAGCTGGCCACCGCCGAGGATGCCGATCCGGCTGCCCGGGGCCAGGGGCTCAGACGTCATCGTGCGGGGCCTCCGCCACGGCCGCGGCCTGCGCCGCGCGCCAGTCCGCCAGCCGCATGGCCAGCGCCGGATCGCCGGCCGCGAGCATCTCGGCCGCGAAGATCCCGGCATTGGCCGCGCCCGCCGCTCCGACCGCAAAGGTCGCGACCGGCACGCCGCGCGGCATCTGGACGATCGACAGAAGCGCGTCGACGCCGCGCAGGTCGCCCACCGGCACGGGCACGCCGAGCACCGGGACGAGCGTCTTGGCCGCGATCATCCCCGGCAGGTGTGCCGCGCCGCCCGCCCCAGCGATAATGGCGCGCAGGCCACGGCCGGCGGCCGCCTCGGCATAGGCGAACATCCGGTCGGGCGTGCGGTGGGCCGAGACGATGCGCGCCTCGAACGGCACCTCCAGCGTCTCCAGGATGCCGGCCGCGGCGCGCATGACGCTCCAGTCGGACTGGCTGCCCATTACTATACCGATGAGGGGCGCGGGCGTGGTCTCGGGCATGCGGTGCTCCGGGCTGCGAAAGCGCTGGACTATATCGGCGCGCGCCGCTCGTGCAAGCCGCACTCAGGCGATGATGTCGGGGGTGATCTCGTCCTGGAGGCGCTGCATCTGGTCCTTGAGCATCAGCTTGCGCCGCTTGAGCCGCCGGACGGTCAGCGGGTCGGCGCGTCCCTCGGTGTCGAGGGCGGAGATCGCGACGTCGAGGTCGCGGTGCTCGCGCTGCAGGAGCTCGAGCTGCACCCGCAGCACCTCGTTTCGCGACATCGTGGGCGGCTCGGTCATGGGGCGCGCAGCTCCTGGCTCTCCTTGGCCCTCTATAGCGGGGGTGCCGCGCCCCTTGCAATCGACCCGCTCGGAACCCATTTCGGAATGGTGTGGCCGCCTGAGCGGGGCCATGCGCAAAGAGTCGCTTAGCCAAGGACTTGAGCCTCATGACGAAGGTCACTTTCGCGTCGCATCCCTTCCTTCTGGGCTTCGAGCAGCTCGACCGCCTTGTCGAGCGCACGGCCAAGACCGGGAACGACGGCTATCCGCCCTACAACATCGAGGCGCTGGGCGAAGGCGCCTGGCGGATCACCCTCGCTGTGGCGGGTTTCAGTGAGACCGACCTCGCGATCACGCTCGAGAGCAACCAGCTCGTGGTCCGCGGCCGCCAGGCCGACGATACCGGCGAGCGGGTCTTCCTGCATCGCGGCATCGCCGCCCGCCAGTTCCAGCGCAGCTTCGTGCTGGCGGACGGGGTCGAGGTGTCCGGCGCCGAGCTCGAGAACGGGCTTCTGCACGTGGAGCTCAGGCGCGCCGTACCCGAGACCGTGGTGCGCGCGATTCCGATCAACGGCAAAACCTGAGGCATGAGGAGCAGACCATGACCGATTTTCCCAGCTTTCCCGGCGACGGTGACCGGCGGATCGTCTATGTCCGCGAGGTCAAGACCGCCGACCTGCCGGCCGAGGTGCGTGCCAAGGCCGGCGAGCTCGACCATCTCTACGCGATCCACGCCGCCAGCGGCGAGGTGCTCGCGCTCGTTCCCGACCGCAAGCAGGCCTTCGTGGTCGCGCGGCAGAACGAGTTCTCGCCGGTCAGCGTGCACTGAACGGGGCCTAGGGGCGCGGCCCTGACCGCGCCTCTCCCGCCCGCACTCCCCCGCGGGCGGCGGCCTGAATATTACCGATCGGGATCAGCGTGATGCCCGATCCTCGCGGGCGCGGATCCGGCCGGTCCCTGCGTCACACCTTCTCGAAATTCCCCGTCGCCGGGTCGAGCGCCTCGATCCCGCCGTTGCGGATATCCTTCCAGACGCCGTGAAGCGTCAGCCGCCCGGCCTCGATGGCCTCGCGCACGAAGGGGAAGGTGACGAGGTTCGCGAGGCTGACCAGGACGGCCTCCTTCTCCAGCGCATGGATGCGGGCCTCATAGTCGAGGCCCCGCCCGGCAAGTCCCTCGAACCCGGGCTTCAGGAGCTTCAGCCAGGTGCCGACGAAGCTCGTCGGCGTGTCGAGCTCGGGCGCGAGCCCCGCGAGCATGTCGTGGCAGCCCCGCACCCCGCCGCAGCTCGAATGCCCCATCACGATGATGCTCTCGACCTTGAGCGCGATCACCGCATATTCGATCGCCGCCGAGGTGCCGTGGGCCCGTCCGTCGGGCTCGTTCGGCGGCACCAGATTGGCGATGTTGCGGTGGATGAAGAAATCCCCCGGCTCGACGCCGAATATGTCGGCGATCAGCACGCGGCTGTCGCAGCAGGTGATGATCATCGCCCGCGGGCTCTGCCCGTCGGCAAGGCGCTCGCGCTGCTCCATTTCCTCGGGCGAGCGCTGGTCGCGCCAGGCGCGATAGCGTTCCACGAGGTAGTCGGGCAGGGGGCTGGCGTACTCCATCCGGTGACTCGCACATTCATCTAAACTGCGGCGGACTTTTCACCGCTCCGCGCGCGGGCGCAACCCTGCGGCTTAACGAAGTCTTGGCTATCGCGGTTCAGTCTGCGCGCGGGTGAATCTGGGAGAATACCATGGGGGCACAGGTTATCGAGCTGGCAGCACATGAGGAGGCCGTGCTCGACACCACGCGGATCATGGTCCTGCGCCAGTCGCTGGGGGATCAGCGCTGCCGGGAGGTGATAGAGGAGGTGGTCTTCCACCTCACGGATCGAATCGGTCTGCTGGAGCGCGCGCTGGCGGGCGGCGAGAGCGCCGAGGCCCGCGCCCTTGCCTCGCGGCTCGCGGGCCTGAGCGAGCAGGTCGGCCTGACCGACTTCGCGCGCGTGTCGCGCGACCTCGGCCACTGCCTCGATGCCGGCGACCGGGTCGCGACCGGCGCGGTCGCGCGGCGCCTGATCCGCATGAGCGAGGATTCGCTCTTCTCGGTGATGCTCTACGCCGATCAATCGGCCTTGTAGGCAACGGCGGGCGGCCGCTAGTCTTGGGTTGGATATCTTCACCCAGGACTGCCGATGCCGCTCGTACCTCCTTCCGACACGCCCGCCCTGCCGCTCCACGTCCTGACGCCGGATACCCTGCCGGCCTGGCGCCGGGAGCAGGCGCCGCAGGTGGCGGCCTGGGCCGAGGCCATGGGCTTCGCCGCGGGGCTCGGAGAGGTGCTGGTGCTGCCCGGACCCGATGGTAAGCCCGCCGGGGCCCTGGTCGGCTGGGGAACCGCGCAGGCCCGGGCCCGCGACCGGTTCCACCTCGCCGGCGCGGTGGCGAAGCTGCCGGCCGGCCGCTACGCGCTCGAGACGGCCGGGGCCTGTCTCGACACCGATCTCGAGCTTCTCGGCGCGCTGATGGCCGAGTACCGGTTCACGCGCTACCGCAGCCCCGCACCGGCCTCGCAGGTCGAGCTCGTCTGCCCCCCGGACGTCGATGCGGCGCGCATCGCCCGCACCGCGGTGGCGGCGGCGATGGCGCAGGACCTGATCAACACGCCCGCCTGCGATCTCGGCCCCGCAGCGCTCGAGGCCGCGTTCCGGGATCTCGCCGGCGCGCAGGGGGCCGAGGTGCGCGTTACCAGCGGCATGGAGGACTTGCGCGCGGCGGGCTATCCGCTGATCGCCGCGGTCGGGGCGGCGGCGACCGAGGCGCCGCGGCTTCTCGACATGGTCTGGGGCAGGGCGGACGCGCCGAAGGTGACGCTGGTCGGCAAGGGCGTCTGCTTCGATACCGGCGGGCTCGACATCAAGCCCTCGAGCGCCATGGGCATCATGAAGAAGGACATGGGCGGAGCCGCGACCGCGCTCGGCCTTGCCCGGATGATCATGGAGGCGGGGCTCGACCTGCGGCTGCGCGTGCTCGTGCCGGCCGTCGAGAACGCGATCTCGGGTGCCGCGATGCGGCCGGGCGACATCCTGCCGAGCCGCAAGGGATTGAGCGTCGAGGTCAACAACACCG